>PNAP01000106.1:499-3403 GCA_003169735.1 Chloroflexota bacterium | reverse complement strand
TGCCGGTGCCGACGCTGAAGCTCAAGCCGGTGAGCGTGCTCATGGTCAGCGTGCCGTGGGTCACCGACAGGGCCACCGTCAGACTCGGGTTGTCGACATCACCGACCGACAGCGTGTTGCCGCCAGTGAAGGCGGCGGTCGTGTCCTCGGCCGTGGTGCGCGTCGCCGGAGCCGTGCTCGTGGGTGCGTCGTTGACGCACGTCACGGTCACCGTGACGAGGGCGCTCGAGCCGCCGTTGAGGGTGTAGCTGAAGGTGTCCCCGCCGCAGTAGTTGGCATCGGGGGTGTAGTCGACGCCGGTGCCACCGCCGGTGATCGACGTTGTGCCGTTGGGCGGGTCGCTGACCGATATGACCGTCTTTGGCCCACCATCGACGTCGGTGTCGTTGGCCCGCACGTCGATCGCGCTGGCGCCCGAATCCTCGGCCACGGTGGCGCTGTCGGGGACGGCGACGGGGCTGTCGTCGACCGCGGTGATGGCGATGCTCTTGGTCGCCTCAGACCCGAAGGCATGGACATCGCTGGCGCTGAAGGCGATGGTGCGATTCGGTGTCGGGGTGTCGCTCGAGTTCTGGTAGGTGACCGAGCGCAGGGCAGCCTGGTAGTCGGGGACGCTCGCGCTGCCGCTGAGGGTGAGCACCCCGGTGGCGCTGTTGTAGCTGCCCGTGATGCCGTTCTGGTTGACGAAGCCGAGCGTGTCGCTGGCCGAGACGAAGCCCGCGCTGATGCGCACCTTGGCCGCGACGAGCGAGCTGTCATCGGGATCGCTGACGGTCAGGGCGGCATCGATGGCGGTCGGCGGGTCGTTCTCGGTGTACGCCGTAGAGCCGGCGCTGGTCGTGACGGTCGGTGGGCTGTTGAGCGCCGTGAAGCCGGTCAGCGTCGTCTCGGGCGAATGCTCGGAGAGCCGGCCGATCTCGGCCACGATCGTCTTGCCCGACCCCGATGAGCTGGTGATCGTGACGTTCGACCAGTCGCCCAGGACATGGCTGGTCGTGCTCGGCGCGACCGGCCGGGACGAGAACGCGCCGTGACTGGCGATGAACGTGCCACCGAGCGACGAGTGGGCGCCGTTGGGCTTGTGCGCGGCAGTGCTCCGGTTGCGGCCGCAGATGACGATGACGTGGCCCGTGCTCGCCGCAGGCGCGCTGGTTGACGCCGCCGGGCAGGCGGCGCCGGGCGTGGCCGGCACCGCGCTGACGACGGCCGACAGGATCTGGAAGGAATAGGCCTCCGTCTTGAGGCCTGTGCCCATGGCGCCGGCCTGGCGCACGTTCGAGGGGTCGGCGAAGGAGCTCGTCCTGCTGACGACCACCTTCCACCGGCCCGAGATGTCCGTCGCCTCGGGCACGGTCGTGGCAGTCACCATGAATGTCGCCGTATGACCCGGGCCGACGTCACCGGACGGCCCGGACGGGCTGCTGAAGATGCAGCTGCTGGTGCTCCTCGTGGCTGTCCAGCCGGCCGGTGCGCCGGGGCACGCGGTGACGGTCCACGCGGCAAACGGCCGGGCGATCCTGACCGCGCCGATCTTGGTCGGCCAGCCGGTGTTCTCGACCGTGAAGGTAAACGTCGTGCCGGTGCTGTCGCCCACGTATTGCGGACCGCCGGCGACCGACGCGCGGGCGGCGAAGGAGGTCGCCGTGGCGACGCTGGGCAGCAGGCCGATGGCCAGCAGCGCGCCGGTCAACGCGGTGACGAGGAGGCTGAGCGGGCGCGCGTGACGAACGCGCACTCGTGCGTTGACCATGGCGGCGAACCTCCGAATACCCTCGAACTACGCTCGAGGACGGCTCCGGCCCTCGAGCAACGCTGGCGATCGTCGTGGGTCGCATCCCCGCGCGGGCAGCGACCGGCGAACTCTACTCCCGGTCCCGAGGCTGTGGCACATGGAAATTCGATTGCTCCGCCGTGGACGGCCCGTGGCGGTGATCTCGACGTCGCGGTTGACAGGCCCCGCAGCGGCATGCTCTAATTCCGGCGCTGCGCGCAACCGCGCGCGCCATCACAGGAGCGGCACCAAACAGATGACGACCAATCTCCTCAGCAGCAACGCAGCCATCGTGCTGCGGACGAAGGCGCCTCTCGGCGGTTTCGTTGCGGGAGATCTGTGCCCTTCGTGAGCGTGCGCCGGCTGTAGAGCCGAACCGCTGAAGCCGGAGGGCCAGATCGGGCCCCCCGGCTTTTTTGATGCCTCGTTTCGTGCGAGGGATGCAGGGAAGCCGCCCTCCCCACCAGTCGGGGGCCCATGTCGGCAACCACATCCCACCACCAGGAGCACCAACCGATGGCCATCTCAATCGAACCCCGACCGGCGGCGGCCGCGCCCGCGCCGCTCGAGGCTGCCGAGCCTGACGTGCTGCCTGCTCTTGGGGCAGCCGCCCGGCCCGCCGGCCCGCCGGCCCTTCTCGTCGATCACGTCACCAAGCGCTTCATGGTCGGGCGCAAGAAGAAGCCCGTCATGGCCGTGGATGACGTCTCGCTGCGCATCGAGCGTGGCGAGGTGTACGGGATCCTCGGCGCGAACGGCGGCGGCAAATCGACCCTCATCCGCCTCGTCAGCACCCTGCTGACGCTCGATACCGGACGCGTCGAGGTCTTCGGACACGACATCGAACGGGACGAGATGGCCGTCAAGCGGATGATCAACCGCGTATCGGTCGATGCGGCGTTCTTCAAGAAACTCTCCCCGGCAGAGAACCTCATCTACGCCGCCCGGCTCTATGGCATGGATGCGACGACCGCCCGCCGAGAGGCGATCGCCATCATGGCCCGCCTCGGCATCAACGAATCACGACTCGGCCGTCCGCTGGAGCAGATGAGCCGGGGCATGCAGCAGAAGGTCGCCATCGCCAGGTCGATCCTGACGAGCCCGATGCTGCTGCTGATGGACGAACCGACGAC
>PNAP01000106.1:0-487 GCA_003169735.1 Chloroflexota bacterium | reverse complement strand
ACGACCTGGCCGAGGCCGAGCGGCTCTGCGGCCGCATCGGGATCCTCAACGACGGCCGCCTGGTCGTCGAGGGGACACCGGACGAACTCAAAGACCTCGCGGTCCGGGATCACGGCACGGCCCGAACGCTCGAAGCCGTGTTTATGACCTACACCGGCCGCTCACTTGACGACGACAACGAGGAGGACGACCCAGATGACGACTGACCGGTCGAACGACCGAACTCCACGAAAGGGGGTGAGAACGCCATGAAGAGCTACGCACATCTCCGCATGCAGCTGGCCCACGAGCGCCAGATGCGCGACCTTCACGAGGCCCGCCAGCACCGGCTGGCCAGCCAGGTCGACCGTCGCGCCCGACGCCGTCCGGTACGCCATGCGGTCGGTCGATCGCTCGTTCGTTTTGGCCAGCGTCTGGCCGCGGACAGCGACCGTCCGCTCGAGCCGGCCCGCTCCCGATGACGGGACGGGCCGGCTCCCCTCCTCTC
>PNAP01000100.1 GCA_003169735.1 Chloroflexota bacterium | reverse complement strand
TCGGCGGCTGCGAGCGGTGCGCTATCGGCGGCTTCGAACTGGCGGATCCAGACGCCCAGCATCTGGTTCGAGACGCCCAGATCCAGGGCGACCGATCGGACCGACTGGCCCGAGGTGCGGACCATGTGCACGGCAGCGGCCCGGAACTCCGGCGTGTATTCGCGTCGCCTCCCCATCGTGGACTCCTTCCCTGGCGCGCTCGGCGCCAACAGATTAGGTGTCCACGAAACCGGGGTAACTTCAGGCGGTAGTCCACCGCCGTGGCTGTCAACGTGGCTGTCAAGCACTCGAGGTCGTTGCCGCGTCGACGATCGTCGGTTGCCAGAAGCTCGATCCTCAGACGACTGCGAACCCGGGCTGACCAGCCAGACCTGGACCAGGAGGGGCTACCCGCAGCCGTACGGCGTGCAGCCCACGACCCGGCAGCGACCGTCGTCCGGCTCAGCGGACCCAGAGCTGGTCCAGCATCAGCCCGAGCAGCGGGTGGACCTGGAAGCCGCCGACACGTTGCGAGACGAGGTCGATCTCGGTCGGATTGAAGGCCGCCACGAATGGTGTCTCGTCGGTGATCCGGTGGTCGATCTCGGCCCAGATCCCATCCGCCGCCGTCGGATCGGTCGCGCTCGTGGCGATCCCGTCCAGGATGCGCTGATCGATGGCCGGATCGCAGAAGTGTGAGGAGTTGTCGTCCAGATCCCCGGCAGCCGCGAAGCCAGGACACGTCAAGGTGCCGAGGAAGACCTCGGCCGGGTCGGGGTTCGGTTGCGAGAACCAGTAGCCCGTCATCTGGAAGGTCGATGTCGAGGTGCTGCCGACCGCCGCGAAGAAGTCGTCGAACGGCAGCAACTTCTCCGTCGCCGCGAATCCGAGCTGGTCGAGGAGAGAAACGAAATACTGGCCCACTTCGCGGAATCCGGGGGTGTCCGCTTCGGTCACATCGACCGGCGTACCCGCCAGGCCACTCTTCGCGATCAGGTCCCTGGCGGTCGCCAGGTCGGGAGCCGTCCACGTGCCTTCCGGGTTGGGAGCGATGGTGTCGGGGCAATACGGCACATAGCCGGGAAAGCCGGGCGGGATGGACTGGCAGGTGACGCGCCCGCTCAATGGGCCGCCGTAAGCCGCGATGACCGCCTCGCGGTCGGTCGCCAGATCCACCGCTCGGCGGACGTTCGGATCGGTGAACGGCGCCGTGGTGGTGTTCATGAATTCGAAGAAGGTCAGGTAGGTCGGGACGACATGCAACTGCGCGGCGTATCGCGTCTGCAGTTCTGGCATCCGGTCGGTCGGTATGCTGTCACTGCTCCAATCGGCGGTGCCCTGTTCGACCATCCCGACCTCATCGGTGCCGGCTGGTACGGCCGTGAAGTCGATCTCGTCCGGATAACCGTCGGGTTGAGCGTCGACCGACCATTGGACGAAGTGCGGATTCCGGACGAGGCGGACGGCCTGCGTGCTGGCTGAGGCGATGACGTAGGGCCCAGTGGCCGGCAGGGGCGAGGTCGCAGCGTCGAATGGGACACTCGACGGAAGGATGTCGCCCGCCGATTGCGTCAAGCTGGTCACGAATCCAGGGGTCGCGGTCGTCAGATGGAAGGTCACCGAGCCCGTCTGGTCGTTGGTGACGATGCCCTGCGAGAGGTCGCATGATGACGCGGCGCTCGCGCACTGGCTGGCCCCGACGATCGCGCTGTACACATCGGCCGCTATGGCGTCGGTCGCGATGGCGCGCTCGAAAGAGTGTCGGACATCGCTCGCGCGGAGCGGTTGCCCATCCGAGTACGTGATCCCGGCGCGGAGCTGGAAGGTGTATGTCAAGCCGCCATCGGTGGGTGCTGGGATGGCCGTCCCGAGGTCCGCGGTCAATGTCAACCCGTCGGATCCGGCGACCCGTTTGTACGCCACGAGTCCGTCGTTCGTGACCAGCAGGATCGGGCCCGTCTCGAATCCGGTCGTGATGGTGTCGTAGAGGTGCACGGGGTCGATGGCAGGCGGAGATGTCCCGGCGGCGACGACGATGTCGAGCGTTCCGCCACGGTGGCTCGAGGCAGCCACGGCCTGAGCCGTGAACCACGGGTCGGCACCGGCCATGGCGATCGCCCGCGGACTGCTCGTGACGGCGATGCGGCGCGTGATCTGGCCGTCCGTCGAATCGATGCGGAGGATCTCGGAGGTCGAAGCGACGGCGACCCACACCGCTCCCGCGCCGATGGCGATCGATGTCGGCTCGTCCCCGACCGCCACCGTGGCGACGACACGATCTGCCGTCGGGTCGATCTGCGAGACGGTGCCGTCCCGGCTGTTGACCACCCAGACCGCATCGCTCGTGGCTGCGATGGCCGACGGGCCATTGCCGACTGGTACGCGACCGGTCACTTCGTCGGTGGCCGGATCGAGGCGCAGGACATCCCCAGCATCAAGGTCGGTGACCCATAGCGACCCGGCGCCGTCGGCGATGCCGTCGGGCGTGATCCCGATGGGCACGGTCGACGTCACCGTGTCGGTCGACGGGTCGATCTGGGACAGCGTCCCATCGAGCCGATTCGTGACCCACACCGCTCGATCGTCCGCGGCCACGCCGCTCGGACCGTTGCCGACGGTGATGGTGGTGACCTGCCTGTTCGTGCCCGGATCGACGCGGGAGATCGACCGGTCACCGCCGTTGGCGACCCAGATGGCGCCGGATCCATCGGTCACGCTGTCCGGGCTGTCGCCGACCTGAATGGTCTGGACCACTCGCCCCGCCGCCGGATCGACGCGGAGGAGCGTGCCGTCGGTCGTATCGGTCACCCAGAGCGAGCCATCGCCGAACGCGATGCCATCGGGCAGCACCCCGGTCGGCAACGCAGCGACGACGCCGCCGGCCCCAGCGTCGATCCGGCCGATCGAGTCGGGCGGGACGCCGGCAAGGAGCGTCGGCCCGCGGGTCAGGTAGGCGATCGAGGCACTGCCCACCAGGACGACCACGAGCAGCACGACGAGCACGCGACCCCGCCGCGAGCGGACGAACCCTCGCCATCCGGCCGCCTTGGCCGCCTCGGCCTCGGATCGCTCCAGCCGGGCGTCCGCGCGGAGATCCGCTTCACTGGAATCACCTTCTGTGCCGCGGGATGCCAGGGCGGCATACGCGACGTACAGATGCCACGATCCGGCGCCCTTGAGCTCCCGATCGCCGAGGTCCTCGAAACGAACGTCGGAACCGGCGACCAGGTCCTTGACCGTGCTCGACACGAGGACCGAGCCCGGTGGCGCTTGCGCGGCGATACGCGCGCCGACATGGACGGCCAACCCGCCCGCCTTGCCACCGATCAGTTCGACCTCGCCGATGTGGACTCCGGCCCTGATCTCGACGCCGAGGTCGGGGGCCTCGGACGCGAGCGCCAGCGCGAAATCGATGGCCGGCCCGGGGGACTCGAAGGTGGCGAAGAAGCCATCTCCCGCAGTGTCGACCTCGCGCCCACCGAAGCGCCGCAGATCCGCCCGCACGAGCGCGTTGTGGCGCTCGAGGATGCGGCGCCACTGCTGGTTGCCCACCTTTGCGGCAAGCTCGGTCGAGCCAGCGATGTCGGTGAAGACGACGGTCGCGAGGAATCTCGATGGACGTGCAGTGCGTCGGAGCACGGACGAGCGCTCTCCGGATAGGTCGATCTGTAGCCGCCGGGAACGTTAGACGCGCCGGCCGGTCAGCGCAAGCGCGAGGCCGCCGAGCCGATGGTCGGTGGAGCGGGACCCGGGGGCCTGACGTTCGCGCGAGCTACCACTGGCGGCTGCCTACCGCCTGCATCTGGCGTCTATCGGAGCGGACCGCAAGGTGCCAGACTGCCTCCCAGACGCGGCCCATGCTGCGGATGGAGGCTCTATGCGTTCTGGGCTTGTCGCGGCGGTTGCGTGTGCAGCGCTCCTCGTTGGCTGCGGATCCTCGGCACCGGGTGCGTCCAGCGCGCCGTCCACGGCGGCCACATCGGCGGCGCCGGTCAGCGCAGCGCCCACGAGCGCGTCATCCGGCTCGCCCCAGTCCGGTTGGCATCGGGTCGCTGACCTGCCCAATGCAGTCGGTGGGGCGGTGCGCAACGTTATCGCGGGCAGCACCGGTTTCACAGCAGTGGGAAGCAGCGGTCTTCGGGGTCCCGGGGCGGTGTGGACCTCGGCCGACGGCACGACGTGGCAGGCGACTCCAGGGCAAGCGGCACTGAGCACCATGCCGCTCGACTCGGTGGTGACGACCGGGGCCGGCCTCACCGCATTCGGGGTGCCATGCGCGGGCACGGGCGAATGTGTCACGACCGGCGAGGTGACATTCGATGGCACGACGTGGACTCTGGCGCCCGCGTTCGTCGGCGAAAACACTGCGGAGCCCGTCCGGTTCGCCTCGATCGCTGGTCAGTATGTCGGTGTCGGGACCGAAGTGGTCACGCCCGAACCTCTCGTCTACGGGGGCCGAGTGTGGACCTCCGCCACGGGAGATTCCTGGACTCAGGTCGCGGACGCGCCGGACATTGCGAACGCGCGGATCGCGGACGTCGCCGTCGGCCCGAAGGGACTCGTCGCGGTAGGCTCGATACAGAGCAAAAGTCCGAGCGGAGCGGACGCCAGCGTGTGGACATCCGCTGATGGCAGCCACTGGAAGCGGCTCCCGTCGCAGCCCGATTTCACCGACGCCGCGATGCTTGCCATCGTCGCTCGACCTTCGGGTTTCGTGGCCGTTGGACAGGGAACCAATGGCGCTGCCGTGTGGACCTCCTCCGACGGGACCAGCTGGATCCGGTCGGCTGATGCGGCCGGTCTCCACGATGCCGTGATGCATGGCGTCGCCACTGTGGGTTCAGGCCTGATGGCCGCGGGATACGGACAGGATGGTGCCGCCATTTGGACATCGGCCGACGCGACAACCTGGACACGGCTGCCTGACGACCCAGCATTTGCGATGGCGCAGGCCGTCGCCATCGCGGCCATCGGCGACGAGGTCGTCGTGGTCGGAGGCGCCAACGGTCAGACCAGCCCGAAGGCCATCATCTAGTCGAACCATTGACGGCTGAGTCAGCGATCGGAGTGAGGTGGTCGGGGCCGCGATCGCGTTTGCAGGCCGGAGTCGCGATGCCGGCGTTGCTTCCACCAGCCCTACTGCGCATCACTGCGCCCGACATCGCCAGACCTAGCTACGAACGATCATCCGGCGTGCACGGGCTTCGGGACGAGGGTTTCGCTGTGTTTCTGGCAGAGCAGACGACTGCCGCACGCAGATCGATCTCGTCTGCTGGCATGTTGGGTTCGATGCTACGCGTTCTGTGCTCCCGAGTCGCACTGCGTCGCACCACGTAGGTTCTAGGCCGCCGTTCCGGCGAAGCGGCAGCTCGGGCACCGTGGCGCTGCGATCAGGTCACGGGCGGCGGGAGCCCATCTTGACGGGCGAATCTTCGCCGTCCGTCGAACGTCAGCCCGGCCGCAGCTGTGGCGCTCACTTGACGCCCATGAACCGGCAGACCATGCTCCCGGCTCCAAGCCGGCGAACCAAGGGAGATCCATGTCGCGACGCCTCCGATCACGATCGATCATCGCGGCTCTGCCGTTGCTGCTGACGCTGCTCGGCGCGGCGCCGGCGAGTGCCACGAGCCCTACGGTCATCTACGGCCAGTACGACGGTTTGCTGGCTATCAACAGCGGCTCGTTCGCCGGCGAGATCGTCATGCCCATCCCGGTGGGGACCTGGTGGGTGACCGTAACGGCCATGCTCAGTAACGACGCTGCGTCCTACGTCACGGGCGAGCAGACGCAATGCGAGCTGGACGGGCCGGCCGGGGCCACGGATCGGACGTCGGTCCTGCTCACCAGTGGCGCGACCGGACGTTCCCACTCGTCGATGTACCTGACGATCCTGGCCACGAGCTCGAGCATGTGGGACGCGGCGCTGAGTTGCAGGACCGATGCGGGGGCCGGGGAGATCCATCTCTCGGTCATGCGGTTCACCGCGGTCGAGGTCTTCACCTCCGGGACGAACAGTCCGCAGGCGCGTTTCCGGGCCACCGTCGGCGCCGCTCACACCGGAGACAACACGTACCACACGCTGAACAGCCTGAACCTCCCGGCCGGCAGGTGGTGGATCCTGGGCAAGGCCGACGTCGCGAACGACGCGCCGAACGCGACGAGCCACGTCTCGTGCCAGCTGTCTCTCGGGACGGACCTCGACCGGACGCAGGTCGGTCTTTACGACACCGGGCAGCAGGGCAACACCGAGGAAGAGGGCGTGCAGATCGCCCACGGCTTCAGCTCTGCCGGGAGGGTGAACCTCCAGTGCAAGTCGGCGAGCACGTTCACCACGACCTACGAGCGGATCTTCGCCATCAAGACCGGCAAGCTGACGCGCAAGGCGTTCGGAGGCGCGTCGAGCACGTCGGGCAGCGGCACGCCGCTCGTCATCTCGGGTTACGAGGCGGCCAGCGTCAACATCGCCAGCGGCACATTCAAGACGGTCGAGTCTCTGTCGCTTCCCGCCGGCGCCTGGTATGTCCAAGCCAAGGCCGTGCTGACGGACGGCGCAGCGCAACCGGTCGAGTGCCAGCTTGTCGTCGCCACGGACAACGATCTGATCGGTAGCTACGGCGGTCCGACCGGATCCACCGGTCTGTATCTGCAGACCGCGCACGAGCTCGCCTCGGCCGGCAGCGCGAAGCTGCAATGCAGGGTCCTGAGCGGCGGCGCATCGCTGTCGTACATCCGCATCACCGCCATCTCTGTTGGATCGCTGTCACCGGGGATCCTGGAGGGCTGAGCCAGCACGCCGCAACGGGATCGAGGTCGCACCGGTCGCGCGCGTGAGGTCGTTCGCCCGAACCTGACCGGATGCGACGGCGCTCCTTGCGAGCATGCGCAGCCGACCGCATCCGCGATGCGGCGCCGAGAACTCCAAGGCGTGGCTGAACACCGCGAAGACCCACACGATGAGGTCATCGTGCCGGTGGTCATCGCCGGCGCCCTGCTGGTCGTGGACCTGAGCGCGATCTCGCTTGGCCAATGAGAGGCGACGATCGACCGCCTGGGGGGAGGGGCTATCCTGCCAGCAGCCTAACCCGTCACCCCGAGGCTGAGATGTCCACGAGCACGCGCATCTGGTCGCCGAGAGTCGCTCTGGTCTTCGCCTCTTGCGCCGGCATGCTTCTCATGGCCACGGGTGGTTCGGCCCTCGCACGAAACGTCGAGCGCGCTGTTCCGGTCCAAGGCGCAGCGCCCATCCGGCCTGCACTGAAGTACGTCGATGAGTGGGGTTGGGTGACCGAGCGCGACAAGACCGCGTCTTCCGCGCTCGCGGCCAACGATCAGGGCAATTGGTTCGGCGGCAACGACACGGTCTCACGGAGCGCGACCGGGGCCTATCTCGTGACCCTCGGAGGGATGGGTGTGCTCGGTGGCGTGCCGCACGTGACGGCGCTGGGGAAGTCGGGCAAGTACTGCGACGTCCTGGACTGGTACGAGAGTGGCGACGAGTTCATCGACGTCACCTGCACCACCCGCACCGGCGCGCCGGCCGACTCCCCGTTCACCCTGACGTATCTCTACTCGAACGGCGATCCCGGGCCGCTCGCCTATCTCTGGGCCGACCGGTCCGGATCGGCCGTCGACTACGCACCGGATGCGACATACAGCTTCGATAGCAGCGGTGGTACGAACACCGTCCACCACCCATCGGCGGGCGACTATCAGGTCACGCTGCCGGGGCTCGGCTCGACCCGCGGCGACATCCAGGTCACCGCCTACGCTGGTTCGGGCTTACCGCGCGACGGCGTCGCGCCGGGCGCTCTTGAGGCCGCGCCGAGCTGTGGCGTCGAGAGCTGGGGACCCGCCGGCGCGGACATGGTCGCCGAGGTCATCTGCCGGGATCCGTCAGGCACCAGGGCAGACGCGCGGTTCGATCTGACGTTCCTCCAGGGCATCGGGCCCGAAGGGTCGATCCAGACCCATGACGCGTACCTCTGGGCGAATCGTGCCAGAGCTGCCTCCTACCTTCCGAGCCAGCACTACCGATACTCACACCCCGGTGGTTCGATCAACGTCACGCGTCAGGGAACGGGGCGCTACACCGTGACGCTCGCGGCGATGCCCAAGGGCGGTGCGGTCGTCGTCACCGCGTATGGCGGCGGTGCGGTCCGTTGCGGCGCCGCCGGCATCCGCACCGACGGCACGCCGCAAACGGTCAGCGTGCGCTGCTTCCGATCCAATGGGCAAGCTGTCGACTCGCAGTTCACCCTGGCGTACGAGCGCTGACAGCCTGGGCAGACCAGGTGGCGCCTGGCAGGCACCGCCGCCGCGGCAGGGACTCGATGGGGGTCGTCGTCGCGCCGTCGATGGCGAGGCGGTCTAGGGCGACCACATGGCAGAGCCGCTCGCCGTGACCCTGGGCAGCTTCGCTGCGAACGCACGGGCGGGCGGGCGCCTTCCCCGCCCCGGATAGCATCATGGTGACGTCCGACCAGCTGCTCGACCTGGCTTCCGTCCGGACGTTCCTATCGCGGCGCTTCCCGGCGGTGGAGGAGCTACGCCGCTTGCCACGCGGCGAGTGGTCGAGCGCCTTCGGCTTCCGAGCCGCCGGTCGGGAACTCGTGGTCCGCTTCGGCCGCTATCGCGAGGACTACGCCAAGGACCGAAGCGCTGCGTCGTGGGCTGGCCCCGATCTGCCCATCCCGCGCGTGCTTGACATCGGTCGGGCTTTCGATGGCCTCGTCTATGCCGTCTCGGAACGGGCACGCGGCGTCGATCTCGACTCGCTCGATGCGCGCGGCTTCGGGCGCATCCTGCCGGCGCTCTTCCGAGCACTCGATGCGCTGCAGACGATCGACCCGTCCGGCTCGGGCTACGGCCTGTGGCGGGCCGACGACGGCTCGGCGCCGTATCCGACCTGGCCTGAGTTCCTGCTGTCGGTCGCTCACCGCGACGATGTCAGGATGCGCGGCTGGCGTACGGCCCTCTCGTCGGTGCCCGGTGCCGCAGCGTCGTTCGATGTCGCCTATGCGGCGCTCGAGGGACTCGTCGCCGCCTGTCCCGATGACCGTCGGGTCATCCACGGCGATCTGCTCGCGGGCAACGTGCTGGTCGATGGCGATCGCCTGACCGGTGTGTTCGACTGGGGCAACTCGTTGGTCGGTGACCCGCTCTACGACGTGGCGTGGCTGACGTTCTGGTCACCCTGGCATCCGGCCATCGATGCGACCCGCATCCGAGCCATGGCGCGCGAGCTATTCGGAGGGTCCGGCTTCCACGAACGGCTGCGCTGTTACGAGGTGCACATCGGGCTCGACGCCCAGCAGTACAACGCCCTGACCGGTCGATGGGACGAGCTGACCACGAGCGCCGAGAGGACGCTCGCCCTCATCGGGAACTGACCCCTGCAGACTCATTCAGTCCCCGCGGGAGCGCCTACATCGCTCGGGATGTGTGCCCGGGGGCGAAGACACGATCATTGGATCGTGTCTTGCCCGAGACCAAACATCCCCCCAACCCGTCACTCGGGTGGATAGGGTCCGAACGCTGCCACTCGGGCGCCCGCCCGCCTGACGACCCCGCGTTGCCACCATCAGTCTGGACCCGACGACCAGAGCGTCAGGCCGATCGAGCCCTCAAGTGAGGACAAGGAACAGGACGGCGCAAGCAGCACCGAAAGCTGATCCATTGGTCGTCGCGGGCCGAGGCCACGGGTCCGGGCCCTAATCCGATGGTCAGAGCAAGGCGGCGAGCATCTCGCCCCAATGGCTGATCGGGAAGAGATGGCCCTCCCCGGGATAGGTGACCAGAGTCGCTCGTGGGATCGACTCGGCAAGGTAGTCGGTGTGCGCCCGACTGACGTTGGGATCGGCCTCTCCCCACCAGACGTGCACGGGCTGCCGGATGTCGGCCACTGAGAAGCCCCACGGTTCTGCGTCGACGGTCGCGTCAGCCGCGTATCCGGCCGAGCCCTGTCTTGCGCCCTCGCGCAACCATCGCTTCATTGCCTCGAGGGTCTCGGGTTCGGCGAGCACCCGGTCGTCGGCCTCGCCCCAGCTCTCCGCGAACATCGTCTCCCAGCCGTCGCCGGCGTACCAGGCGAGGTGCTTGTTGAAGGCCGCGATGCCGGCGGCGCGGTCGCGGGCCAGCAGCTCGGCGGCGGCGCGGCCATTCGGTGAGTACGCGTCAAGGGCGCCCGTCATCTTGTCGATGGGCCCGCTGCCCGCGGCTTGGCCGATCGTCGAGACGTGATCGGGGGCGCGGAAGCCCAGGGCCAGGGCATACGGCCCGCCGGACGACCAGCCCACGACGGGGCACGGCGGAAGGTCGAGCTGTCCAGCGAACTCGAGGTAATCGTTCGCCCAGTCAAGGAGCGTGCGGCCCGGTCGAGGGTCCGATAGTCCATACCCTGGGCGATCGATCGTCAGGAGGCGCACGCCCGCCGCCTCGGTCGCCTCGTCGTCCGGACAGAACAGGCGGGAGCCTGGCATTCCATGCAGCAGGACCGCCGGCGAACCCCGAAGATCGCCCCATTCGCAGTACGCCATCTGTCGGCCGTCGTGCAGCCGGATCGTGCGATCGACCAAGGGCGACGCGCTGGCCTTCGTCATGCCTTCCTCCCGCCCGGGTGCCGGGGTCGATAAGCGGCCGAAGATCCAATCAACCGCGCATCACATGATGACCGTGTTGTCGAGCGCTGGTTAGCCGGCCCTCGGATCGGACCAGGACACGCCATCCTCGCTCAGCGTGACGTGCGTCACTTGAGCTCGCCTCGGCCCTGTCGGCCTGCGAGCGAGTGCTTCCCAGACGTCCGCCGCCTACGCCGGCGGGCCGCTCCGCAAGCCCGATCGAGATCAGATTGCAGTTTACCGTGGCAAGTATTTGGCACACTTTCGGGCCCGAATAGGTTGGGTTCATGAGGCTCGGCCAGGTAGCGGCTGCTGGGTATCGCGAAGTCGAGCGCCTCGTGCGGTCGGATGATGTTGTAAAGGACGCGGACCTCCACCGGACAGGCAGATTGCAACGGTGCGTGCCACAGTCTCGTTAGATCGATCCGGCTCCGTCATCGATGTCCTCCCCCGCTAGGTTCTCCGCATCATGGTTGAACTCGATCCGTTCGTCGTCGCCTGGACAATAGCCCGGAGGGGCCTCCGCGTTCGCCCAATATCTTGAATGAGACGGTCACGATGAGCGCGTAGGGGTGGGACTGCTCGCGCACTTCTGACCTCGGGCGGGCTCCACCGACAGCGACCTGAGGGACGGACGGGACTAGATCCGCCGTAGGGATTCGCCTCGCGAGAGCCTACGGAGCAATCGACATCGTCACGGCAAAGAGCAAGGGGTCAGCATCGGGCTCGCGCAGACGTGCACGGTGAGGGGCATCGTCTGGCCCACTTCTGCGCCTCCATCGACGGAATACACAAGTTGGATTTCTCCCGAGCCCTACTGCTGTGGTCGATCTACTTCACCACACGCAACATCTGGCGCAGTTGCTCGCGAGCGCCTTGGGCGTCGCGTAGACGCTGGCCGGTCGATGAGGGAGAGTTGCGTGGGCCGTTGCTTCGGCACGATCGGGTGATGGTGTGGGGTCGAGGAGATATCGCCACGCCGTCGCCCTCACGGGTCATCAATCCCGATCATGACGAGGCCGCGGCCGACGATCGTCGAATCGGGACTGTGAACGCATTGGCATCGGCACATGCCGCTCCATTCTCTCTGAGGATTCGGGAGCCGACCCACTCTTGGGTTGTATTGTCGCCGAGCAGGACGCTCGCCCTTGCCAACCATGCTATGCCGCCCTCACTGACATCCCCGCCAAACGCATAGCGGTAGGAACCGCCATTCACCTCAACACGCATCGGCATGAGACCAAGTCTGTTCCTGCCCGTGTACAGGAACTGCTCGGAGGTTGTGATCCAGTCGGCACAGGAGGCCACACTGCCGGCCTCCCAAGCGGGCTGCACTTGTGAGACGTCAACGTCGACGTTTCCATGCAGCGAAGGATCAACGCACTCTGTGCCTGGTGGCAGGGTGGAGTCGAATCGTGCGGATCGACTCGCCCGGAGGTGCAGCGTCTTGGTCGTCCGATGACCCGAGGTGTCAATCTTCGATACCGGGTCGGCTTCTCCGTACGCCCTGAGGTGTCTCGTAACCGGTGCCGTCTGCGCTCCGAGTAGGGTGTCTTCGCTGATGAATTTTGCCAGATCTGGCGCATACCAGCGCGCCACGACCCGTCAACGAAGGGCGCGCCACTTCGTCCGAAGAGCGTTGACGCATCGCCCAGGCGGCGCTAGAGTCGCACCGGGGACCTCGGAGGACGAGCGCGGGCGGATGCGGCGCGGTTGGGCGGGGTCCCGGGAGGTTTCAGTGGTCCCAAATCACCGCCACGCGCCAACGCAGTTGCTTGCGCTTGCCTGCGCCGCCGCCCTGTCGCTGCTCACGATTGCGGCCGGTCCGGCGCTCGCCGGCAGCGTCGCGAACTTCACGGTCAACTCCATCGCCGACCCGGGCGACGGCACGTGCGATGTCACGGAATGCACGCTGCGCGAGGCGATCGACGCGGCGAATGCCGACGTTGACGACAGCAGCATCGCCTTCACCGGCAGCGTCACTGGAACGATCGAGCTGACAGGCGCTCTCCCGACCCTCACCACCCACATCGACATCGTTGGGCCGGGCGCGCGCGTGTTGGCCGTTCACCGAAACACAGGCGGCGACTACCGCATCTTCACTGTCGCGGGAGCAACCGTCTCGATCAGCGGCCTCACGATCACGGGGGGTGGCGGAGACGTCATCCCGGGCGGCGGCGGCGTGAGCGGTGACTCGACGAGCATCGTCACCCTGACCGAGGTCACGGTCTCGGACAACACCGCGATTCCGTCGAGCGGCGGATTTCGGGATGGAGGCGGCGTCCACAGCAGCGGCAACATGACGATCATCCGGAGCACGGTGACCGGGAACACCGCCAACGCCCACGGCGGCGGCATCTACAGCGAAGGCACCCTCGTCGTCAAGAACAGCACGATCACCGACAACCACGCCGCTGGCTCCACCGATACCCACGGCGGCGGCATCGATAACTTCGGCACGGCGACCCTGGACAGTGACACGATCACCGGCAACTCTGCCGATGGCAGCTCGAGTGGCCAGGGAGGCGGGTTCGAGAACGACCTTACCGCCACCCTCACCAACACGATCGTCGCGGGCAACACCGCCACCTCCCTTGGGCCTGACGTCAGAGGCACCTTCACCAGCGGCGGCCACAACCTGGTCGGGAACACCGCTGACGCCGGCGGATTCACCGACGCGACCGACCAGACAGGCGTCGATCCGGCTCTTGGATCATTGCAGGACAACGGTGGCCCCACGGACACGGAGCTCCCCACGTCCGGCAGCCCCGCTGTCGACGCCGGAGCCACGGCCCTGACAACCGACCAGCGTGGCGCCAGCCGTCCCCACGGCGGCCAGGACGACACCGGCGCGGTCGAGCGCCGCGTGTGTACGAACGATCCGCTGGTCGTGACGACAGCCGCGGACGTGGTCATCGAGGATGACTGCATCACCTCGCTGCGCGAAGCCCTGACCTATGCCAACGCCACGTCCGGCAGCGACACGATCACGTTCGACATTCCGGGGAGCGGCGTCCAAACCATCCAACCCGACTCGGCGCTTCCCGCGATCACCGATCCCGTCACGATCGATGGCTATTCCCAGACGGGCGCCTCGACCAGCCCACGGACGATCGAGATCGTCATCGACGGCACGAACGCCGGTTCGACGACCGACGGGCTGACGATCACGGCCGCGAGCAGCGACGTGAAGGGCCTGGCCATCGTCAACTTCCAGAACGGCGTCGTGCTGACCACCACAGGCGCACACGACAACACGATCGAGGGCAACTTCATCGGCCTCACGGCCTCCGGAGCACAGGCCGCCAACACCAACGACGGCGTTCTCATCCACCTTGGCGCACACGTCAACACCATCGGCGGAACGACCGAAGCCGCGCGGAATGTCATCTCGGGCAACGACGCGGCCGGCGTGGAGGTGCGGGGCCAGTCAGAGTTGACGATCCCCGGTCGCCAGACCATCAACAACGTCGTCGAGGGCAACTCCATCGGGACGGACATCACGGGGACCGACGCGATCGGGAACACCGGCGACGGCATCGTGGTGGCCGATGGGGCCGTGCCGACACTCGTAACGGGCAATCTCATCTCCGGTAACGGCCAGGCGGGCGTGGGGTACGCCAACAACTTCTCTGCCGCAGGCACCCACGTGACCAACAACCTGATCGGCACCGATATCACCGGCACGGCCGACCTCGGGAATACCGGCGACGGCATCAAGGTCTCGACGACCAACGGCATCCTCGGACAGTCGAACGTGATCTCCGGGAACGGGTCGAACGGCGTGGAATTCGCAGGCACCTCCAGCGGTGCCACGTTCGTGTCCAACTACGTCGGCACGGGCGCCGGCGGCACGGGCAGCATCGGCAACGACGGCAACGGCTTCCTCATCGGTGGCAACAACTTCGACACGATCGGCGCAGCCTCGACCGGGACGTCCAGTGGCGCCAACGTCATCGCGCACAACGGCCTGGCGGGCGTCGCCGTCACCAGCGTCATGGGCGATCTGATCTGGAGCAACGCCATCTTCGCCAACGGTGGGCTGGGGATCGACCTTGCCAACGACGGCGTCACCGCGAACGACCCGCCCGAAGCGCTTGACGCGGACACCGGCCCGAACGGCCTCCAGAACTTCCCGGTCCTCGGTTCCGTGGCCCTGACGGAGTCGGGTGCCACGATCACCGGCACCCTGGACAGCAGCGCGAGCGACACGTTCGAGGTCCAGTTCTTCTCGAGCCCGAGCCAGGATCCGTCCGGCTATGGCGAGGGTCAGACGTACCTCGGCGACGAGACCGTGAACACCGACAGCGCCGGGCATGCCACCTTCTCGGCGGACGTGGCCACACCTGTCGGCAGTTGGATCACGGCGACCGCCACGCTCGACTACGCCACCGATACCTCGGAGTTCTCCGCGGCGATCGAGGTGCCAGCAGCGCCGCCCCTCTCCGCTGACCTCGCGATCGAGAAGACCGGCCCGACTGACGCGACGGTGGGCACCCCGTATGACTACGAGCTGAACATCACCAATGACGGACCAGACGCCGCGAGCAACGTGGTTGTCCTGGACGACCTGCCGCCGGGACTCGACTACGTGGACAGCGGGTCCAGCTCCGAGTGCGATCTCGACACGTCGACGGCCGACCCCAATGACGTGAAATGCACGTTCCCAAGCATCCTCGCGCTCGGTTCCAGGCAGCCCATCATCGAAGTCAATCCGAACACCCCGGGCGTGGTCACGAACCAGGTGACGGTGTCGAGCGACACGCTCGACCCGGACGGGACGGACAACACGAGCGCGGACGTGGTGACCACGGTGTCGAACCCGACCGTCGACTACGCCTTCGCCTGGGTCAGTCCCACCAATGCGCCACCGAACGTGAACAACGCTCACGCGGGCTCGATCATGCGAATCCACTTCACCCTGGGCGGCGCCTATGGACTCGACGTCCTGGCGTCCGGCTCCCCGTGGCACAAGCGCTACAGCGCCTGCCCGACCGGTACCCTCGTTCCCGGCAGCCGCCGGCACACCCGGCCGCTCGGACAGCAGGGGTTGCACTTCAACGCCGCTACGAACGTCTACACGTACCGCTGGCGGACACGCGCACAGTGGTATCCCGCGCTGCGCTGCCAGCAGTTCCAGCTGCAGTTGAACGACGGCACCATGCATCGGCTCAACGTCAGGTTGCTGGCCCCGCTCGCGGACCGCGCTCGCCACGGATAACGCGTCCTGCCGTCGGGCGCGCTCCGATGCTCTCGAGGGTCGCGCGCGTCCTCACGAATGCGCCCTCAGTTGAGGTCGCGCTGCACCGAGTAGCCGTCGCGAAGCTGGTCGAGCCGCGCCATGAGGATTCGACTCTGTGTGCGTGTTTCGGCGCCCGTCATTCGATGATCGGTCGTGGCGACAGCCCGTCATCTCTGCCGCGGGCGCGCCCTCTTTAGGAATAGGCGCGTCGCGCGCGACGGAAACTACTTCTCGATGTGGGCGCTCACCGGCGGGATGACCCCATGCCGCTTCATCGCGGCCGCCAACTCCGGCGGGGGCGACGCAAGACCGGCCTTGATGGCCTCAGGGTCGGCGACATCGGCGCTGATGGCAACGTTCTTGCTGCCATCCGCCGCGACGTGGTCGACGACGTTCGACCCGCCCATCGCCCCGATCGCATCGGCCCGCTCCTTTTTGAACCCCAGCCAGCGCTCCACGTCCTCGACAGCGTGGGTCAACACGATCTTCGTCACACCGATCTCCTTCTTGACACCTGAACGCGGCTCGCGGCAGGGACGCCGATCCGCCAGGGGGAGGAGTATGCCCGAGATACCCCGGCAGAGTGCCAATAGGACGTTCAGCCGACCCTGAACCACCGTGATCGTCCCATCGCCGGGCGCCCCTGGGTCTGATGTCCATTTCGTCGTATTTCGGTAGCGCCCGTTGGCTGGGTGGGCGCGCCTTTTTTTTTGGAATCGGCGCGTCGCGCGCGACGGCCTCAGTCCAACCGTAAAAGGCAGCCGAAGAATCCGCCACCAAGTCGGGTCAAGGCCCCGGGGGCCTGGCCGCGGACGGCTGACAAGCCGGCCGTGGCTGCCAGGCCCCGGTTCTGGTTGCTGCCGTCCCCGGTAACGTTCTCCGGACGCACGGGACGTACTCTGGGCACCTGACCTGGCGGTTCGGTCGGACCCCATGCCTCGCGCCGATCTCCGCCATCGAGCCCGGTTACGCGACGAGGTCGACCTCGAGACCCTACAGGAGGCCCTGCTGACCATCGTGGACGCCACCCTGGGCGGCAGCGCGCCGTGGGTGGCTGTGCAGGCTCGCGAGTCGTCGCGGCCCAGGGAACGGAGGCCGGATCCAATGGCTGAGGCAACCGCGGCCACGCAGCCGCAACAGACAGCCGCCGACGTGCCCGATCCTCGGCGGTGGCTCGCCCTCGCGATCGTCCTCACCGGCTCGTTCATGGTGAACCTGGATACGACCATCGTGAACGTGGCCATCCCGGCCATCGAGCGCAGCCTGGCGGCGTCCTACGCGCAGATCGAGTGGGTTCTCTCCGGTTATCAGCTCGCCTATGGGGCGCTGCTCATCACCGGCGGGCGGCTGGGCGACCTGTTCGGCCGCAAGCGCCTGTTCATCGCCGGGATGATCGTCTTCACCGTCGCGTCGGTGACGTGTGGCATCGCGCCGACGCCGGAGCTGCTGATCCTGTCGCGCGTCATCCAGGGCGCGGGCGCGGCCATGCTCTACCCGCAGATCCTCTCCACCATCCAGGTCTCCTTCTCCGGCCGCGAGCGAGGGACCGCGTTCGGCACGGTCGGCGCCACGATCGGCATCGCCACGGTCCTGGGGCCGCTGGCCGGCGGCGTGTTGATCGCATTGAACATCGCCGGACTGGACTGGCGGCCCGTCTTCCTGGTCAACCTGCCGGTGGGCATCTTCTCGCTGTTCGCGGCCGGTCGGTACATGCGCGAGACGCGCAGCCCGGTGCGCGCTCGCCCAGACCTGGTCGGCGCGGCGCTGGTGTCGATCGGCCTGGTCATGTTCACGCTGCCCCTGGTGGAGGGTCGCGACGCCGGCTGGCCGCTCTGGACGCTGGCCAGCCTGATCGGGTCGTTCGCGGTGCTGGCGGGCTTCCTGGCCTGGGAGCGGCGCCGTTCGAGCCGGGGCGAGTCCACCCTGGTGCACTTCGACCTGTTCCGAGACCGCCCGTTCGTGATCGGGCTGCTCATGTCGCTCATCTACTTCGCCGGCTTCACGTCCGTCTTCTTCACGCTCTCCCTCTATCTCCAGATCGGCCTGGGCTTCGACCCGCTCGCGACCGGTCTGGCGATCGTGCCCTTCGCCGCCGGCAGCTTCGTGGGGTCCGCGCTGTCTTCCAAGGCGCAGGCGCGGCTCGGCCGGACCGTGATCCTGATCGGCAGTGCCCTGGTGATCGTTGGCCTCAGCGGGCTGATCGTGACGATCCACCTGGTCGGCGACACGCTCGCCGGCATCGACCTTGCGCCGACGCTCCTCGTCGGCGGCCTGGGTTCCGGACTGGTGATCGCGCCGCTGATCGGAGTGATCCTGGGCAACGTCGATCCGCACCAGGCAGGCGCCGCGTCGGGCGTGCTCAACACCGGTCAGCGCGTGGGCGCCGCGATCGGTGTGGCGATCATCGGCATCGCCTTCTTCTCGCTCATCGGCTCGACGGCCGACTCAGCGGCGACGGCTGTGGAGCCGCAGTTGCGGGCAAGCCTCGCGAGCTCGTTGCCGGCGGGCGCGATCGACGGCGCTGTGGCGCAGTTCAAAGTCTGCTTCCACGACCGCGCCAACGAGACCGACCCGACCGCGATCCCTCCCAGCTGTCCACCGTCTGATGCTTCTCCAGCGTCCGTGGCGTTCGCGTCGGCCGCGACCTCCGCCGAGCGCCAGGTCTTCACGGACGCGATGCAACTGGCCACGGTCGCCAACGTCCTCGCCGTCGTGGCTACGTTCCTGCTGGCCTTCGCTCTGCCGCGCCGCCGCCGGGCCGAGCCGGAGGCGCCGCAGGCGGTCGCCGTGGACGTTTGACTTTCCCCGAGCACGTCGAGTCGACGGTCCGCAGGTCGTGACCGCGCTCGGAAGGCGGGCGTCCGTGCCGAGTCCATCATCTGGAGCGGCGACCCGGCGACCCGGCGACCGCAGTAACCGTGGTGGCCGAAGCCGAACGCGCCGACCTCATCGTGGTCGGCACGCACGGTCTACCGATCGTGTAGCGGCTTCTGGGACCGCGATCAACACACAGGCCCGCGTACAGCGTTACGTCGCCAGGGCTGCGAGTGCTTCGTACTCGCCATCCGTGATCACCGGTGGTCTCGAGGCCCAGCAGTGCCCCGACTGCCCACCCGGCGACGACACCTGGATCTACGCCAACCTGACCCAGGTCAGCCGGGTTGCGCCGATCGAGTCTTATCCCACGTTCGAGCTCGCCGACGTCGCGGCCAGGACTCAGACTAGGGTACGTGTGCTCGAGGACGGTTCGGCCCAGCTTGCCGTTCCGGCCTGGTACCCGCTCAGCCGCGACCATTCATCCGATTCGGAAGACCGCTTCGCCGAGCTGGCGGATGTTCCGCACCTCGAACACCTCGTCGACGCCGCCCCGATAGACATCGACGATCGAATCGGTCGTGTTCCAGTCGGTCTTCGGTTCGGGGTTCAGCAGATAGACCCGTCGCGCTCGGGCGTGGATGACGCGAAGTGCGTCGAGGCGGGGCTCGTGATAGTTCACTCGGGCATCGCCGGTGATGATGATCGTGGAGCGTGAGTCGATGCCCGACCCGAACCGTTCCAGGAACCGCGCGAAGACGGCTCCGTAGTCGGAGTGTCCGTCGTCGCGGACGACATCGGCGCGATACAGGACGTGGCGCACCTCCAGGAACGATGCGACGTCCTTGAGATGGTCGGTCACCTCGTCGATGCCGTCGACGAAGGCGAACGAGCGCATCCGGCTGAACTCGGCCGTCATCGCCTGGAGCAGCGTCAGCGTGAAGGATGCGAACTCGGCCACCGATCCGGACACGTCGCAGAGGAGATAGAGGTCGGGCCGGGACACCTTCGGGTGTCGAAAGACCGGGTCGAGCAGGACGCCACCAGTCGCAAGCGACCGTCGGACGGTACGCCGCACGTCAAGCCGGCCGCGATCGCGCCGTCGGCGTCGCCTCGCCATCTTCGAGGCGAGCGTTCGCGCCAGTGGCCGGATCGACTCGCGCATCGCGGCCAGCTGGCGCGGCGACGCGCCCAGGAAATCGACCTCGTCCGTGCCCAGCAGTTCGAGCGAACGCGCTGTTTCGTCGGCCCCGCGTGTCTCGGCGAGCTGGTTCCGGATCTGGGCGGCGATAAGCTGCTTGAAGGCCTCGATTCGCTCGGCAAGCTCGGCGCGCAGCGCGCGCTCGTCCACGCCCGCCTGCCCGGCCTCCAGCCGCTCGGTGGCCAGCATCTGGGTCATCAACCGCGACAGTTCGAGCGAGCGCAGGATCCGATACAGGAAGTACCGCTCCGAGGCACCGGCCTGCGAATCCAATCCACCGAAGCGCTCGACGGACAACGCGGCTAGCGCGCGGAGCGCGTCCGGGTCGCCGCGGCGGATGGCCTCCATGATCATCTCGAGGTGCGCGTTCGCCCCCTCCGCGCTTTGCTGGTCCAGGGCGATGCGGTCGAGGCTCGTGGCGATCTCGCGCCGGGCGATGGCGCGCGGCTCCCCTCTGCCGGTCCCGGTTACGGGCGTCGCCGCTCGGAGGGCGAAGTGCAGGTTGAACAGGAGGTCGAACGTGCCGACGTCATCGACCGCTTTGATGAGCGTCGCAAGGAGGGCCGAGCGGACCACCGGCCGGTCGAGCAGATCGATCGATTGAAGCGCTGCCATGGCGTCGATGACCTCGGACGTCGACACGGCGACGCCCGCGGAGCGGAGATGGCGGACCAGCCGCAGGAGGGCCGGCAGCAGGACGAAGCCCGAGGGCTCGTCGGTCGGGTCGAGCGGGTCGAGCGTCGTCCGCATCGCGCCTACGATACCGTTCGTGCCGTCATGGACACGTTCGATCCGACCCGACCGCCCGAGGGCCGACTTGCTCGCCTCGGCGTCGTGGTCGACGCCGGCCAGCCGCCCGATCGGGTCCCGCAGTTGGCTCTCCTGTGTGATCGAGCGGGCATCGACGTGGTATGGCTCGGCGGCGCCGACGGCTTTCCCGGACCAGGATCGAAGGCGTCGGCGCACAGCGAAATGCGAGGCGACGTCGGGTTTTCACTCGGGCGGGCTCGGCTGGGCTTTCACGTTACCGACACGCGGTCCGCACGGTTCTCGCTCGGGCGCGACGTCAGCGTGATGGGCTATGCGGCATCGGCCGACATCCTGAGCGCGATGGCCACCGTGCCCCAGCCGTTCCCCCACCGACTGCGTCCACGGCGATCGGCACTCCTCTGGCAGATGGCGGATCTCCAGTCACTCCTTCCGTGGATCGACGATGTCTGTCTACCGGGTTGGGCGTACGATGACCTCGAAGCCGCCGCCGACGAGGTCCGCGCCGACTGCCAGGAAGCCGGGCGCGATCCCTCTACCGTGGGTGTCGCGGTCCTCGTGCCGGTGTCGATCGGCCGGACAGAGGCAGAGGCCGACGCCCGGGCCCGGATGGTGCCGGAGTCGGACGGCCTCAAGATCGGTCATCCATCGAAGACCGGGATCTTCGGGACACTGGAGGACTGCCAGGACCGAGTCATCGCGCTCGCCCACGCCGGCGTGACCGACATCCGCTGCATCATTCCCGGGACGCCCGATGTCCACGACGTGATCGCTCAGCTGACGGCGATGACCGTCGGGTCGACCGATGTCCTGCGCCCCGGCTCACTCCGGTCCCCATCGCCACCGCCACCGGAAGGTTGGGGGGGCCGACCTGATCGACCGATGTCGAAACGGGTCAGCGGCGATTCCAGACCGCGCTGATGCGTCGCGCGTTCTCGACGACCAGTGGCAGGAAATCGGCGCGCAGCGTCTCGGGGTCTACGCGACCGGCGTGCGCGCAAACGCTCATGGCCGCCGCGACTCGGCCATTGGCATCGAAGAGCGGCGCCGCGACCGACGACAGCCCCTCCTCGAGCTGCTGGTCTACGACCGCCCACCCCTGGCGGCGAACCTCGGTCAGGATCTGGCGAAGTTCGCCCTCGTCGACGACGGTGCGATCCGTGTACCGCGCGATAGCCGTCCGCGCGAAGTAGGCCTCGAGCTCGGCGTCGGGCAGGAACGCCAGAAGTACACGCCCCTTGGACGTCGCATGCGCGGGCAACCGCGAGCCGACGGTGACCGCAAGGGTCATGAGGCGCCGGGTCTGGGATCTGGCGACGTAGCGGATCTCCGTCCCATCGAGGACGGCGATCGACGCTGACTCGCCGGTGCGTTCGGTCAGCGACTCAAGGTACGGCTTGGCGAAATCCCAGACGTCGCGGTCCGCGGCGAACGGCTTGGCGAGATCGAGGACGGACCGTGTCAGCGAGAACTCCCGCCGCGCGGCTGCCACGTAGCCGAGGTCGGCGAGGGTCAGGAGGACGCGCCGAGCCGTGGCACGGGTCAATCCGGTGAGTTCGGCGACCTCACTGATGGTGAGCGCCGGACGGTTGGACGTGAACGCGCGCAGGACCGACAGTCCGCGTTCGAGCGACTGCAATCGTTCGCTGCGCGCGACCCCGGTGTCGATGGCGGCCTGTCTTGACATCTCTGCGACTCCGAGCCGATACTTCGTGTGCGCAAAGCGCACCATCGTTCGCAGAGCGAACAATCGCGCTAGCCTCAGTATCGTACTCCACGCGCCAACGGTTCCCGCATCGCTGACCCAGGAGACGGCCGATGAAGACCTACACGACGAATTTCGGGTCACTCGCAGACTTCACCAAGGGCTCCATCGACATCATCGATGACGACCCGAAGCGCTACGTCTTCTCCAATATCTTCGAGGTCGCGAGCACGTCGCGTCCATACGAGAAGGTCGCCGTCGGCAAGAACCGCCAGTACGTCGTGGAGGCCATCCGCGCCGAGGGCACGTCCGAGTGGCGTACCGCGCCACATGACGAGTTCGCGCTCGTCATGGATGGCGAGGTCGAGATCCGACTCCAGAAGCTTGGGCCAGACGATACAGCCGCCACGGCCGAGCGCGGCTCCAACGCCCTGAAGGGCGCGCCGAGCGGCGCGATGATGGGTCGCGTCGTCGCGCGACGCGGACACATGACCCTGCTTCCGGTCGGTGCGGCGTACCAGTTCCACGCTGACAAGCCGAGCGTGATCCTGCTCCAGACGCAGGACGGCCCGGACACGGTCCACAAGTGGGCCGACATCATCCAGACAGTGGCGTGATCAGCGACCAGGTACGAGGAGAAGCACGATGACCATCGCCGCTCCGGTCAAGGTCGATTCGACCGGGCCCAACACTGACGGGTATCGCAGCTTCCGGCTCGGGGAGTTCAAGTTCAGGCGCGACGAGTACTTCGTCTATGTCGAGTGGCCGACGGGCAAACACGTCATGTCGGCGGATTCCTTCCTGAAGGCGCTCCAGCGCGATGTCGCGTGGCAGTTCTTCTACGGCATCGTCAACTTCGACGGCGTCGTCGGCACCGTCAACCACTACGGCACGGTCGATCTGTTCGCCGGCCGCTACAACGACGTGTATCGAAAGGCCGAGCTGGACCATCTGGAGAACTTCTCGACGCCAATGATCAAGGCGACCTTCGATGAGATGCTCGACGACTGGACGAACGCGGGCTTCGACCCCTTCGCATCGCCGACCGAGACCGGCTCGGCGTTCGGCATCAAGCACGGCGACAACCGCGCGGCCATCACGCGGCACCGCGTTACGGCGTCGCGCATGGTTAGCGTGCCTGGCGATGAGCCGCTGCGCAACGACGAGAACGGGCATCCCGTGAACCGGCACTTCCTCGATGTCGCACAGGATGAGCCGGAGAAGCACCCCGAGCCGGGCTTCGATGGCGAGATCAGCAGCTTCAACCTCTACGCCTACCTGTCCCGATCGCAGGTGACCTGGAATCCGTCCGTCGTTTCGGTCTGCGGCGACAGCCTGTACTGCCCCACGACGGAGGAATACATCCTGCCCATCATCCACGGCAACGACCGTGTCGAGTGGTTCATCCAGCTCTCCGACGAGCTCATTTGGCAGGTCGAGGACCGTGACAGCGGCGCGGCGCTGGCCAAAGTCACGATGCGGTCCGGCGACGTCGCCGCGATGCCGGCCGACATCCGCCACCAGGGATATGCCCCCAAGCGAGCGATGCTCCTCGTGTGGGAGAACGCCGATCCGGCGTTGCCGGCGCTGATCTCGAGCGGCCAGCTGCCGTCCGTGCCGGTCGAGATCTAGCGGGCGACCGAGGCGACGTTGCCGGTCCGACCATGACCGCTGCCGAGGGACGCACGGGGGGGCGCATCCAGGACCGCCTGTTCATCGGCGGAAAGTTCGTCGACGCCCTCGATGGAGCCACGTTCGAGACACTGAACCCACACAACGGGTCGGTCCTGGCGTCCGTCGCTCAAGGGTCGTCGGCGGACGTCGATCGTGCCGTGGCAGCGGCCGCGGCGGCGTTTCCCGCCTGGGCCGGTCTCTCGGCGGCGGCTCGCGGACGGTTGCTCCTGAAGCTCGCCGACAGGATCGAGGAGAACGCCGAGGACCTGGCCCAACTCGAGACCCTCGACACCGGCCACCCCATCCGTGACAGCCGGGCGCTGGATGTGCCGCGTACAGCGGCTACCTTCCGCTACTTCGGGGGTATGGCCGACAAGATCCAGGGCGACGTCATCCCGGTCGAAGCCGGGTTCCTGAACTACGTCCTGCGCGAGCCACTCGGCGTGGTCGGCATGATCGTCCCGTGGAACTTCCCGCTGATGTTCTGCAGCTGGAAGATGGGCCCGGCCCTTGCCGCCGGCAACACGGTGGTCATGAAGCCGGCCGCCTTGACGCCACTGTCCGCGCTCCGTCTTGCAGAGCTGGTGGCCGAAGTCGGCATCCCCGACGGTGTCGTCAACATCGTGCCGGGTCCTGGGCGCACGGCGGGCATTCATCTGGCTCGGCATCCCGGGGTCGCCAAGATCGCCTTCACGGGCTCGACCGCCACAGGGCGCGAGATCGTCGAGGCCTCGGCCGGCAATCTCAAGAGGGTCCAGCTCGAACTCGGCGGTAAGGGCGCCAACATCGTCTTCGCCGACGCCGACCTGACCGCGGCCGTGAACGGTTCGGCGTTCGCCATCTTCCACAACCAGGGCCAGGCGTGCATCGCCGGTTCCCGGCTCATCCTTCACGAGTCGATCGCCCACGAATTCGTGGCGCATTTCGTGGCGCTGGCTGCGTCGATCCGCCTCGGCGACCCGATGGACGCGACGACGGAGATGGGGCCGCTCACGTCGGCCGGCCACCGTGATCGGGTGCTCCGCTACGTCGAAATCGCCCGCGAGGAGGGCGGAACGGTCCTCACCGGCGGCGCGCCACCCGATGATCCGGCGCTCGCGGATGGCTACTACGTGCGACCGACCGTCGTGCGCGCTGATCCACTCTCACTCGTCTGTCGGGAGGAGGTCTTCGGACCATTCGTCACGGTCAACACCTTCCGCAGCGATGAAGAGGCGCTCGGACTGGCCAACGACTCCGAGTACGGCCTCGGCGGTGGGCTGTGGACGCGCGACGTGTCGCGTGCCCACGCGGTCGCAAGCCGGATCCGGACGGGCATGGTCTGGATCAACACCTACAAGCGCGTCAACCCGGGATCGCCGTTCGGCGGTGTCGGGCGATCGGGCTATGGACGCGAGATGGGCTTCGAGGCCATGCGCGACTACACCGAGACGAAGTCGATCTGGCTCAACGTCGACGCGGACATCCCGCCCTTCTACCCCCGCCCGAAGGGCCTCGAGACGTCCGGATGAGAACGGGCCACGTGCGGTCGTTCGTCTATGACGCGCTGCCGGGGCGCGTCGTCTTCGGCGAGGGTACGTTCGAGCGCGCGCCCGAGGAGCTCCAGCGGCTGCGGATCTCGCGACTCCTGCTCATCGCCGATCGTTCCGGGACGGCATGGGCCGACAAACTGTGCGGGCGCCTCGGCCCGGCCGTCGTCGCCCGCATCGATGATGTGCGGCCGCACGTGCCGTATCCGGACGCACTCGCCGCCCAGAAGCTGGCCGCCGACCAGCAAGCCGATGGCCTGATGACCATCGGTGGAGGCTCGGCGACGGGCCTCGGCAAGATCGTGGCGCTGGATCGACCACTACCCATCCTGGCCGTCCCGACGACGTACGCCGGTTCCGAGATGACCCCGATCTGGGGCCTAACCAGGGATGCCCGGAAGGAGACCGGGCGCGACTCGGTCGTGCAGCCACGGACGGTCATCTACGACCCAGTGCTGACGCTCTCCCTGCCGGCGTCCATCGCAGGGCCGTCGGGGATGAACGCGTTGGCACACTGTGCCGAGGCGCTCTATGCCGAGGGCGCGAACCCCATCACCTCGTTGATGGCGGAGGAGGGGATCCGCGTCATTGTCGGTGGGTTACCGCTGGTCGTGGCGCACCCTGATGATCTTGAGGCGCGGGCCGACGTGCTGGCCGGCGCGTACCTTGCTGGCGCCTCGTTCGCCGCAGCGGGCAGCGGCCTCCACCACAAGATCTGTCATATCCTCGGCGGGGCGTATGACCTGCCGCACGCCGAGATGCACACGGTCGTGCTGCCGCACGTGCTCGCGCTGCTGGCGCCGACCTATCCCCAGGCGATGCGGCGGATGGCTCGCGCGATGCGCCAGGCCGACGTCCCATCCGCCGTGTTCGAGCTCGCCCAGACGATCGGCGCGCCGACCGCGCTCCAAGCCATCGGCATGCCTGGCGATCGGCTCGACGAGGCTGCCGTGCTCATCTCGGCCGCCATCCTCGACACGCCAATGGCAGTCCCCGCGGAGGCCATCCGTGCCCTCCTGGGTGAGGCCTACGAGGGTCTGCGCCCCCGCTCCACCACCGGCCTCCAGACACCGACCCACGTCACCGCCTGACGTCGATCAGTCACCGCGACCGCCCGGCGCCTGGCGGTGATGGAGGAGATCAAGTGGCAAACGAAGAGTTCCGAGTCGATGACCGGGTCCGGCAGATCCTCGAGCATGAGCTACGTCGTCGTGACTTCCTGCGTCTTGCCGGCTACGCATCCAGCCGAACGCCGCCTTCAGCGTCGACTGGACCGCGAAGATCATCTTCATCGTCGTCATCGGCGGCCTCGGCCGCATCGAAGGACCGATTCTTGGCACCATCCTCTTCTTCGCGCTTCGCCAGACCTTGGCCGACTATGGCAGCCTGTACCTGGTCCTCGTCGGTGCCGTGGCGATCGTCATGACGGTGCTCGCGCCGCGCGGGCTGTGGGGTCTCATCACCTCGAGGTATCCGATGGCCCTCTTCGGAGTCCAGCGCCGACTCGCCTTGGCACGTGCGGAGGATCATCCGCGCGTTGCTCCGGCGCATAGCGAATGACGGCCCCCAAGGTCACGCAGCCATCCGACTTCGCCTCGCCCGACGACGTCGTCGAGCGGCTGCGCGGCGAGCGCTACCTGGCCGACCCGACGATCGGGTTGACCGTTTACCTAGCCCAGCGACTCGAAAAGCCGCTCCTGGTGGAGGGGCCAGCCGGCGCGGGAAAGACGGAACTGGCACGCAGCGTGGCCCGTGCGACCGGCGCGCGCCTCATCCGGCTCCAATGCTACGAAGGATTGGACGAGTCGAAGGCGCTCTACGAGTGGAACTACAAGAAGCAGCTGCTGCGCATCCAGGCCGGCGAGCATCAGGAGTGGGCGGGTCTTGAGGAGGACATCTTCTCCGAGTCGTTCCTGCTGGCGCGACCGCTGCTCTCAGCGATCCAGGCAAATGAGCCCGTCGTCCTGCTCGTCGATGAGATCGACCGGCTGGAGGTCGAAGCCGAGGCATTGATGCTTGAGGTGCTTGCAGACTTCCAGGTGACCATTCCGGAGCTCGGGACCATCGTCGCAACCCGCCGGCCGCGCGTCTTCCTGACGTCCAACAACACTCGGGACCTGTCCGAGGCGTTGAAGCGACGGTGCCTCTTCCTGCCCATCGACTACCCGACCGTCGAGCGGGAGCGCGACATCCTCCTGACACGCGTGGACGGTCTCTCTGTGACCCTCGCCGACCAGGTCAGCCGCATCGTCCGCTCCATCCGTGACCTCGACCTCAAGAAGCCGCCGTCCATCTCGGAGGCCATCGATTGGGCGCGCACCCTGGTGCTGCTCGGGACCGAGTCTGTCGGGCCGGCTGATGCGCCCCGCACCCTGCATGTGCTGCTCAAGTACGAGGCCGACATCGAGCGGGCGCGCCGGAGATTGCTTGGCCTGCCGGATGATGTGGATGGCCGCCCAGCCCATGTCGATTCCTTCCGCAACCCGGAGGGCGGCGAGCGGTGAGCGGGCCTCTGGGCGGCCGCCTGACCGCGGCGATGCCGCGCGTCGTGGCCGCGCTGCGCGATCTGGTAGTGGAACTCGACATGACCAACGATGAGCTCATCGCAGCGCTTACCTTTCTGACCGAGGTGGGCAAGAGCGACGAGGCCATCCTTCTCTCGGATGTCCTCGGCATCAGCCGATTGGTCGATGACCGCACGCACGCCGGCGAGAGCGGCACCGCATCGAACGTCCTCGGACCGTTCTATCGCTTCGGCGCGCCGTGGATCGACAATCCAGGCTCGGTCGTGCGCTCTCCCGACGACGGCGAGCCGCTGGTGGTGGGCGGCAGAGTCCTTGGTGCGGGCGACGGCCGCCCCATCCCCGACGCGGTCGTCGACGTCTGGCAGGCCAACGGCCAGGGTGACTATTCCAACGAGACGTCGCTCGTGGATCCGTGGCATCTGCGAGGACGGCAACGGTCCGCCGCGGACGGCTCGTATCGCATCGCGACCATCCGGCCGCTGCACTACACAGTCAAGGACGATGGCCCGGTGGGGAACCTGCTCGCCGCCCTCGGCCGGCATCCGTGGCGCCCGGCGCATGTGCACTTCCATGTCAGCGCGCCGGGCTGCCGCACACTCGTGACGCAGGCCTACATCGCCGGTGGCCCATACCTCGACGACGACACCATCGATGGCGTCAAGGATGATCTGATCGTCCAGCCGCGCGACGGCGTCGTGACCTTCGACATCCGGTTGGCGCCGGCCCTATAGCGTCAGTACCACCTTGCCGAACGGGCGATCCTCGATGAGGTGACGGGTCGCCTCAGCGGCTTCCTCGAGCGGGTACGTGCGGTCGATGACCGGCTTGACCTTGCCCTCGGCGAGGAGCGGCAGCAGGACCGACCACGCCTTCGCCCACGTCTCGGGCGGCTGGAAGTACATGTTGAAGCCGGTGATCCGGGCGGGCTTCCAAATCAGATGCATGACGTCGATGGTCGGGGTCGTTCCGGCGGGATAGCCCATCTGGACGAGTAGCCCGTTGGCGCCGACGGACGCGAGCGCCTGCCCGGTCACCTCGCCGCCGATCGTGTCCAGCGCCACTTCAACGCCCTTGCCGTCGGTCAGTCGCATGACGCCCTCACTAAGCGTCTCTTTGGACAGGTCGACGACGTCCGTCATGCCGAGCTCGCTCGCTCGGTTCGCCTTGTCCTCGCGTCCGGCAGACGTGATCACGCGACCCGCACCGTGCACTTTCGCGAGCTGGATGGCCGCATTGGCGACCGAGCCACCGGCGCCCGGGATGAGCAGGGTCATGCCGGGTTTGAAACCGCAGCCGATGTTCAGCGCCATCTCGGCCGCGAGGTAGGCGACCGGGACGGCGGCTGCTTCGACATCAGAGAGGTTCTCCGGCGCCTTGACCACCTCGTCGGCGGTCGCGGTCAGGAACTCCTGCCACGTGCCGTCCCGCGCGAATCCGAACGTCCCGACGAGCATCACGCGCGTTCCCGGCGCGAACGCATCGCCACCACCTGAGACCACGATCCCGCACCCCTCGTTGCCGGGGATGAGGGGCGGTGAGACCTGGGCCACGTACCCGGCGCGGACGGTGTTGTCGAAGGCGTTGATGGCGGCCGCCTTCATCTGGATCAGCATCTGGCCGTCGGAAGGCACCGGCTCCGGGATGTCCACGGGCTTGAACTGTTCGAAGCCGCCGAATTCGTCGAAACGGATGGCGCGCATGGGTTCCCTCCTGCCGGGCGTTCCACGTTCGGATGTTCGCGCTGCGCACGGATGGATGGCACCGCGAACCTGACCCGAAGTATAGGTGCCCGTGAATATGCGTCGAAATCGCGCGCAAACCGTTGAAGATAAGGTCTACCATGCGGTCTGTTGTTCGCAGAGCGCCCTAACGTTCGCATCGCGTCACGTTGTTGTGCCGGTCGTGCCGGGCCCCTGCGAGGTGGATCGGAGAGAGGAGGCGACCGCGTGGGCTCGATGTTCATCAACGACTGGCGCAGCTACGTCACACGACACCGGCTTGTGGCAGCCATCGTGGGCGGCTTGATCGCCACTCACGTCACCACGAACCTGGGCATGTGGTACCACGGCATCGGGTTGCCCGACCTGGACTTCAATTACCTCAATGGGCTGCTCGTCTTCGGCAACTCGGCACAGGCCACGACCGGCATGTCAGATCCGGTGATCCTGCATCTCTTCGGAGCCTTCGTTCACTACGCCCAGGGCGTCGCGTTCGCACTCATCTTCGCGTTCGGCATCCATCCCCTATTGCCGATCGCCAATACGCTCAAGGGCAACTTCGCCAAGGCGGTCATCTGGGGCCTGATCCTGGCGACGATCAGCGTCGTCTGGTGGATCAACCTGTTCCCGAACCTTTTCGGCCCCAATACGAGTGCGGGCATCTTCATGACCAACGTCCCGGCCGCTGCTGGCGACTGGTGGAAGTGGCTCTTCGCGGTCTACCTGTGGCACATCGTCTACGGGCTGAATCTCGGAGCCTTCTACCAGCCAAATGACATCCCGGTCACCAAGGAGTCGATGTCGGCCTCAGCCGCGTAGCCAACAGGTGCGCTGACGAGGCGGCTCGGGCACCAGAGGTAGTCCGAGCCGCCTCGACACGTAGTGAAGCTCGCCACGGGTATGTGTCGCGCCTCTGGCCGATTCAACGAAATCGGCAACAGGAGGGCGCTTCCGCCGCCGCACCTCACACCCCGATGGCCGCTGCCACATGTCCCCAGCTGCGATCCTCGACCCCCTCGAGTCGTCGCAGGTAGACCGTCGTCACCGCCAGCGATGAGGTCCGTCGGCGCCAGACCGGCCGATACGAGGTACCGGCGGAAGCGCCCGTAGAAAGTGCCCGAGCAGCAGTGCCAACTGCTCCAACACTGCGCAGAACCGGGTCGACTCCAGACCTTGGTCGGAGACTTGCCGCTTCGTAACACGGCGACTGGCCCGTACACTGCGACCCGATGGAGCGTCACCGGATCGAGATCGCTCCCAGAGTCAGGAGAGAACCATGCACAAGGGGATCCGAGTCAGCCTGGTCGCGGTGGCGGTCATCTCGGCGGTCTTCGCGGCGGGCTTCGCGGTCGCCGCGACGGTCTCGCCGTCCTTCGTCAACTCCGGCACGACGCGCTACGCGATGGTGTCGGCCGAAGACGCCATCACGACCCAATCGACGAGCTTCGTCGACGTCCCGGGCCTGTCCAGCGTCGTCCACATCCCAAGTGGCAAGGTCGCCGACCTGATCATCGACTTCAGCGGCGAGATCAACACCTGCGACGGGACACTGGGTCGGGCGACCATCGATGGCGCGGCTGCATCACCGTCGTCGACACAACTCATGTGGAATCTCAACGGCGGCGCCGAGAGCCACGCTTTCACGTTCTACGCGCGAGGCGTCGGCTCAGGATCGCATACGGTGACGATCCAGTGGGCCGGAGTGAGCAGCTGCAACCATCAATTCATGTCCGCGCGCAGCATGATCATCACCGCCAACATCCACTAGATCGGCGCTGACCGGGCTTGGTGCCCTTGGGCGAGACGGCCGCGCTCGCCCAAGGCGCCCGGCGTGGTGCCCTCACGGGCGCCCACTGGCCGCGGTGCCCCATGTCCAAAGCCGTGATCATCCTGATGGCGTCGCCCGAGAGCCCCTCGAACGCCCTTACACCCCGATGACCGCCGCCACGTGGCTCCAGCTGCGATCCTCGACCCCTTCGAGTCGACGTAGGTAGACCGTCGTCACCGCCAATGACGAATGGTCGAGGAAGGCACTCACCGCCTCGACCGACTCGCCGGCATCGCGCCGCAGCTTGGCTGCGGTGTGGCGCAGCACATGGATGCCTGAGGGTGCCAGACCGGCCAGCACCAGGTAGCGCCGGAAGCGTCCGTAGAAGGTACCCGAGCTGATGCCCGCTGGTCCCGCTCCGGCCTGCCAGAGCGAGCCGGATGGCTCCATCGTCGCCAGATCGAGCGAGGCATCGAGTAGCGTCGCCGCAATGGCCTCACGGTGGCCCTTGCCGCATGGCATAGAGTCACAGCCTCAACCGATCCGCGCCACCACCGGAAGAAGGTCCTTCGATGACATCACGCCGCTTCGTCCTGGCTCTGATCGCGGCATCCGCCTTCGTGGGCCAGAGCGCTGGTCCGGTGGTCGCTGCCAGCTCCGTCTCGTCGGCGACATCGGCGGTACACCCGGCGGCGAGTTCGGCGAAATGGGGCTGGGTGACGGTGCGCCGGACGGGTGCGTCATACGCGCCGGCCGCGAGTGACCAGGGCAACTCCACCGGTGGCGCCGACACCGTCGAATACGCCGGCACGGGGACGGTCATCGTGTTCATGAATGGCATCGGCGATCCCGGCGGTACGGTCGAGGTGAGCCCGCTCGGCCGACGGGATCGCGTCTGCTACGTCTACGCTTGGGGGTCGACCAGCCAGGGCGGCATCGACGAGCAGATGGGCGTGATCTGTTCTACCTCTGCCGGCACGCTCGTGAACACGGGCTTCACCCTAACCTTCTTCGCGGCTGTGGCCGATGCCGGCCACCTGGCGTATCTCGAGGCCGACCAGGACGCGACGACGGAGTATTCGCCGGCCGCCGTGACGAGTTTCGACAGCGAGGGCGGCGCGAACACCATCCATCGGGAAGGCCCAGGCGACTACCTCGTGACCCTGCCGCATCTGGGGGTGAGCCACGGCGACGCCCAGGTGACGCAGGACATCGTAGGCGCGAATCCTCCGCGTCAGACCGAACCCGCCGGGACCGCTCCGATGACCCCGTGCCAGGTGCTGACCCTCTATCCGACCGCTCCGGACGAGACCGTCCACGTGCAATGCCACGACCTGTCGGGGACGCTGACCGACGCGCGGTTCACGCTGATGTTCATGGACGGCGAGGGCCTGAAGGGTTCGGGCCATGGCAAGGTCGCCTATCTGTGGGCCAAGCGGCCATCGACTGCCTCGTACGTTCCCGCGAGTGGCTATCGCTACGCCAAACCGAGCGCCACGTTCCGGATCACGCGGCAGGGAACGGGCCTCTATACGGTGACCTTGTCGGGCATGCCGTCGGGTGGCACGGTCAAGCTCTCACCGACCGGTCTCGACGCCGCGAACTGCATCGTCGGCAGCATCCGCGCGTCCGGTTCGCCGCAGACCATCGGCGTGCGCTGCTTCGACCTGTCGGGGGCTGCCGCGGACACGTACTTCATGCTCGCCTACGAACGCTGAAGTCGCTCAGCCTTTCGGGGTAGGACCGTCGCGGTCCCCTGAGAAGGTCGACACGATCATTGGATCGTGACTACCCGAAGCGCATGGCGGGTCATTCGTGGCCGGACCGGACCCGACCTGCGGACGACGCGCCCTGTGACGGGGTCCCTAATGCGGCCGGAGCGGCGGCAGGTCGGCCGTGCCGGGATCCTCGGGTACGGGTGGACTCGGTTCGAGCACATCTTCGCGAGGCTCGGCCGCTGGCGTCGCCTGTCGCGCTGCTACGAGGGCACTGCGGCGAGCGTTCGAGCCTGGCTCGAGGTCGTCTCGGTCGGCGACCTCTTCGCGCGCTTGCGCGTCGAGCCAACCTGAGGCGAGGCTATGCGAACCTCATGGAGGCGACCAGCTCCCGGACCTGGGCTTCCGACTGATCGATCCCGGGCCCTCGCAGGCACGCCTCGACGACCATTCCTGCGGCTACCGCCTCGATCGATCGCTCGCCGCTGATCGACTGGCAGGACTCGGTCAGCGCGATCATGTCCACTTGGGGTGGCACATGTTCCGCCAGGCCGAGGTTCGGCGAGACGGTGACGAGGACACCTCCAGCGGGGAGCGCCGCGATCGGTTGCGCGCAGCCCGTGTAGGTCCCATCGGCTCCGATGCTCGGGCACGGCACGACGGTGAGCGGGACGTTGGCCAGGTAGAAGGCCGGCACAGCGCGACCGTCGGGCGGGGCCGGCCCGGTGATGAGCTGCCAGTCCGCCGGGTGCGTCACGACGACCCCGCCGATCGTCTGGGTCACCAACGGCGTGACGGGACTGGGCGACGGCGACGGCGAACAGGCCGCGACAAGGATCAAACCCAGCAGCGCTGCCGCTCGTCGCATCGAACCTATCTCCTCAGGAGTCGAGCCTCGCTGGTCGGACGCTTCAGCTCTCCCGTCGGTTGCGATCGTATCGAGAGTCCTTCGGCTGGCAAGGCCAGTGCGAAGGTCTCACTCACAGGCTCTGAGGCCTCTGGCTGTGACGCACGGGCCTTGCTTCGGCGCCTCCGTGTTCACCGGAGCTGGCCCGCCCCCGAGTCCTTGACTCCCGGCGCCGCCCACCGTGGACCACTTAGAACGCCCGAGAAGGCCGTGCTGGTGGTCACCGTCCTGAGCCACGAGTCGACCAGCATCCACCACCTCTGCTGGTGAAAACGATTCCTGCTGGTCAAAGGGAGAGGCGCTCGGGCCGACGTCGGACCGTCACGATGGCGGCATCGTGTGCAGGCCGGACATACGGATCGTCATTGTGAGCAGGTCGCACGGCACGAGCAGCCGACACTCGATAGCGGCGATCCGGGGGGATGCAATGAATCGGGGAGCCCGCACGGGTCGGACCGTTTGCGGTTCGCAGGGATCGGCGCCTGTTCGCCGATGGCGTGGCGGAGGGGAACGAATGGGTCGGTTCCATTCGGTGCGCGTCGCATGAGACTGGGTTCGGGAGCGTCCGCCTTGGTCGGCGCAGAGATCTGCGCACCTCGACGTGGTCGCTTCATACGGGGCCGGCGACCCATTTGCCGGCTCTCCGGGAAGGGTCGTTCCTCATCACCTCCATCGGCGCCATCAGCTCCACCCTCGGGGCGGCTACCCGTGACGAGATCGATGCCATCAACGAGCAGGCATGGCAATCACGCCAGACACACCCCGTGCTGGCCCGCGATCTCGCGGAGAAGGCCCATGGCCTGTCAGGCTTGGACGACGCAGGGGCACGGCCCTACCGCTCGGGGCAGGCAACGAGCCTGACCACGCTTGGTTACCTCAGCCGCCAGAGCGGAGAACTGGACGAGGCGCTGTCGCAGTGCTTCGAAGCGGCGGCGCTGCTGGATGACCTGCCCGCGTCACGGGTGACCGTCGACTGCCAGCGGATCATCAGCTGGGTCTACTACTTTCTTGGCGACACGCCCAACGCCTTGAGCTCCGCACTACGCGCGCTGAGCGTGGCACGGGACCTCGGCCTTCGTGTGCAGGAGGCTTCGGTCCTCGATGCGATGGCACTCATCCAAGTCGCATCGGGCGACCCGGAGCAGGGGATGCTCAGCAGCGATGCGGCCGTGGAGATCGCCCGAAGCGTGGATGACCCGCTCCTGGAGTCGACGATCCTGAACAACCGGGCAACGGTCCTCCTGCGACTTGCGAGGCCATCGGAAGCACTCGATGCCGCAATCGGAAGCTTGGCCATCGCCCGTCGCGAGTCGCTCGTCGTGCAGGAGGTCACCATCCTCGACACGGTCGGTGAGATCCTGTTGGCACAGGGAGACCTACCCCGCGCGGAGGAGTATCTGCAGGAGGGCCTGAGGCTCACCCGCGAGGCAGGCAACGACCTCGGGCACATCTACTACCTGCTCGGCCTCGGCAAGCTGAGCCTGTTGCGTGCCGACCTGGCCGACGCGGGGATCCATCTCGAGGAAGGTCTCCGGCGTGCCGGCGCGGTCGGCGCCCAGGCGCTCGAAGCCGAGTCCCACCTGCGTCTCGCGGAGTTGTACGAACGATTGGGCGAACCGCAACGGGCATTGGAACATCACCGTTCGTTCCACGCGATCCACGAGGCGGTCAACGGAGAACTCTCGGGTAGGCGGCTCGCCGTGGTGAATGTGGCACACCAGGTGGAGACCGCCCGACGCGACGGCGAGATCTACCGACTGCGAAACGTGGAACTCCAACGCGAGATCGAAGAGCGCAGCCGGACGGAGGTGGAACTCGAGCGGCTGGCTGCCACCGATCCACTGACCAACCTCTTCAACCGCCGCCGCTTCTACGACCTGGCGCAACGCGAGTTCGCCCGAGCTGTGCGGACCAGCCGGCCGCTGGCCGTGCTGATGATCGACCTCGACCACTTCAAGGCGGTCAACGACGAGCACGGCCACGCTGTCGGCGATCGATTGCTCGCCCTGTTCGGGGTGCTCATCCACAACCTGCTGCGCGAGGTCGACGTCGTGGGGCGCTACGGCGGCGAAGAATTCTCGGTCGTGCTGACGGAGACCGACGCCGCCCAGGGCCGCTTGACCGCCGGGCGCGTCCAGCGCGCCATCGAGCAGCACCGTTTCGAGACCGCCGCCGGCAGCATCGCCATCACGGTCAGCATCGGCCTGGCGAGCCTGCCCGCGTCCGGCGACGGCCGGATAGGAACCTTCGACCAACTCCTGGACGAAGCGGATCAGGCCTTGTATCGCGCCAAGCGGGCAGGTCGCAATCGCGTCGAGGTCGCGGCCGAACCCATGGACCGGCCGTCCGTCTGACCGCCAAAGTGAGCACTTTGGCGTCGAGGACAGGCAAGGTCGAACGGACCCATCTGCGACGTGTCGGCAGGTCGGCGTCCCCGCCGTTGGGCGGCGCGAGGCGTCGACGGACCGATCCGCCCCGATGCGATCGCGTCGATCGAAGCGCTGAACGACGGCACCGGTTCTCGGGTCACGTTCGCGCTCGACTTCGAGGGCCATGGCATCGGCCGAGCCCTGCTGCCGCTCGTGGTTCGCCAGACGCGCAAGGTCGCGGCCCCTGAGCTACCAGTCCCTCAAGCCTGCCACGCGGTACGCCATCGACGAGCGCGGTCAGCACCGATGCACCTCGTCGATTTGGGCACTCATTGACCCGGGAAGCAGAGACAGCCTCGACGACGTGCTATATCGAGGCGTCTATGGCGCTACGGACCAGCTGCTCAGGTTTCCGTCACCCGTGTAGCTGACACCCGACCCGTTCGAGGACACGAGCACGTCGAGCGTCATGCTGCCGGCAGGCTCGGCATTGCACACGAGCCCGAATGGGACGGCCAGCCGGCCGTGCTTCGGGACAGTCACCTGCAGTGCTGGACCCTCCGCACCACCGCCCATCGCCGCCTGCACGGTCACCCTGAGCGGCTTATCGGTGGTGTTGTTCAGGCCGATCCAACCGCCCATCCAGACGTCGCTGACCTGGGCTGTATCAAGCTTGGTCTGAAGGAGCTGCGTGACCTTCGTCCCCAGCGCGACTGGTGTGCCGTCGCCGTTGAAGCTGGCATTCGGGATCGTCCCGTCCGTGGGCAAGCCAGCGACCGATAGGAAACCCGACCTGGTGTTCGGTCCGGCGAGGCCGGCCGTCAGCTTCACGCTGAAGACATGGTCCCCGGCAGTGACGCCGTTGCAGACAAGCGAAAACGGGATGCTCACCGGCTGATCCGGTCCAACGATCTGGCTGACTGATCCCATGAGCTGGTTGTCCATGTAGTAGTCGAGCTTGATGGTCGTCTTCCTGCTGCCGCCGACGACGTTCACCCAACCCTGCGCGAGGACGTTGTTGGTGAAGCTGACCTGCGACCGGCCCATCGATCCAACGGTCAGCGTCGCCCGAAGGACACTCTTCGCTGTGGCTCCGAGACTCAGATGGCTGGTCCGTGTCGCCATCGCGTTGGGTAGGTAACCCGAGGTACCGGGCGACGAGAGACCGAGCACGGTTTCGGTTGCGCTCTCGAGCGTGACGTTGGCGGTCGGCTTGGCCAGTACCCCGAATTCGTAGGAGCCGGCGCCGAGCTCGTTGCATTGCATCCCGAAGGGAACGGCCAGACGTGAATGTGCCGCGACGTTCACGACTTCGTTCTCGGTGTGGACCGTCCGTTGCCCCTTGATCGAGTGGTAGAAGCTCAGCGTCACCTTGAGCCCGCTCGAGCTCGAGTTCAAGAGGTTGACCCAGCCGGTGACGAGCACGTTCCTCGTGTCACTTGTGGCAACGGTGTCTGAGACAACGACCGAACGGAGATTCCCCAGCAGCTGTACGGGCTGCAAGACGGTCACCCCACCGTGCGGCGGACCCGCAGCCGCCAGCGTCGGGATCGGGCCGACGATGAGCAGCATCGACGCCAGAGTGCCGACGACGGCCAGACGGGCGACATGGCGCGCAGGGAAAAGCCTCATGGCAGATGGACCCCCTCTCCAGCTGAAGAACATTGCCATCCGCACCGACATAGGGTGCCCGGTTCGGGCGTCGCTGCGCATAGCGGGCGCTTGAAGCCTACGCTCAATCAGCCGACCTGTGCCAGGTACTCCAACACCGTGGACACGGTCTTTGTCGATCGTCTCGGGCGCGACCGTCGAGCCATCAATGACGACCCGCGGGCCGCCCTCGGTGGACGCATCGCCTCGCGCGGCGCACACGACGCGCTCATCGTGCCCGTCTTCTGCGCCCTCCGCAGTGTCGCCCCGTTTCTTCGGCACCCAGCGCCCAAGGGGCCGGATGGCACTTGGCAGAAGGGCGTCGTGTCGTCACGCTGATGTGGCTCTGCTGGGGCGGAGCGAGCGATGCTGGCTGGGCGCTGGCAGCGGCTCCTGCGCAGGTCTGTGGCTGCCGATGGGAGCGCGGTCCTCGCAGCTTTGGTGGTCACTGCCACGACGGTTCACCCGCTTCGCGCCGGCCGTTGATCTTGCCGGCGGATTGCGGTCTCCAGCCCATCGCTGATCTCCGGGCACGGGTCGCCCGAATGGAGAGGAGCGGGGGTTGAAGGTGAAGTCACTCGTCTCGGTCGTTCCAGACACCCGCACGGCGTCGTGCCGCTCGCGCCGGCCCATGGGCCGCCTCCTGGCCCTGACCCCCGCCGCACTCCTGCTGTCCGGTCTCCTGCTCGTCGGAGTCGTGCCTGTGCCCATGGTCGCCGCTGCCGCTGGCGACTGGACGCAGTTCCGCAACGGCCCGACCCACGAGGGCTACAACACAGCGGAGACGATCCTGTCGCCCTCGAACCTTGCTTCGCTTGGGGTGGCGTGGACGGGCGCCACCGGCAACACCAGCTACTCCTCGGCCACGGTCGCCGACGGGGTGGTCTACGTCGGATCCGGGGGCAACGGCAACCTGTACGCCTTCGCGGTCGGTTGCGCCAGCGACGGCGGGTCCTGCACGCCGATCTGGACGGCCACCACCGGCATCGGCATCCAGGCCTCGCCCGCGGTCGCCGACGGCGTGGTCTACGTCGGGTCCGGGGGCGCTGATGGCAAGCTGTACGCCTTCGCGGTCGGCTGCGCCAGCGGCGGCGGGACCTGTACGCCTCTCTGGACAGGCGCCGTCGGCGATGTCCGCTCCTCGCCCACGGTCGCCGATGGCGTGGTCTATATCGTGTCATACGGCACCGGCTACGTGTCCGCTTACGCGGTCGGCTGCCGGAGCGACGGCGGGACCTGTACGCCACTCTGGACGGGCGGCGTCGGCGATTCCACCCGCTCCTCGGCCGCGGTCGCCAACGGTGTGGTCTACGTCGGGAGCTTCTACGGCCAGCTGGTCGCCTTCGCGGTCGGGTGCCGGAGCGACGGCGGGTACTGCACGCCGATCTGGACGGCTACCACCGGCAGCCACGTCAACTCCTCGCCCGCGGTCGCCGGCGGCGTGGTCTACATCGGGTCCGATAATGGCACGCTGTATGCCTTCGACGCGTCCGGTGTCACCGGCTGCAGCGGCAGCCCCAAGACCTGCGCGCCGATCTGGACAGGCAGCACCGGCGGCGGCGTCTGGTCCTCGCCCGCGGTCGCCGACGGCGTGGTCTACGTCGGATCCTGGGATGGCAAGCTGTATGCCTTCGCGGTCGGCTGCGCCAGCGGCGGCGGGTCCTGCACGCCGATCTGGACAGGCAGCACCGGCGGTGCCGTCTGGTCCTCGCCCGCGGTCGCCAACGGTGTGGTCTACATCGGGTCCTACGATGGCAAGCTGTATGCCTTCGCGGTCGGCTGCGCCAGCGGCGGCGGGTCCTGCACGCCACTCTGGACAGGCAGCACCGGCGGCATCATCACCTCATCGCCCACGGTCGCCGGCAGCGTGGTCTATAGCGCGTCGCAAGATGGCAAGCTGTATGCCTTCGGCCTGAACCACGGCGCCCTCGATCGCCTGGTCATCAGCCCCTCGAGCGCGACGATCACGGCCGGTGGCAGCCAGGGCTACACGGCCGAAGGCTTCGACGCCTATGGCAACAGCCTCGGCGACGTCACCTCCGCCGCCACCTTCACCATCAGCGGTGGCGGCTCCTGCACCGGCACCAGTTGCACGTCCACGGCGGCTGGTGACCACACCATCACCGGCGCCGATGGCAGTGCCAAGGGCACGGGCACGCTCTCCGTCACTCCCGCCACAGCCACCACGCTCGTGGTGGCCGGGCTCACCTCACCACGGACAGCGGGGGTCGCGGGCACGCTCACGGTCACCGCCAAGGACGGCTACGGCAACACCGCCACCGGCTACACCGGCACGATCCATTTCACCAGCAGTGACGGCGCCGCCGTGCTGCCCGCCGACACGACCTTGACCGACGGTGTCGGCACCTTCAGCCTCACGCTCAAGACCGCCGGCACCCAGTCGGTGACCGCGACCGACACGGTCACGGGCAGCATCAACGGGGTCCAGAGCGGCATCGTCGTCACCCCGGGCGCCGTCCGCAAGCCCGACGGCCGCATCCGGCTGGGCACCAGCGGCGCGTTCGTCGGCAACGACATCTACGACACCACCGGCGTCGGTCAGAGCAAGACCGGCTCGGCCACGAAAGGGCACAGCGTGACCTTCGGCATCTCCATCCAGAACGACGGCACCAGCGCCGACAGCTTCACGGTCAAGGCCACCGGGACGGCCACGAGCAAGTACACCGTGAAGTACTTCCAGGGCACCACGGACATCACGGCGGCGGTCGTCGCCGGCACCTATTCCACACGGTCACTCGCACCGGCCGCAACGTACCTCATCACGGCCAAGGTGACCGTCAAGTCGAGTGCCACCGTGGGCTCGAAGGTCACCCGCCTGGTGACCATCACCTCGGTCGGCGACACCGCCCAGAAGGACGCCGTCAAGTTCATCGGCAAGCGCGCATAGACCGCGGGGCAGAAGACGGAGGCGCAGCGACATCGCCCCGGATCGGCCAAGCCACACAGGGTCGTCCGTCCTGCTGACGTCCGAGGCGCGTCAAGCAGCGATCACCTCTGCTGATGAAGGTGCGGAGGTGGTCGCACCATCCGGTGATGGTGTCGGTGGTTATTGGCGATTGGCCGGTCATAAAAAAGGGGTTCGAGTCCCCTCGACGTCCTGGCGAGGCCCCGCGGGCGGCGATCTCTGGGACGCCACACCCACTGAGACCATCTTCGTGGCGGAGTCTTCGGCGCTCCTCGACGTCAGCCCGGGAGCGCTCGACGGCGTCTGGTCAGGTCCCGGCGGAGATGACCGACCGTCATGACGGGGCAAGGTGTGGGCAGCAACATTGTCCTTCCAGGCCCGGTGCCCGAGGCAGTCTCTGTGGCGTCCCGCAGGTTGGCCACAGGTCGTCGTCGAGGGCCTCGTCGGGCGGTCGAGGCTACAAGGGAGAAGGCCATGGCAACCAAGGAGACGACAATGGGAACCGCTGAGCTGCTCACGAAGCAGTACTTCACGAAAGATCAGGCGCGCGCCATTGCGACCGAGCTCGACATCGACTTCAGGGTGCTAGGGTGCGATCTTGAGCAGTTCCGGTTGGGGCTCGGCGTCGAGCTCGAACATGGGCCCCGAAACCCGGAGTCCGACGTCAGCGGGGACGATCCGCTCGTCACCGGCAGGATCGCGCTCGCCCACCTGACGGAGTTCCCGGACTACTACACCCGCCTGGCCGTCCTGGAGCGCGAAGCGGCAGACCACAAGAGCAGGAAGAAGTAGCGCAGGGACTGCTCGGGCAGCTCAGCCTCAGCAAGGCCGCCAGCACGCGGGTCGGCTTGCCGGTCACGGGATGGAGCACCTCGTAACTCGGGCCGCCCCCGCCGGGAAAGGAGGGGTCGCGGACCATGAACGGGGCGCGTTCGTCGCGATGGCGGTAGTTCGAGGCATACGAGCCGGGTGCCTCACATTGCAGCGCCTAGCGCGCGCGCGCGAGGGCCGGGTCTTGAACCATTTTGGTCGGCGGTTCTTCGGCGCTTCCGACGGTCACCCGCGTCATGCTGCTGCCAGCCAGGCGCATGCCTCACATTGCAGCGCCGCGGGCGCGCGCGCGGCGCTGGCTTGGGTCTTGAACCATTTTGGTCGGCGGTTCTTCGGCGCTCCCCAACGGCGCCCGAGGGCACCATCGGCGGCGCCTTCGCGCCTTCGCGCATGTGATTCGCGAGTGGCCCGAAGGCGCCTACGTGATGGACCTGGCCGTGCTCGTAGCGCGTCGCGATCGGCTCCGCCCGGGTGATTTCGTGAAAGGTGTCCGGGTCGTGTGGACACGGGGCGCTCTTCTTAGGAATCGGCGCGTGTGCTGGAAGAGTTGGTCGGCGTCGGCCTGGCCTTCCAGGAAGAGAACCCGATGCGCCTCAAGCGCGGTGTGGGCGGGAAGTCGCCGGTACCCGCCGGCGCGTAGTGGCGGAAGGCGGCAAGAGGTGGAAAGTTGCCACCCCTTCCGAGCCACCTTGTGGAAACCTTCCCTAAGGTGGCGCGCTCAGGTTCGTGCCCCGCTGGCGACGTGCTGGCGGGGCATCTTCATGTCTGCGGTCAGTTCGGGGCGACGACGGGGGCTACCTTGACGCGTAGCCCACACTCACGGCAGCGCGCGGCGAGTGTCGACCCGGCCACCCGCGGAGCCCATCCGCTTGCGCCGCGGAGGGCTTCCATGGCCATCGACACCATCAACCTGCGGTCGCGCCGTGTCTTCTTATCGGGCCTAGCCGGCGGTCTCGCAGCGGCGGTCGCCGGGAGCCTCGGGCGAGCGCAGCCGGTTGCCGCCGGAACAAGTTACGTCGTGCTGGGAGACGCCAACACGTCCGGCGGCGTGACCTCGATCACCAACTCGGCCACGGACGGCAGCGCCTTCGCGGGTACCGGGAACGGCGGGGGCTACGGGGTCTTCGGCAGCAGCTCCTCGGCCCAGGGGGTCTACGGCAGCAGCTCCTCGGGCACCGGGGTCACCGGCCTGAGCTCCTCGGGCACTGGGGTCTACGGCCAGAGTTACTCGGGCTCGCGCGCCGCAGTGCTCGGCAAGTCCAACGCCGGCAACACCGGCCTGCAGGGCCACAGTGGCACCACCGATCCGCCTGCCAGCCCGGCGAAGACCGGCGTCTACGGCTACGCCGCCCAGGACGACAGCGCCCGGGGCGTGACCGGAGAAACGACGGCTGGCCGTGGGGTCAACGGCATTGCCACGAGCGGCAGCGGCGTGGTTGGCCACACCGACTCCGGCTTTGGGGTCGAGGGTGTTGCCGCCAGCGGCTACGGGGTGTCTGGCACCAGCGCATCGAACTTCGGGGTGTATGCGTACAGCGATTCGAGCGTGGCTATGTATGCCGAAGCGCCGGCGAGCATCGCACTCCAGACGGTGGGTCGCGTCAAGCTCGACACTTCGGGAATCGCCATGATTCCAGCGGGGTCGACCTCGGTCACGGTCAGCCCGCCCTTTGGCGTCGACGTGAACGTCGGGTCCTTCGTGCTGCTGACGCCGATGGCCAACATCGGCACCCGCGCCCTATGGTTCACCAAGAACACCGCCCTCGACACCATCACCATCCACCTGAGCTCGTCTCGCACGAGCGCCACCAAGGTGTCCTGGTTGCTGCTGGGATAGGTGGAGCTTTCGATGGCGACAGAGCTCGAGGGCGCGTGGGACGCCCTGCACGCCGCTACACCGCGTGGTTGGTACGCGAGGCGTCCCTCTTTGCATGACGAGCGCCACGAGTGGCTGCTGTACGCCTTCGACCCGGCCGAGCGGCCCATCGTGGGAGTACGCAAGCGGGACTGGACGGCCCGGACGTCGCTGTCGAAGCGGGCGGGCGATATCCGGGGTTCGCGTGGCCCGCCGGCTCGGTGGTGAGGGACGCCGTACAGGGCCAACTCGGGTTCCGCGGTCGGTTCGTGATCCGGACCGACCAGGGCGACGGTCGTCGCCTGGCCTATCTCTACCTCGGCGCGTGGGTCGACGGAGGGGAGTCGTATCTGGGTCTGTGGGTGGAGTCCAACCCGAAGTACGTGCCCAGCGAAGGGAGATCCTGGGATGCGCCGATCGCAACGGGCTAACCTCGGCGTGGCGGCGCAGGATGGATACATGGCGAGCCCTGACCGTCACGATCGACCCGCCCGATCTCATCGACCAAGAGGGGCTCGTCCGCTGGTATCTCGAGCGTCTCGGCGAACTCGAGACGTCCGGGCTGCTGGAACTCCTACCGCGCCTCCGGAAGGGCGCGGCCGTTGGGGACCTCGCGGAAGACGCCTAGCCGCTGTCGGACCTCGGTCGAGTGCCCGTTGACCGACGGTGTGCCACTACCGTGCCGTCGCGTGATCGCCCACTTGTCAGCAGAGGGCGGTCGCGCCGGCTCGTGTCGAGGCGGACGTTCGCGTGCATGCACGATCGCGCAGTAGTGTTGGTCTAGCCGCGGCTGCAAGCGAACATGGCTTTGGAGGTCGAGCGATGCCGACGGTCGCGCTGATGGCGGTGGATCGGGAGCACCTCGAGTCGGCGCGCCATCGCGAAGCATGCCGGCAGACAGCGCTTGCGCGATCAGCGGCGTCTCCTGGCCGAGGTCGTCGCCGAGGCGGGCCTCGCTCGCAGCACGCGCGCCATCGAGCAGTTCGTGGCCCGTCATCAGGCCGAAACGCCCGGGGAGTCGGGGCGCTCCGTCGCGCGTTATCAGGCTGGTCTGCGGCGACGAATACTCGAGCGGTTCAGCGCCGCCCGGTGGGAGGGACCATCGGAGGTGGTACCGGTCAGGAGCGTCCTCATCTCGCCGTCTAGGGCCAGCCACGCGCGCCTGCGCCCCGACCCCGCGACGGCCGGCCCATCATGGCTGGCCCTGGTGGTGGCCATCGTCCTGGCGGGCCAGGCCGGCCAGGTTGGCCGGCCGGTCGGGGTGGTGCTCGTGCTGGTCATGGCGCTGACGCTCGGGCTGTCGCTGCGCTGGCGCCTCGGCTGGCTCGTCATCGGCGTCCTGGCGGTGGCCGGCGTGGTCATGCGCTTCGACCTGCTGCACGCCGGGATGTCCGATGTGCTGACGGTCACCCGCTCGGCGATCGAGACGACGCTCGCCGGCGGCGACCCGTACGGCATCGGTTACGCCTCCTCGTCGCCACCGGGCGCGCCGTTCCCTTACGGGCCGCTGGCGCTGCTGTGGTACCTGCCCTTCCGGACCGACCCGCGCATCGTCGAGTTCGCCGTCTCGTTGCTCGTCCTGGCCGTGCTGGCCCTCCGCGGCCGGCCGATCGGCCTGGCCATCTACGCGCTCGCCCTGCCGCTGCTGCTCGCGGCCAGCGACGGCTCCAACGACACGAGCGGCGGCCTGTTCCTGCTGGCCGCACTGGTGGTGCTGCCGCGCAGCCCCATCGGCGGGGCCGGGCTACTTGCCATCGCGACCGCGTTCAAGCCCTACGCCGCCGCCTGGCTGGTACCACTCGTCGTCTGGGCGCCGGCCGCCGGGTTGGTCGGGTTCGTCGTCGTCAGCCTCCTCGTGTGGGCGCCGGTCTACCTGCTCTGGGGCGTGCCGGCCTTCTTCGATAGCCTGACCCGCTCGCAGTCGATCCATGGCCGGTCGGCCTACTCGCTCGGCGCCTGGCTCTCGTCGGTGCTGGGCGGCGTTTCGGAGGCGTCGCTCGACCGCCTGCGGTACGTGCTGGGGCTGACGGCGGCCGTGGCGACGGTGCCCTTCGTGCGTAGCGGCCGCGCTGTCATCGTGGCCGGGGCGCTGATCTACCTCGTCATCTTGTACACGGGCTCCTGGTCCACGCCGGCCTACCTGGCCAGCTTGGCCCCGATCCTCTGCTGGAACCTGGACGACTGGATCGGCCAGGGCGCCGGCCGCGTGGCCTGGCCGGGCGATCCGATCGGCCGCCTGACCGTCTGGGCCGACGCGCACTGGCCCGTGCGGATGCCCGAGGCACGCCGGCCGCCGACCGAGGCAGCTGCCGAAGGGTCGTCCACCGACGTGGGATCTTGAACGCTGGGGTCCCCTCCGGAGCAGCACCCTTTCTCTGCGCTGCGATGTGCTGCGACGCGCCGATTCCTAAAAAAGCGCATCGCGTTCATACGACCCTGGCACCGTCTGACCGCTACTACAACTGGCGCTCAACCGTGTGATCTCGCTCGTGGCAGCGAAGCCCAACCGACAGTCGAGGAGCGCCGAAGACTCCGCCACGAAGATGGTCTCAGTGGCTGTGGCGTCCCGGAGATCGCCGCCCGCGGGGCCTCGCCAGGACGTTCGAGGGCGCTCACACCCCTTCTTTATGACCGGCCAGTAACGCCGATAACCCTGGATGAGCGCCGTCCGTTAGCGGCGAAGCCAACACGCTCCTTACGCGCGTAACGTCCCAGTCTCGGTAGCTGATCTTTTCGCCGGGTCGGAACGAGTCGCGCGGGTGCGAGCCTCCTGCAGGTTAGAGCTGCAACACCCCGATCGTGCAGCGAGACTCTCGCCTGTCAATTACCTCCGTGGGAATCGCGGCTAGCGGAGGTGTAGGTCGACGCCCAAGATGACGAGCGGCCACAGCAGCACGGCGAGGACTGCCGAGAGGATCGGCATCAGTGCATTGAGATTCGCGAAGAACGCGTGACCCGACGCCACGATCAGGCCGATGACGAGGTAGACGATGACAACGACGGACGAAAACCGGTAGTTCATGCCCACTCCCTGCTGTCCGCCGATCGAGTCTCGGAGGGTTCACGATCGTCCCTAAGTACCCGGAGCACAAGTGTACAGCGACGGGTTGCGCGTCTAGGGGGATCGCAGCACCCAGCCGCGTCCACAAGAAGGCACGGTGATCCCTCGGGCCGGCTTGGGGGCCATCTTGGTGGGCGAGTCTTCGGCGGTCGGGGAGGGCGGGGATCGGGGGCTGCGATATTGGCGTTATTGGCCGGTCATAAAGAAGGGGTTCGAGTTCCCTCGACGTCCCACGCGAGGCCCGCGGGCGGCGATCTCTGGGACGCCACACCCACTGAAACCATCTTCGTGGCGGAGTCTTCGGCGGTCCTCGACATCAGCCCGGGTCCTACGGCGCCACGATCCGGTGATGGTGTGCTGGGTCAGAATTGGAGGACTGCTCACCGGCTGCTCCCTCCGAGGCCCTGCCAGACAAGGGTAAGCTCGCGCCGCACGGTCCACGTTGCCTCGGGCCGAATCTCGCCTCGCGGAGCGGAGGATAACGGTGGCCGCTGTCGAAGATGGACGCTCCGCAGGCGGCATCGCCATGGCTCTTGGCGGAGCCATGATGGTCCTTGGGCATGGACTGCTGTCGATCTATCCATATCTCGACTTCGGTCTGGATAGCTTCGGCTGGTCGCAGCTGATCCTGAGGATCGCTGCATCGTCCGTCCCCGCTGTCGTGGTCGTCGCTGCAGCCGTTCTCTACCTCCGTGACCCTCGGCGATTCGCTGGCGCGTGGATCGCGGTCCTTGCACTCGGTTTCGCGGACTTGGCGAGCTTGGCCCTCACCCTGGCACAGGAGGTGCTGAGTCCGAGCGGCGGGTTCGGCATCATCTCTCAGCTTCCCGTCGAGTACTGGCTGTCTTTGGCCGGCGGGTTGATCGCGGTGATCGGATCGCTGCTGGTGCGCGCGGAAGTTGCGAACGCGGCCGTCGAAGCGGCGGCTCAGCCCTGAAGATCGTGCCAGCGCGAGACTAGTCGGGTCGCCGCGCCTCCGCCTCGCACACGACCGGGTGATGGTGTCGGTTCAGGGCGAGGCGGAGCATCGCAGGCGGAACGCACGGGACACGGGTTGATGCCGACAACCGGTCCCGTTGAGAATGAGAGTTGCTTTCGTGGTGGAGCCAGTCCTACGCTATCGATGCGTCGAATGAGTGCGCCCCGGTCGCGAGGCGCCACGATCGCTCCGGTATCTCAGCCCTACGCACCTGAGGGACGCCGTTGCTGAGGTTCCTGCTCGGTCAGGGCTTCACGCTCGAGGACGTCAAGAACCTGTTGGGGCACAGCTCCATCGTGCTCACCTCGAACACCTACGGGCACGTGCTCGAGCACCGCCAGCAGCAGGTCGCGATGGGCATGGACGCCGTGCTCGGCGGCTGAAGGTCGCACAGGCCGTGGGCCGAATAAGAGAGTCGCAGGTCGAGTACGCCGTGCTCCACGTATCACGCCTCGGCGCGCGCGGTGTCGGAGCCAGCGCCAGTTCGACGCGGAGGTGACCATCGACGAGATGACCGATGCGACCTCGCGCGCGTGCGCGCGTGATCGGGTGCCGATTGTGCCGATTCCCACGCTCGCTTCCGTGCTAGATCGAGCGCCGTGGCTACATCATGCGCCCCCTGACCCCATCGCGAGGGTCAGGAGTTCGTGCGCAACGCAAGGCCGGCCCTGGACTCAGCTGCCCCCCAACACCAGCACAAGCGCGCGGACGCCGAGCACGAAGGCGATCGTGAGGATCACCCAACCTCCAAGGATGATGAGCCAGGCCTTTCGCGGGGACCGGACGTTGCGCGCGATCCGCTGCGGCAGCCACAGGATCGCCATCGCCAGCAGGACGCCGACGACCGTGAGGAGCCCCATCAACCATGCCGGCAAGTCGCCGCAGTCTGGACAGGAGGTGCCGGCCGATGCCGCCTGGGCCGGCATCGCGAACAAAGGCGCCGCGACCGCCGCGAGGACGAGGGCCGCGATGCCTCGCTTCTTCCCCAGCGTGCGCCTGGCCTTCAACCGCGTCCGCGACCGCGTCCATGCGGCCGAGGTCAACCTGCACAAGCATGGGGACGACATGTACATCGCTGCCCTGGCCCAGACCCGAGGCCGCCGTCGCAAAGGGAGCTGAGGGCGCCCAATTCGCCCACCCGGGGCGCGCGCGCACGCGCGACCGGGGCGCCTGCTCCGCGAAGGCGCCATCAACTCTCAGATGGCGGCTTGACAAGATAGGGGCTTGATGGGCCAGGGGAGCGCGGTCCAGGACGCGGAGGCCCGCTCGGCGATCGCAGCATCTTCTTTCTGGGCGCTGCGATGTGCTGCGATCCGCTCGGCGCGAACGTCGAGGATGTGGTCGTCAGTCATCGGGGCTGCTCCTTCGCGATGTCGAGCCGCCCGCCTCAAGCCGGCTCGGCGGCCCGTGTCCGGTCGTGCTACGTGGTCGGTCGCATGTGCACTGTGAGCAGGACCTGGCTCAGCACGTTCGCGTGAAGGTCATGCGCCACCCCCGGGGACAATACGAGCACGGTCCCGGCGGCCAGCTCGTGGTCGCCCTCCGCCGTCTTCACCTGAACGTGACCGGCCAGCACGTGGATCGTGACCAGCCCGTCGGCCACATGGTCCACGAGCCGGCCGTCCGCCTCGAAGTCGAACAGGACGAGCGCCACCGACCCGTGATGGGCGATCGTCATCTGCCGGTGGCCATCCGTGGCCGGATGCGGCTCCGCTCGCAGCTGCCCCGCGATCTCGGCGAGGTCGTAGACATGCTCCGTGCCCGCGAACCGCTCGACGGGGGCGCGGCGCAACCGCGCTTGCTCCTGTTCCATCACTGTTCTTCCTCATCCATGTGGTCGGCCGGCTCCGTGAGTCTCGCGGCGGGCTCAGGACGTCGCGGCGACATCTGGCGGCAGCAGATACAGGGCCATCACGAGGGCGGTGCGGGCGACCACGCTGTGCTTGGTGTCGGCTGACATCCGCACCCAGGTGCCGGGAGTGCCGTGGTGCGCATCCACGCCCACAGTGAGATCGGCCTCGCCCGAAAGGATATGGATGATGGCGGGACGGGCCGACGTGTGCTCGGAGAGCTGCTCGCCTGGGGCGAAGGCAAAGAGCACGAGCTCGATCCCGTCAACGTTCGAGACCGTCTGGCTGTGGATCCCCCGGGCCGGAACGGGAGCTTCGGCGACAAGATCATGGAACACCGTGGCTGGCACGTTCATCTTCTCCGTTAAGCGCGAGTGCTGGGCTCGGGTATCGGCACGGCCGCGAGATCGGGCCGGGTTCGCAGCGGGGAGCGCGTGACCGCGGCGTCGCCCGGCGCGTGTGGGCGGCGCCGGCTGTGTCAAGCGTAGATCATCCCGCATCCACCAGCCACGGACCTCGGTCTGCGTGGTGGGATTCGAACCGGCCGACCAGCGGCCCGCGCGACCTCAGACGGGCTTCGTGACCATGAGCACGATGATGACCCCGACGATGAGGAACGTCACGGCTCCCAGCAGATTGGATCTTCGCTCGGCGGCGACGTAGGCCGCGCTCCAGGGATCGCGCTCCGCCTCGGCCAGCTGGCGCCGGATGGCCGGCCCGTAGAGCGTGATGCCCACGATCGCGGTGATGACGTACAGCGTGATGGCGGCCACGATCCAGCCGGTCCCGAAGCTATAGAGGCCGCCGAGCACCATCAGCATGCCGGTCACGAGCAGCACGCCATAGGCGGGGTTGGCGATAGTGCGATCGAGCCGGCGGATGCCGTCGATGGTCCACACCAGGCGGTCACGGTCCCGCCCCGCCAGCCGGAGCCAGAACGCATAGGTCACGTTCGCTCCGACCGCGACGATGGCCGCCACGATGTGGACCAGCTTGAAGACCAGTACCAGGTCCATCGCGCCGATGCTAGCAGCGGCATACGCCAGCGGCGATCATGAGCGTTGCGGCGCCACGCGTGACCCATGGCAATGTGCTCGTGAACATCCACTGAGACCCGACTATCTCGATGGTCTGGCCGCCACGATCAAGTGATCGTGTCGGGACGCCGCGGGGATGACGCGCGGTTTCCAAGCGGCTTGCATCCGGTTCGCGTGGAGGCCATCTTGCCGCTCGCATGCCTACGTCGAAGTGGCCATGCGTTTCGGGGAACAGCGCGGCGCGGCTGTCTTCCCCGATCTGGCGCCGCGTCTCCGGTCCCACGTTCCGCCGCCGCCTCGCCGTCGCATTGAGCAGCCTGTAGCGCCGGGCGGCGGGACGCGGCTGGCGCCCGCCATGTCCTAGCCGAGGAGCAGCCAGGAGA
>PNAP01000004.1 GCA_003169735.1 Chloroflexota bacterium | reverse complement strand
TCGTTTTGCCGTCACACGACCACAGGCTCTGGTGCGTATGCATGCCGTTGCCGTTGATGCCGTGGAACGGCTTGGGCATGAACGTGGCGTACAGGCCATGGAGCTGCGCGATCGCCTTCAGAGTGAACTTGAAGGTGATCGCGTTATCGGCCGTCTTGAGGCCGTCGGCGTACTGGAAATCGATCTCGTGCTGGCCGGGCGCCACTTCGTGGTGGGCCGCCTCGACCCGGATACCGAACGCCTCGAGGGCGTTGACCATGTCCTGGCGGACCTCCTGCGCGAGGTCGGTCGAGAAGTCGAAATAGCCCGCGTTGTCATGCGGCAGCGGCGCGATCTCGCCCTTCTCGTCGCGGCGGAAGAGGAAGAACTCGAGTTCCGGACCGGTGTTCCAGACGTAGCCGAGGTCGGTGGCACGGGCGATCTGGCGCTTCAGCACCCCGCGCGGGTCGCCGGCGAACGCGGAGCCGTCAGGCTTGTAGACGTCACAGATGACGCGCGCCGTGCCGCGGCTACCGAGCGGTCCCGCGCCGAGGTCACCGTGACCGGGCTGCCAGGGGATCTCGGCGAAGGTGTCCATGTCCGGCTTCAGCCACTGATCGCTCTCGGCGATGCGCGTGAAGCCCTCGATGGAGCTGCCGTCGAACCAGGTGCCGTGCTTGAGCGAACCCTCGAGCTGGTGGAGCGGGATCGTCACACCTTTGACGATGCCCATGATGTCCGTGAACTGCATCTGCACGAAGCGGATGTTGTGTTCCTTGGCCATCTCGATCTTGGCCAACGGATCCCGAGTCTCGATGTCGATGAACAACCTCGACCCTCCCTCCGCCCGGGCGACTCGCCGGGCCGCACGTCGGATCTCGGCTCGCACCGGGCCGGATGCTCGACTCTGACGAGTCTACGGCGCCGACTGCCAGGGGTGGGTGTCAGCAGGGTCGCGGCACGGTCACAAAGCGAGTCGCGACTCGGTCACGGCGACGGCGACGGCGAGGCCGACGGCGCCGGCGGCGCGCTGAACGATCCCCGTTCCGGCGTGCCGCCGCCGCGCCCCGCCAGCACGTCAAGCAGCGCATCGAACTCGCGCTTCCCGTCGACGTAGCGGTCGGCCAGCATCGCCACGCTCAAGCCACTCGATTCGAAGCGGCCCCACACGCGGCGGCGCGGGAAGTAGAACGAGAGGATCAGTCCGGCGATGAGGCACATGAAGGCGATCCAGATGATCGGCGCACCAGGGTCGTTCTTGACGACCATGCCGGTCCACGCCCCGGTCCCGTCCCAGGTGATCGAGTAGCCCGCCGTCTGTGACGGCTCGCTGGTCGTGCCGACGGCAAGGACCGACTCGAAGACGATGTCGCTCGACCCATCGGCGGCCGACGGCCCGAGTCCCGACACGGCCAGGATGGGCATGCCCGATGCATCCGTCTCGATGACCAGCAGCAGGCCGATGGTCGAGCCCGGGATGGTCAGGAACCCCTGCGGCAGGCCGAGGAATTGGCCGGCCAGGATGACCGGCCCGGTCCACACCAGCTGCCCGGTCGAGTCGCGCACGTCGATGTTGGCGCTCGGCCCGAAGGTGTTCTGGTGGAAGACGAAGCCACCGACCTGGAGCGGGTCGTTGACCCGGATCGTCTTGCGCGCGATCTCCACCCCATCCTGGTAAACGGCGAGGTCGGTGCTGAAGTCTTCGAAGGAGCCGTCCGCCCGCTGGGGAGCATCGAAATGGATGTTCTTGACCAGCAGGTCGTGCGGTGTTCCGACGGGCTGCACCGGCGCCGTCTGCCCCTCGCCGACGAAGACGACCGTCTCGAAGCCGAACGCGGCGGTGATCGCGCCGCCGGCCAGGAAGAGGATCAGCCCGAGGTGCGTCAGCAGCGTGGCCATCTTGAAATACTGGTTGCGGTCCCCGTAGACCCACTCGACGGCGCCGTCGTTCGCCTTCACGCGACGCACCTTGAAGTGCTTGCGCCGCAGGATCTGGCTGACGTCATCGGCGGAGAGGCTGGCGCCCGCAAAGCGCGCCCGCTCGGCGAGGCGGAGGTCGAAGAACTCGGGCGGCTGCTCGACGGTGATGCGGCGCACGCCGTACCACAGTCGCGGCGTCCGATCGAGCGTGCAGACCGTGATGCTCACCGCGAGCAGCGCCAGCAGGCCGACGAACCAGGGCGTGTTGAAGACCTGGAAGAAGCCCAGCCGCTCGAACAGATCGACCATGCCCGGCCCGACGTTGAAGCCGAGGATCGAGAGCGGGTCGTAGCGCGTGTGCATATCGGCGATCTGCGAGGCATAGGCCGACGGGTCGTGCAGCGCCGCGGTCGGGATCTGCGGCACGAGCGCGCCGACCAGCCCGGAGATGACCACGCAGCTGATCTGGAGGACCGCGAAACGGACGTTCGTCAACGTCCGCCAGATGGCGAGCGCGACATCGACGAAGGGATCGGACCAGGCCGACGAGCGGCGTGTCCGGACCGTGAGCGTGGCGATGACTCGGGGCCCTACGCGGGAACGGCCGAACGGGCAGCGGCGAGACCCGCAGCCACGTCGGCGATCAGATCCTCTGCGTCTTCCAGCCCGACCGAGACACGGACGAGGCCCGGCGGGATGCCGGCCTCGGCCAATTCCGCGTCACTGAACTGGCGATGGGTGGTCGACGGCGGGTGGACCGCCATCGTCTGGACCGCACCGAGGGAAGCGGTCCGTGGTGGCAGTCGGAGCGCGTCGAGGAAGGCGGACGCGGCGCGCCGATCGCCCAGGTCGAAGGCGAGCATGCCGCCTCCCGCGCGCAGCAGCCGCTGCGCCACCAGCGCCTGCGGGTGGCTGGCGAGGCCGGGGTAGTAGACGGCACGGACCGCGTCCTGACCCTCGAGGAATCGCGCCATGGTGAGGGCCGACTGCGAGTGGCGATCCATGCGCACGTGCAGCGTCTGGATGCCGCGCAGCACGAGGAACGCCGAGAACGGCGCCACGATCGCCCCGATGTCCGTCTCCAGCGCGCGCACGCCGTCGATGAGCTCCTGACGGCCACTGACCACACCGGCGATGACGTCGGAGTGGCCGCCCAGCCATTTCGTGGCCGATTCGATGACCAGGTCGGCGCCATGGTCGAGCGGCCGGAAGAGGTACGGCGAGGCGAAGGTGTTGTCGACCACGACAAGCGTGCCGTGGCGATGGGCGAGCTCGACGAGAGCGGGGAGATCGGCCACGACGATGGTCGGGTTGGAGATCGTCTCGAGGTAGAGGACGCGGGCGCCGGCCGCGAGCGCAGCCTCGACGGCCGCGTGATCGGTCGGATCGACGAAGGTCGTCGTGACTCCGAATCGCGCGAGCACGTGGGTGAAGAGGTTGCGCGTGCTGCCGTAGACTGCGTTGGTCGAGACGATGCGGTCGCCGGCGCTGACCAGCGACACCACCGCGCCATGGATGGCGGCCATCCCCGAGCCCATCGCGAAACCGGCTTCGGCGCCTTCCAATCCGGCCACGACCGTGGCCATGGCATGAGCGGTCGGGTTGTCGATCCGGGCGTAGGCAAAGCCGCGTTCCCGATCGCTCAGGATGTCGCCCAGCTCGGCCGAATCGGACGCCGAGAAGGTCGCCGACTGGTAGATGGGGATCGACTGCGGGATCTGGTCGACCGGTGCAGGAGTGCTCGCTGCGTGGATCGCGCGCGTGCCGAACCCGTACGCCGGCCGGTCGCTGGGGTCGGCCATCGGCGAACTCTACACCGCCTCTTGGCCGCGGGTCCTACCCCGGGTCGCGGTCCTCGGGCGGCGTCGCGGGCGGCGTCGAGGGAGGCATGGCTGAACGCGGCGCGTTCTGGGACGGCGGCAGGCTCGGGGAGCGCATGGCGACCCGCCGGGCCATCTCGGCATCCTCTCCCGGCGGCGCCGGTCGATAGACCAGGCGCCGATTCAACGCCGAGCCCTCGCCACCGACATCGGAGACGGAGACCTCGAAGGTCGAGCTTCGAGCTGACGTCTCGTAGGCTGGCGAAGCGGTGATCGGCCCGGGCGCCGGCATGTCCGGATGGGCAACGGGCACGCGCTCGGCGCGCGTGACGTAACCGACGATCTGGTTCTTGCCGCGGCGCTTGGCTTCGTACATCGCCTCGTCGACGGCGCCCATCAGCTGCTCGCGCGTCGCGCCATCCTCGGGATGCGAGACCAGCCCGACGGAGACCGACGTCCGGAATGTGCGGCTGTCGACCCGCATGGCACGGGCGGCAACGTCATTCTTCAGTTTGTCGGCCACCCTGAGCGCGCCGGCGGCATCCGTCTCGGGCAACACGATGAGGAACTCGTCCCCGCCGTAGCGGCCGGCGAGGTCGGTCTGGCGGATCGTCCGCCGCACGATATCGGCGATGGTCCGCAGGACCGCGTCACCGGCCTGGTGGCCGAGCGTGTCGTTGATCGGCTTGAGGTCATCCAGGTCGAGCATCAGAAGGCAGAAGCCGAGCCCGATCCGCGCGGCACGAGCGATCTCCTGGTCGATGGCCTGGAAGACGTAACTCCGCGTCAGCAGCCCCGTCAGCGGGTCGATGCGCGCCAGTCGCAGCGCCCCGAGACGCGCCGCCCGCTGCTGACGCCCGACCACCGTCGCGACGTACGCGAGCATCCCGAGGGCGATGACCGTGAAGCCCGCCCAGGCGATGCCCGTCAAACCGATCGCATCGGCCGAGGTGTTCGACCCGGCAGCTCCGACCGTCGACGTCGGAACGGGCACCAGGGCGGCGATGACCAGGAACGAGCACGACGCCGCGATGGCCAGGAACATCGGCGCCAGGTCATCCGACGAGAGAGCCGAGGCGCCAACGAGCACGAAGTAACCAGCCACGAATGGGCTGTAGACGCCGCCGGTAAGCGCGACGAGGACGGTCACCACGATGAGCGCGGCCCCGACCTGGATCTGATGGTGGGCCGCACTCAGTCTGGGCGGCACGAGATCACCGATGAAGACGACCGCCAGGATCGACGCAGCGACCAGGATGTAGACGCCATTCTGGACCTGGTCGAACGCGCCGCTGATGGTGACCGTGAGCCCTGCCGCAGCCAGGAAAACGAGGCTGACCACGCGAACGATGCGGTCGATGGCCGGGCTCGACGCCGACCCGCCGAGGTCAGGGGCGGCACCAGGCGGAGGCGTGTCGTCTCCCGAGCCCCCGTCCGGCTCGATCTTGCTCGTGGGCGCGAGGTTCGCGCCGGTTGCGATGGCGTCGCGTTGACCGGAGCGGCGTGGCAGCACGACCGCGGCGATGAGGCCGAGGTTGGCGAGGACGCCCGCGCCGACCAGCAGGATGACCGTGTCGATGGTGGGCACGTTGAATCGCTAAATGGCCGCCGTATCTGGATCGCGTTCTGGGTCGCGAAGGGGACGGCGGCAGTACCCCTGGAGGTACGTCGATAGTACTGCCGGGCCACGACGCGATGGCGTCGCTCGCCCTGTTAGTGTGGACGATGTGCAACAGACGGGGCGTGGCACCAGCCGGGGCGGCGACGAGGTCTCGGAGCTCGACAAGGCCATCATCGAGCAGCTCCAATCGGACGGTCGCCGACCCTATACGCGCATCGCCGCCGAGCTCGGCGTCAGCGAGGCGGCGGTCCGTGCCCGCACCAACCGACTCATCGAGCGAGGCGTCCTCCAGATCGTCGGCGTGACCGACCCGCTCAAGCTCGGCTATGACCAGATGGCGCTCATCGGGGTACGCTGCGAGGGCGAGGATCTCCTCCCGGCCGCCGACGCCATCGCCGATCTGCCCGAGGTCATCTACGTCGTCGTCACGGCCGGCGCGTTCGATCTCCTGGTCGAGGTCGTCTGCCGCGACAATGAATCGCTGCTTGCGTTCCTTACCGAGAAGCTCCGTCGCGTGCCCGGCGTCGTGGCCACCGAGACGTTCGTCTACCTCCGCATCGTCAAACAGTCGTATCACTGGGGGAAGCCCTGAGCCCGATCCGAAAGCGCTACCGGAGCCTGCCTCTCCAGCGTCCGGTGCTGCGCGATGAACCCGGCCTGGAGGGCGCGCGGTCGCAGGAAGCGTGCCCCGTCTGCGGCGAGCACACCCTGTCCCTTCTCGGCTATCCCTACGTGTCGACGATGGGCGTCCAGCCCATGGCCGAGATCCTGGGCATGGGCGAGCCGACGTTGGACGAGCCGCCTGGCATCGCCTGTCTCTCGTGCGGTGCCCAGTGGCACGACATCGATGCCTTCCGCCAGCAGGCTGGCAAGCCCGCTTCGTGACCAGTTGTTGCGTATGCAATAATCATCTCGAGACGTAGCGTTCGGCTGCGCAAGACCTGAAGGATCCAAAGAACATGCCCGCCGTCACCGTCGACGACATCACCGTCCTGCCGCGCATCCCCGAGCCGGATGGCGCGATCACCCGGCAGCGCTCCGTGCGCAGCATCACCAACGCGCCCCACGGCTTCGAGGGCGAGGGCTTTCCCGTGCGCCGCGCGTTCGCCGGTGTCGACCTGGCCGACCTCGACCCGTTCGTCCACCTCGACCAGATGGGCGAGGTGGAGTACGCGCCGGGCGAGCCCAAGGGCACACCGTGGCACCCGCACCGCGGCTTCGAGACGGTCACGTACATGATCGACGGCACGTTCGAACACAGCGATTCGAACGGTGGTGGCGGCGTCATCACCAACGGCGATACGCAGTGGATGACCGCCGGCGCAGGGATCCTCCACATCGAGAAGCCGCCGGAGTGGCTGGTCGCGAGCGGCGGCCTGTTCCACGGCTTCCAGCTATGGGTCAATCTGCCTGCATCACAGAAATGGGTCGCGCCGCGCTACCAGGACATCCGCGCCCGTGAGGTATCGCTCATCTCATCGGCCGATGGCGGCGCGCTGGTCCGCGTCATCGCCGGTGAGGTCGCGGGCCATGCTGGCCCGGGTTCGACCTACACGCCGATGACGCTAGTGCATGCCACGCTCAGCCCGGGCGCCCAGCTGACGCTGCCTTGGCGGGCCGACTACAACGCCCTGGTCTACGACCTGGCCGGGTTCGGTTCCGTTGGGCCCGAGAAACGGCCGATCCAGATGGGCCAGCTGGCGGTCTTCGGGGATGGCGATACGTTGACCATCGCGGCCGACCAGCATCAGGAAAGCCGCAGCCCGACTCTCGACGTGCTGATCCTCGGCGGCCGTCCCATCGGCGAGCCCGTGGCCTGGATGGGTCCGTTCGTGATGAACACGCGCGAGGAGATCATGCAGGCCGTCACCGACTACCACGCCGGCCGACTCGGCTCGATCCCCGCCGTCCACGGCGCGCCGACGGTTCTTACCGAGTCACGGCGGGCCGAGGACCGCCCCACCACGGGCTGACCGGGACCGTCGTCCGGGACCGGCGTGGTCGATGCCGTCGACCACTTCCGCGCCGAAGCGCCTCGATCGCTCGCGCGCGGCACCAGTCATCGCCCGTTCCGGGCCGAAGTGGTCGATGCCGTCGACCATGTCCGCGACTTTGGCCGCCCGGAGGTCGTCCTCGGCACCATCCGCGCGTGTTCGAGGCGGAAGTGGTCGATGCCGTCGACCGGCAGCCACGTCGACGCCATGGCGAACCAAAGGGATGGTCGGGGCGGCGGGATTCGAACCCACAACCTCGTGCTCCCAAAGCACGTGCGCTACCGTTGCGCTACGCCCCGACGAACGTTGATGGTAGCCGACCGGTTGCGAGCGCTTGCCGATGAACTCGACAGCGTCCCTGGCGCCGTCGCGGTCAAGATGCCGGGCTGGTGAGAGGGTGCACCCCGCCTCGGGCAGGTTCGATCACCTCGAGGGGCTATCGTCGAGGGCCCCGCCCCGGGGTTTGCGCAGGATAACTGGCCACCTCACGCTGGCCGCGTCCACGCTACGACGCCTGACCTCGGTATCGATCATCCCAGAGCCTTGACCTTGGCTTTCACGGCATCCACCTTGGTCGCATCATGCGTTGAGGTTGCGCTCAGCAACACCTTCTGCCGTGAGCCCGCGACGGCGGAGCTCGTGATGTGGATCTTGATCGTCACGCTGACCTCGGCAGCAGGGGCGAGCATCACCTCGTACGTACCCGCTTGCACGGCCGTGGTGATGTCTGTGCCGCTAGTGGAATACGCCACGGTGAAACCGGGTGCCGCGAGCGGGTAGCCGAGCAAGGTGTAGCCATCGGTGTCGGTCCCATCGTTTTGGATCCTCACGGTGAACCAGATGCTCTTGCGCTGGTGCCGCGACGCGCCCTTCGTCTGCGCGAAGCCGTTCGCGTTGTAGATGCCATCGCCCACGAAACTTCCGCCCAGGCCGATGAGTTCATCGGGACGGTGGATCGCCACGTCAGGTGGACCGTCCTGAGACACCGTCCAGACCTGAAGGGCCGCATCGCCCGTGTTGCCAGCGGCATCCGTGGCTCTCACGCGGAAGGTGTGGACCCCGTCAGCCAGACCAAGGTTCGATGAAGGACTGGAGCAGGCCGCATACGCCCCGCCGTCGAGTGAACACCGGAACGTGACCGGGGCTTCATCAGCCGAGAAGGTGAAGTCGGCCGTCGTTGCGGCCACCGTGCCACTGGGGCCGCTATCGATGGTCGTGGTCGGGGCCGTGGTGTCGATCACCCACGTAAAGGTTGCCGGCGTGAGGTCGGTGTTGGATGCGGCGTCGGTAGCGCGCACCTGGAAGGTGTGGGAGCCGTCGGCCAAACCCGAGTATGCCTTGCCGCCCGCCCCGCAGAAAGCGAAGGTGCCCCCGTCGAGCTTGCACTCGAATGTGGAGCCGGGCTCACTTGACGAAAAGTCGAAGACCGCAACGGCGCCGCTGGATGGATCGCTCGGTGAGGCGTCGATGGTCGTATCAGGGGCGGTGGTATCGGGCGGCACGAAGTCCCGCTCGAACGCGCCGATGTCACAGCCATCACCCTGCGGGCGCGTCACTCCACGCTGGTCGGTCCCGGTACAACTTGCATCCCCGATGGGGATCGCATCGACCGCCGGGCTGGCGCCCTTGAGCGCGTGCGTTTGCGTCGACCCGCCGTTGTCTGCGAGCGCGGCTACCAATGGATCGACCGGGAACACCAGCGTGCCCACCTGGTCGGTCGCATCCGGTCCGCCGACGAACGTGCAGCCGTTGCCCACGCTGATGAGGTTGTAACCGGAGGAGGTCAGGGACGATCCTCGGCAATCCACCCCGCCGTCAGGGCCGGCCGAGGCGTCCACGCCGTCCACTGAAGGATTCCCGAAACCAAAGCCACCGGTGCCTCCCGCGCCGCCGGCTCCCGCGGTGCCGCCGTCGTTGCGGCCCACGATCGCCTCGGAGATGCCGGACGTCGTCACGATGCCGCCGGTGCCTCCCGCGCCGCCGAGTCCACCATCACCGCCGTTGCCGGCCGACGGATTCCCGTCGAACGGTCCGGGGCAGCACCCGAGATCGCCGCCGTCGCCGCCGTCGCCGCCGCTGCCGCCGGTGCCGCCTGTGTTGTAGGCCATGGTCGAATAGCCCAGAGTGGCGGGCCCGGTGACTCCACCGACGCCGGCATCGCCTCCGCGGCCTCCGTTACCCCCGTCGCCGCCGTTGCCCATGGTGCTTTCGAAGTCGAAGGCGAACCCGCTCTGGCCACCCCCGCCGCCGCCGGCGCCTGCGCCGCCGTGCCCGCCGGTGTTGGCCGAGACGGTCGAGTCGGTGAGGGTAAGGGTGCCGCTGGTGGCGATGCCGCCGGTGCCGCCATTCCCACTGCGCCCGGCGCGACCGCCGCGACCGCCGCCGCCGCTTCCGTCGGTGATGCAGCAGCCGGCCTCACCTCCGAAGCCGCCCGTGCCGCCGGTGCCGCCTGCCCCGCCGGCGCCGCCGGTGTTGTTGGAAACCGTCGAGTTGGTGAGGGTGAGCGTGCCCGCGTTGCCGATGCCGCCTCCACCGCCGATGCCGCCGATGCCGCC
>PNAP01000053.1 GCA_003169735.1 Chloroflexota bacterium | reverse complement strand
CCCACGGCCACACCCAGCCCGGCGCCGACCACCACGCCGACGACCGTGGCTGATGCCCGTTCGTTGCCGCTCGGTTCGCAGGTGACGCTGGTCGCGCGGCTGACTACGCCGCTCGGGCTGACCGAGACCGGCCGTGGCGCGTTCGCCCAGGACGAGACTGGCGGTATCGCGCTTTACCTGTCGAGTGCCGACTGGCCGCCCCTGCCGGCCGGCACGGACGTCGTCGTCAGCGGCCAGATCGACTCGCGGTATGGTCAAGTCACCTTGCGGCTCGCTTCGGCCGCGGACCTGAGCGCGGTCGGAAGTGGCCCGCCGCTCGATCTGGTCGACAGCGAGACCGGCGCTGCCGGAGAAGAACTCGAGGGACGGATCGTCCGCGTACGAGGTCTGGTCGTTGGCAGCGCGACGACGCTCAGTGATGGCTTCTCCGTCCAGGTAGACGACGGCTCGGGCTCACTCCGCGTCATCGCAGCGCTCGCAAGCGGCATCGTTCGGACCGACCTGCCGTCAGGAGCCGACGTCGAGTTGACCGGCGTCCTCGGCCAGCACGACACCTCCGGTGCCGGCTTGTCCGGCTACCGACTCAACCTGCGCGACACGCTCGACATCGTCCATCACGATCCGACGCCGTCACCGACGCCGACCGCGACGCCGTCACCGACGGCGACACCAACGCGCACGCCATCGTCAAGCCCGTCGGCCCACCCGACGTCGACGCCGACGCCCAGCCCCACGTCTTCATCGCACCCGTCCTCATCACCGACCGCGACGCCTCGGCCGACCCCATCGCCCACCGCAACGCCGACGACTCGGCCGACAGCCTCGCCAACGCTGCCGCCATCACCGAGCCCCACGCCGCTTCCCCCCATCAGCATCGACCGCGCTCGTACGTTGGCGATCGGCTCACTCGTCACGGTCCGCGGAACGGTCACCGTCGAGCCCGGCCGCATCGTTGCCGACAGTGTCTTCTTCATCCAGGACTCGAGCGGAGGCATCGGCGTGCGCATCCCCAGCGGCTGGACCCCGCCCGTCGTCGCCCGTGGGACGACCGTGACCGTGACCGGCCGGACCGCCAGCCCGTATGCCGACCTGGAGGTCCGTCCCGCGTCAGGAGGGATCACCGTCCTCGGCACGGCGTCCGTGCCTTCCCCGCTCAGCGTCACGAGCGCCGGACTCGGCGAGACCAACGAAGGCGAGCTGGCCCAACTCTCCGGACTGGTCCAGAACGTCGAAACAGGTTCGTCGGGGAGCTTCGCGCTGACGCTGAGCGACGACGCCGGTCAAGCCCGCGTCTTCGTCTACGGCTCGACCGGCGACAGCCGCGACCGATTCGCGAAGGGCCAGCGCGTGCGCGCGACCGGCATCGTCGGTCAGCGCGAATCATCCTCGGGTGCCGGGGATGGCTATCGCCTCTGGCCACGCGACGCGGCCGATCTGAAAGTGCTTGCCCAACCCTCGCCGACACCGAGCCCCACGCCCCGGCCGACGGCGAGTCCGACCGCCCACCCGACAGTCCGTCCGACCGGTCGCCCGGTGCCATCTCCGTCGAGTGGGCACGCGACCGGCTCGATCGCCGCCGCTCTGCGCAGTGGCGGCCAGGTGACCGTCGATGGTGACGTGACGGCGCCGGCTGGTCTGCTCGACGGTGACGCCCGCCGTGTGACGATCGAGGATGGCGGCGCAGCCGTGCTTCTCCGCCTGCCCGATGGCGTCTCGCTGCCGGCGGTCGGCGACCGCGTTCGGGTCAGCGGCGCGATGGGGACGTACTACGGGGCTCCACAGCTGGCCGCGGACGCGGCACCGGCAGTCATCGGGCACGCGACATCGGCCGTGACGGTGCTACGCCGGCCGCCCGCCGCAGCCGATGAGTGGCTGCTCGTCCGCGTCACGGGCACCATCACCGGCCTGGTGCGATCGGGATCCGCCTGGCGTGCCGAGATGATCCTTCCCGATGGCGCCGGCTCGCTGCCGATAGCCGGGCTGGCGGCGAGCGGCATCCCATCGACGGCACTCGCGGAGAACGGCGGCGCGACGATCACCGGACTCGTCCGGCGCGCGTATCCGACCGCCACCGACCAGCGTTTCGCGATCGTTCCTCGGACATCCGCCGATGTCGCCACCGCTCCCATCGCCACGGCGTCAGCCAGCCCGTCCGGCTCCGCGAACCCGAGCCACTCCGCAGGCGCCAGCGGCGGCCCGGCGGCGAGTGGCACGAACCTGACCATCGTCTCGTCCGATCCGTCCGCCGCGCCGTCGGCCAAGCCCGCCGCCATCGAACTCGTCGACCTGCCGGACCACGATGGCCAGTTGGTGCTCGTTGCCGGCCGGGTGCTGTCGGTCACGACCGAATCCATCGTCATCGACGACGGCACGACGACGGCGTCGCTGCGCGTCGCCGGAGAGCCCATCACGCTCGATCTCGCGCCCGAGGTCGGACAAGTCGTCAATGCGATCGGGACCGCCGCGCCCGTCGATGGCCAGCGCTGGGAAGTGGTGCTCGCTTCGCTGGCCGACATCACCACGCCCGCCGATGTCGTTCCGCCCGACCCGAGCGGATCATCGACCTTGGGCAGTCCATCCCCGACCGCGGCCGCGACGAGCGGCGCGACCGCGCCCGCACCGACGACTCCGGGACCACCGATGGGCGGCCTGATGCTGCTCCTACTGGCCGGCACGCTGATCAGCGCAGGCACGGTCATCGCGTGGCGGCAGCACCGTCGGCGCGCCCGTCACGACGATCAGGTGACCATGACGCTGGTCTCCGAGGAGACGGGGGCGTCGCCGGAGGTCGTCCCGGGGTTCTCCGACTCGGACGGATCCGTCGACTCCGGCTTGACGCTCGGCGCGGGGGCTGCCACGCTTGGCGGCAGCTCGCCACTGGATGGCGCGCATGGAGTGAGGCTGACCTTTGCCGAACGCGGATCCGCGACTGGCGATCCCGCAGACTGATCGGCAATACCACATCGACCTCGGACCAGGCGAACTGGCCGAGTACATCCTCCTCCCCGGCGACCCCGACCGGACCGCCCGCATCGCCGCACGGCTCGATGACGCGGGCAGCGTCCGGCGTCATCGAGAGTTCGCCTCGGTGACCGGCACCTACAAAGGCCTGCGCGTGTCGGTCGTGTCGACCGGCATCGGCACGGACAACGTCGAGATCTGCCTCGCCGAGATCCTTGCCATCACGGCCCATCCCACGTTCATCCGCATCGGTTCGTGCGGCGTCCTGCGAGCGGACATCGCTCTCGGTGACCTCGTCATCAGCAGCGGCGCCGTCCGCCTCGAGGCGACGTCGAGCTTCTACGTTCATGACGGCTACCCCGCCGTTGCCGACTATGTCTGCATCTCGGCGCTGGTCGAAGCCGCCCATCGGCTAGGTCATCCAGCGCATGTCGGGCTGACCGCGACCGCCCCAAGCTTCTACGGTGCGCAGGGTCGGCCGATCCCCCGACTTCCCATCCGATTCCCGAACCTTCCCGAGGAGATGGCCGCCCAGCGCGTCATCAACTTCGAGATGGAAGCATCCGCGCTGCTCGTGCTCGCGACCTTGGCCGGCGTTCGTGCCGGGGTCGTGTGCGCGGCGTACGCGCAACGCACGACCGGCGCATTCGTCGTCGGCGAGCAGAGGGAGCGCGCCGAGGCGGCCTGTATCGAAACCGGTCTCGAGGCGCTGCTGATCCTTTCGCAGATGGAGGCGCGCATGCGGGACGCAGGGGCCGTGTACTGGCGGCCCTCACTCTGGTCCTCGGAAGTGGCACCCTAGAGAGGCGAACCCTTGAAGGGAAGCCGAGCGCGAGCCCAGGCAGACGACCCGGGCCGTCGAACGCCTCGATCCGGGTCGGGTCGCGGGCAGGAAGGAGAGAAAACGGATGGCTGAGGCCTACTGTGTGCGGGACAAGATGAAGGTGGAGATCAAGGACCCGCAGAAGATCACCATGAAGAACGGCAAGCCCGCGATCAAGGGCATCTGCCCGAAGTGCGGCAACAGCGTCTTCCGCATCGGCGGCTGACGCGACCGGATCGGGGCGCTCCTAGGCGCCGATCCCTGCGGCACGAAGCCGCGTGACCCCATATCGAGCCCCGGCCATGTGCCGGGGCTCGTCGCTTCGCTCCCCGTTGCTACAATCCGCCGTGATGACCCGCTTGGCGCCCGTACTTGACGCGGCGGCGCCTCGGCGTCCCTCGTTCGGCACCGGACCGACGCTGGCCCTCGATCTCGGCGGCACGTACCTGAGGACGGCTGTCGTCGACGCGGATGGCACCGTGCTCGCTCGGCGCCACGTGCCCACGCCGGTCGCCCAGGGTGCGGACGATGTCGTGGCGCGTTGCCTTGCGACGTTACGCGATACGCTCGCCGAGCACGCCGCTGCCGGCGGGGAGGATCCGCTGGCGCTCGGCATCTCGGCGCCCGGGCCGCTCGACCCGCGACGGGGCGTCCTCATCGATCCGCCGAACCTCGGCCCGACGTTCCGCGACTTTCCGCTCGCGCCGCGGCTGTCACAGGGTCTCGACATGCCGGCCGTGCTGGAGCGCGATACCCATGTCGCCGCGCTCGCTGAGGGCCGCTTCGGTGCCGCCGTCGGCTTGACCGATTACCTCTACCTGACCGTGTCGACGGGTCTCGGCGGGGCCGTCGTGACCGGCGGCCGGCTGATGACGGGACCCGACGGTATGGCTGGCGAACTCGGCCACATGACCGTCGACATGAACGGCCTCGAATGCGGTTGCGGCGCCCTGGGGCATCTCGAGCGGTACGCGTCCGGCAGCGGCATCGCCCGGTCGGCGCGCGAGGCGTTGGCGGCAGGTCGCGATGCGCCCATCCTCGAGGCCATCGCCCGGTCCATCTCGCCCAGGCCCCTCGAGGGCGTGCACGTGGCGGCCGCTGAGGATGCCGGCGACCCGCTCGCCGGCGAGTTGATGGAGCTGTCGCGCCAAGCCTTCGCGGCGGCGATGATCTCGTTCGTCGACGTCTTCGACCCGCAACGCATCATCGTGGGTGGCGGCGCCGCGGCAGGGCAGGGGGAGCGTTTGCTCGGCCCGGCACGAGATGCCGTCGCCCGCTTGGCATTCCGGGCCCAGGCGGCCCGTGTCGACATCGTCCCGGCCGCGTTAGGCGATGACGTGGGGCTGATCGGCACCGTTCCGCTCGTCGCAATGGCCCTGCCTCTCACGACCTGAACCGATCACGCTCGGATCACATAACGGAGGACTTGGAACATGACCGTCAGGGTTGGCATCAATGGCTTCGGTCGCATCGGCCGGCAGTCGCTCAAGGCGCTCATCGAACGCGCTCCCGACGTGGAGGTCGTGGCTGTCAACGATCTCGTCGACACCGCGATGAACGCGCTGCTCTTCAAGCACGACTCGACGTACGGCGCGTACCCGGGGACCGTCGACCACACGGCTGATTCGATCATCGTCGACGGCCGTGCCATCCGCGTCCTCCAGGAGCGCGACCCCGCCCAGCTCCCGTGGCGCGAGATGGGCGTCGACATCGTGCTCGAATCGACCGGCCTGTTCACCGACGCGACCAAAGCCCGTGCCCACATCGATGCCGGCGCTCGCAAGGTCATCATCAGTGCCCCGGCCAAGAACGAGGACATCACGGTCGTCCTCGGCGTCAACGAAGGCATGTACGACCCGGCCAGCCATCACATCATCAGCAACGCCAGCTGCACCACCAACTGCCTGGCGCCGGCGGCCAAGGTCGTCCACGACGGCTGGGTCATCAAGCGCGGCCTGATGAACACCATCCACTCCTACACCAACGACCAGCGCATCCTCGATGTCGCGCACAAGGATCCCCGCCGCGCCCGTGCCGCCGGACTGAACATCATCCCGACCACGACCGGCGCCGCCAAGGCGCTCGCGCTCGTCATCCCGGAGCTCAAGGGCAAGTTCGACGGCTTCAGCCTGCGCGTGCCGACTCCGACCGTGAGCGTGGTCGACTTCACGGCGCAATTGGAGCGGCCGACCACGGTCGAGGAACTCAACGAGGCCTTCCGGACGGCCGCTGCCGGACCGATGAAGGGCATACTCGGCGTGTCGGATGAGCCGCTCGTCTCGACCGACTTCCGCGGTGACTCGCGCTCGTCGATCATCGACGCTGCATCGACCATGGTCCTCGGCGGCGACTTCGTGAAGGTCATCACCTGGTACGACAACGAGTGGGGCTACAGCTGTCGCGTGGCGGATCTCATCGCCTATGTCGCTCAGCGCCTCGACGCCGGTTCCCCGGTCGCCGCGACCACCGTCCCGGTCTCGTCCGCGGGCGCCTAGCTCCGAGCCCATCGCCGATCGCATCGGCACCCGTTCATCCGCCACCAACGTACCTTCGGAGGATCCATGGATAAGCTGACCGTCCGCGACGCCGACGTCGCGGGCAAGCGGGTCCTTGTTCGCGTCGACTTCAACGTGCCCATCGAGGACGGCAAGGTCAAGGACGATTCGCGTATCCGCGCTTCGATCCCGACCATCGCCTACCTGCTGGACCAGAACGCCAGCGTCATCCTGATGAGCCACTTGGGGCGGCCCAACGGGAAGATCGTCGAATCGGCCAGGCTGCGGCCGGTCGCGGAGCGCCTCTCCGCCCTCATCCGGCGCCACGTGCCGGTGACCGGCGACGCGATCGGCATCGGAACCACCGACGCCATCGCGCGCCTCAAGCCGGGCCAGCTGCTGATGCTCGAGAACCTGCGCTTCCACGCGGAGGAGGAGGCCAACGACCCGGCCTTCGCGAAGACGCTCGCGAGCTACGGCGACCTCTACGTCAACGACGCCTTCGGGACGGCGCATCGAGCGCACGCCTCGACGGTCGGCGTGCCGAAGCTCCTGCCGGCCTATGCCGGCCTGCTCATGGAGCTCGAGATCCGCAACCTCTCGGCGTTGCTCGAGTCGCCCGGCCGGCCGTTCGCCGCGGTCATCGGTGGCGCCAAGGTCTCGAGCAAGCTGGCCGTGCTGGAACATCTCATGACCACCGTCGACACCTTCCTCGTCGGTGGCGGCATGGCCAATACCTTCCTCGTCGCCAAGGGAATGAGTGTCGGCAAGAGCCTGCTCGAAAAGGACCGCGTCGAGGACGCGGCGCGCATCCTGGCGGCCGCCGAATCGGCCGGCGTCCAGTTCCTCCTCCCGACCGACGTGGTCGTGGCCAAGGAAGTGACACGCGGCGCGGAGCACAAGACGGTGCTCGCCCACAAGATCCCCAACAGCTGGTCCGTGGTCGACATCGGACCGGCCACGCGGCACACCTTCGAGGAGGCGCTGGAGCCTGCCCGGACCATCTTCTGGAACGGCCCGCTCGGCGTCTTCGAGGTGCCGACCTTCGGTGACGGCACGCGCTCCATGGCACGCTACCTGGCGCGGCGCGCCGAGACCGGCACGACCGTGGTCGCCGGTGGCGGCGATTCGGTGGCCGCCATCGAGGAGCTCGGGCTCGCGTCCAAGTTCACCCACATCTCCACCGGTGGTGGCGCCAGTCTCGAATTCCTCGAGGGCAAGGAGCTGCCGGGCATCGCCGTCCTCCTCGACCGCCCCGAACCGGCGAAGCCGGCACCCGTCGCGCCGGTAGCCGCGACCCGGAAGCCCGCCGCCGGATCCAAGCAGAAGACGCCGGCCGTCCGATGACCGCCATCGAACTGATCGACGCCCACGAGATCCTCGATTCACGTGGCGACCCGACCATCGAGGTCGTGGTCGTCCTCGAAGGTGGCGCGACCGGCCGTGCCGCTGTCCCGTCCGGCGCGTCGACGGGGGCCCACGAAGCCGTCGAACTGCGCGACGGGGAGAAGGGCCGCTACCGTGGCAAGGGCGTCCGGCTGGCCATCGCGAACGTCCTCGAGGTCATCGCACCGGCGTTGATCGACCAGGACGCAGCCGACCAGGCCGCCGTGGACGAGCTGCTCATCGACCTTGACGGCACGCCCGACAAGTCCAAGCTCGGTGCGAACGCCATCCTGGGCGTGTCGCTCGCGTGCGCCCACGCTTCGGCCGCGGCGTATGGCCTGCCGCTCTATCGCTACCTCGGTGGCGCCGGAGCCCGGACCCTGCCCGTGCCCCAGTTCAACATCCTGAACGGCGGCAAGCACGCCGCCGACTCGACCGACTTCCAGGAATTCATGGTCATGCCCATCGGCGCGTCGAGCTTCAGCGAGGCGCTGCGGGCCGGATCGGAGATCTTCCACGCGCTGCGTGACGAACTCCACGCCAAGGGGTTCGCGACCGGACAGGGCGACGAGGGCGGCTTCGCGCCGTCACTCGCCTCCAACGAGGCCGCCATCGTCATGGTCATCAAGGCCATCGAGCGGGCCGGCTACAAGCCTGGTGAGGATGTCGCCATCGCACTCGACCCGGCGGTCACCGAACTGCTCGACCTTGACGTCCCCGCGGACGCCAACGGCGAACTGACCTACAAGCTGGCCAAGGAGGGCCGGACCCTGCGAACCAGCGAACTGGTCGACTTCTGGGCCGACTGGGTCGGGCGGTTCCCGATCGTCTCGCTCGAGGACGGCCTGGCCGAGGACGACTGGCTCGGCTGGAAGCTGCTGACCGAACGGCTGGGTAAGACGTGCCAGCTGGTCGGGGACGACATCTTCGTCACCAATCCCGAGCGCCTCCAGCGCGGCCTTGACGAGTCATCAGCCAACGCCATCCTCATCAAGCTCAACCAGATCGGCACGGTGACCGAGACGCTGGACGTGGTCTCGATGGCGCAACGCGCCGGTTGGGGCACGGTCATCTCGCACCGCAGCGGGGAGACAGAAGACACGACCATCGCCGATCTCGCCGTGGCGACCGGTGCCGGTCAGATGAAGAGTGGCGCTCCGTCTCGCTCCGAACGGGTCGCCAAGTACAACCGGCTGCTGCGCATCGAAGCGGAGCTTGACCGCTTCGCGCGCTATCCGGGTCGCTCGGCCCTCGCTACGACTCGGTGACGGTCATCGCCGCGGAACGTATCCCGCGGCCGGTGGCCGCCCCGCGACGGTTCTTCGATCAGGGAGCCATCTTCGCCGGCTGGGTCGGCCTCGGCATGGGCGTCATCATCGCCATCGCCTTCGAGTTGGTCATCCCGGTCCAGACGGTGGTCTTCCTGGCCGCGCCACTGGCGGGCGCGATCATCGGCGCCTACGCCAACGTCCGCGCGGCGCGCTGGCGGCCGCGCACCCGCGTGTTGGCGAACGCCGCCTACGCCGGCGTCGTGACCGCGCTCGGTCTGGCAATCCTGTATGTCCTCATCCGCCTGCTGTTCATCTACGCCGACAACGGCTTTCCGAGGTTCAACCAGACCGAAGAGTTCATGGGCCTGAACCTCGGCGCGACGTGCGAGACCGGTCCCGCGTGCACCTATGCGCGCTACCTCGAGGATGGGCGCGGGCCGGAACTCGTCGCTGCCGGCGTGACCGACGCGTCGTCGTTCGAGGCGTTCGTGCTGCACGACGAACTCAACGGCGGCTTGATGCTCATCCTGTTCACGGTCGGCGGGAGCCTGTTCGGCGGCGCGCTGCGAGCGCTCAGATCCGAGCCGGTCGCCGCCCCTGACGCCTCGTCCGAAGGATCGGCCTGACCGCGGTCGACGACGCGGTCGCGGCGTCGGTGGCTGTCCCGGCCTGAGACTCGCGCTCGATGAACGAACGCTAGGGCTTCTTCGCGCCGCCCGGCTTGGGGATCCTGGCGGCGAGCCGGGCGGCGGCCGACTTGGGCGCGGCCTTGGCGTCGGCGGCCTTGGCGGTCGAGGCTTTGACGGTGGTCTTCGGCGCAGCCTCCGTGGTCGGGGCCTTGGCGGCTGGCTTCGGGGCGGCTTTCGCGGCCGATGCCTTGACCGGTGCCTTCGTGGCTCCCTTGGCCGGCGCCTTGGCAGCGGCCGGCGTCGCTGACGCGGCACCCTTGGTCGCCCTGGGCGCGGCCTTGGCGGTGCTGCCCTTTGCGCTGACGGCCTTGGCTGCGCTGGTCTTGGCCGCGGGCTTGGCGGCCGACTTCACGTTCTTGGTCGATGCCGATGCGGCGGCCGACTCGGCAGCGGGCGCCGTGCCGGTCATGCTCTCGCGGCTGGTCTTGCTGAGCGCGGCCCGGGCCTTGCCGGCGGCGGTCTGCTCGCCCTTCGCCTTCGCGGCTCTGCCGGCTGCGATACGGACCTTGGCGGCCTTGGCGGCGGCGGCTTTGCCGGTCTGGCGTTGCGACTTGCTGGCGGTGACCTGCTCCTCTCCGGCGAGGGCGGCATTGAGCTTCAGCATCAGCCGACTCTTGCGGCGATCGGCGGCGTTGCGGTGGATGGCACCGACCTTGGCCGCCTTGTCCAGGGCGGAGATGGCGGCGATCATCGCCTCGCGGGTCTCCTCGGCATTCCCCTCGGCGCCGGCGGCGATCGCTTTGGCCACGTAGGTCTTGGCCGCCGATCTGCGCGGCTGCAGGATTGCGTTGCGGCGAGCGTCCTGTCGGACGCGTTTCAATGCCTGCGGGGTGCGGGCGCCGGTCCAGGTTCGAGACGAGTGGGCCAAGTGGGATCCCTCAGCGTTGCGGTGGAAGCGGTGGCGGGGGCGCGATGTGAGCGCGACGAATGATGGTATCAGAGGCGCGCCGACCCGCTCCTCCCGGAACGCTCAGCCGGCGTTGTGGGCGAGCACGACACCGACCACCGCCGCGGCTCTGAGGGCGTCCCGGCTCCCCACCCAGCGCCCGTGCCGAGATCCAGGGTCGCCTGTTCCTGCGGCTTGCCGCACGAGTAGCACCGGTTCGCGCGCGGTCGGTTGAGGGACTTGCAGTCGCGGCAATACCAGCCGTCCACGGTTCTCCATCAAGCGGATGTCGGCCGGACCCTACCCAGCCGCACCAGACCGCACCATGGCTCGGAAGTACCTCTGGAAGCGGCTGCGACCGAGCCCTTCGCTATACTCCGGCGTCCCGAATGCCCACCATCCCCCAGGCGCGTCTGCGCAACTTTTCCATCATCGCCCACGTGGATCATGGCAAATCCACGCTCGCGGATCGGATCCTGGAGATGACGCACGCCATCGACGCGCGCCAGATGACGAGCCAGGTCCTCGACTCCATGGACCTCGAGCGCGAGAAGGGCATCACCATCAAGGCCCGCGCGGTGCGCCTCGACTACCTCGCTCGTGATGGCCAGCACTACGGCCTCAACCTCATCGACACGCCCGGCCACGTCGACTTCAGCTACGAGGTCAGTCGCTCGCTCCAGGCCTGCGAGGGAGCCATCCTCGTCGTCGACGCCGCCCAGGGCATCGAGGCTCAGACGCTCGCGAACGTCCACCTTGCCCTCGCCCAGGGCCTCGTCATCGTGCCCGTCATCAACAAGATCGACCTTCCGTCCGCCCAGCCGGAAGTGGTCATGGACGAGTTGGAGAGCGTCCTCGCGATCCCGCGTGAGGAGGTCATCTGCGTCTCGGCCAAAGAGGGCACCAACATCGACCTCGTGCTCGAGGCGGTCGTGGCGCGCGTCCCGCCGCCCAAGGGCGACCCCGATGCGCCGCTCCAGGGGCTGATCTTCGACTCCCATTACGACGCCTACAAGGGCGTTGTCGCCTATGTCCGATTGGCCGCCGGGACGCTCCACAAACACGAGAACATCCGCCTGATGGCCAGCGGCGCCGAGAGCGAGATCCTTGAGCTGGGCGTCTTCCTGCCGCAACCGGCACCCGTGCCGACGCTTGTCGCGGGCGAGGTGGGATACGTGGCGACCGGCCTGAAGAGCGTCCGCGACTGCCAGGTCGGCGACACGCTGACCGTCGCCGCGCGCCCGGCCGACCACGCGCTGCCGGGTTACAAACTAGCCAAGCCACTCGTCTTTGCCGGCATCTATCCGATGCAGGGCGAGGACTATGGCGAGCTGCGCGAGGCGTTGGAGAAGCTCCACCTCAACGACGCTTCGATCTCCTACCAACCCGAGTCGTCAGTGGCGCTCGGCTTCGGGTTCCGGTGCGGGTTCCTCGGGCTCCTCCACATGGAGATCATCCAGGAGCGGCTGGAGCGCGAGTTCGCGCTGGAACTCATCGCCTCGGCGCCGTCGGTCGAATATGCGGTGACGCTGACCAACGGCCGCGGCGAGGTCCGCGTCGACAACCCGTCGCGGCTGCCGCCGGCGGGCGACATCGAGGTCATCTCCGAACCCTGGGTGAAAGCCAGCGTCGTCACGCCGAGCCAGTACATCGGCACGCTCATCGAGCTGTCGACGAGCCATCGCGGTACGTTTGACACGCTGGAGTACCTCGACGCGCAGCGCGTCCTCATTACCTTCGAGCTACCTCTCGCCGAGATCATCGTCGACTATTACGATCAACTGAAGAGCCGCAGCCAGGGCTATGCCTCGCTCGATCACGAGCCCATCGGGTATCGTCCGGGGCAGCTGGTCAAGCTCGACGTGATGGTGGCCGGCGAACCGGTCGACGCGCTCTCGCTCATCGTCCATCGGGATCGCGTCCAGTCCACCGGCCGGAACCTGGTCGAGAAGCTGAAGGAACTCATCCCGCGCCAGATGTTCGAGGTGCCCGTCCAGGCGGCGGTCGGCTCGAACGTCATCGCCCGTGAGACCATCCGCGCGATGCGCAAGAACGTATTGGCCAAATGCTACGGTGGCGATATCACGCGCAAACGCAAGCTGCTGGAGAAGCAGAAGGAGGGGAAGCAGCGCATGAAGCGGGTGGGTTCCGTCGAGATCCCGCAGGAGGCATTCCTGGCCGTGCTGCGCAGCGGTGAGGCCACGTAGATGACAGACATCATCAAGTACCTCATCTTCCTGGCGCTGGTCGGCCTGCTGCTGCTCCTGCGATTCGACGCCCATCGCTTCGGGACGGCCGAGTACCTGGACGAGTCCGACCAGGGCGGCCTGCGCGTCTGGCTGCGTCGTTTCGCGTGGTATGGCCTCGCCGCTGCGCTGATCGTGGCCATCTACAAGCTCTACGACCTGATGTACGCGCTGCCGATCACCGTGCTCCACCTCGACCTCGGAGCCGACCGGCAGCAGGCCATCGTGGTCGGGCTCGCGTTCGGCATCGGCGGCACGGTCGTTGCCTTCCTCTACGCCTTGTATCGATATCGCCGCTTCCGGCTGCCGCCGGCGCGCCACTACCCGGGCGCGGCCATCAACTGCATCGGCACGGCGGTCATCGACGAGGCGCTCTTCCGAGGCATCATCCTGGGCCTGCTGCTCGACGCGTTCGGGCCGACCGTGCCGGTCTGGGTGGCCATCGGCCTGCAGGCCATCCTGTACGGGCTGGCCATTCGTCTCGGTTCGCGCGGCGGCAGCTATCCGATGCTCGGCCTGTCGCTTGTCCTGGGGGTGACCGCCGGCTACGTGACGGTCCAGACGGGCGGCATCGGCGCGGCCATCGTCGGCCATGTCATCGCACGCTTCGCTCTCTTCCTTGCGACCGGCCATTCCGGCAATCTCGTCCCGGCCGGCCAGGAGCCGGAGGATGAGCTGAGTGGATCCCTGCCGCCGGATGGCTGGGAGATCGTCGCCGATCCCAACGCCCCGGTCGACGTGCCGGCGACCTCGGGACGCATCCGCCAGGTCCGCCCAAGCTGACCGTGGTGGCTGTCCCACGCGCGCTCTACGTCCACATCCCGTTCTGCCTGTCGCTCTGTCCGTACTGCGATTTCGTCGTGTTGGCCGGGCGCGCGGCGCGAGGGCCAGCAAGCCGCGTCGCTGAGACGGTCCGGGCGCTGCACGTGGAGCTGGACCTGCGCGCCGATGCCCTGGCCGCGGCCGGCGTGGAGGCCGCGCCGCTTGCCAGCGTCTACCTCGGTGGCGGCACGCCGTCGCTGCTCTCGGCGGAACAGGTCGACGGGCTGCTCGACCACGCCGCGCGGCGTTTCGGATTGGCCTCCGATGCGGAGGTGACCATCGAGGTCAACCCCGGGCCGGCTGATCGCGGCGACCTGGCCGGGTTCCGTGCCGCCGGCGTGAACCGCGTGAGCATCGGCGCGCAGAGCCTCGACGCCGAGGTGCTGGCCCATCTCGGGAGGCGCCACCGACCGGAGGACGTGGCGGACACGGTCGCGGCGGCTCGAGCGGCAGGGTTCGCCAACAGCAACCTGGACCTGCTGTACGACGTGCCCGGGCAGACGCCCGAGAGTTGGCAGCGCACGCTCACGGGTGCGGTGGAGCTGGATCCGACACACGTCTCCGCCTACGCTCTGACGCTCGATGACCCGGAGGCCGAAGGTCTGACCGGTCCGGTCGGCGACCACCTGCCGGTGACGCCCGGAGCGCGGAAGTGGCGATCACGCGCGCGAGACGGCCAGGATGAGGACCGAGCCGCCGACGAGTACGCGACTGCCTGCGCTTCCCTTGCTGCGGCGGGCTATCGGCACTACGAGCTTTCCAACTGGGCGCGCCCCGGGTCGGAGAGCCGACACAACCTCGCCTATTGGCGGCGCGACGCCCACGAGGCGCTCGGTCCGGGAGCGCACGCCTTCGACGGCGTATCCGTGCGTCGCTGGAATGCTGCGCGGCTGGACGCCTACCTGGCCGCGCTGCTGCCCGCTGAGGGAGTCGCGCCCTGCCTGCCGCCGGGCGGCACGGACCGGATCGATGCAGAGACGGCACGGTCCGAGGCGGCCATCCTGGGCCTGCGTCTCGACGACGGCATCACGGCCGAGTCGGCGGCAGAACCGGTCGTAGCAGCCGGTATCGCGTGGGCGCTCGCCGCTGGCCTGGCCGAACGCATCGAGCGCGAAGGGCCGCGCATCGCACTCACGCCGCGCGGCCGCCTGTTGAGCAACGAGGTCTTCGTTCGCCTCCTGCCCGATGCCGACGCCGTTTGACGACGAACCGCCAAGGCCCGAGACTGCCGCAGATGGTCATCGGGCGGGTCGAGGGAAGGCAGATCGGGCGTCACCGGGGGCAGGCCCTTGTGATATCGGCCGTGGCCTTGGTGCTCGCCGTCTCCGCCGCCTCGGGCTCATTGGCGGCAGCCGCCGTCCAGCCGGCCAACCCGCAGCCGGGCGACCCACTCCCGGCCTGCGCTTACCGACAGGTCACTACCCGCTACACGGCCTACGGCGACTGGAAGATGACGCTGCTCGACTCGCGAGAGAGGGTCAGCTCTGACTACGTGCCACCGGACCTCGTCTCGGTCGGCCAAGCCGACATCGCTGGGAGCGGACGCGTTCGGGCCGTGATGATCGACGACCTGCGGGCCATGGCGGCAGCGGCTCGCCGGGCAGGTGATGGCATCGCCGTCCGTTCTGCCTATCGCTCCTACGCCGACCAGGCCGCCGTCTTTCGGTCGTGGGTCCGTCAGCACGGGTACGCTGCGGCGCTCCTCGAGAGTGCTCGGCCCGGCCACTCGGAGCACCAGCTCGGGCTTGCCATCGATTTCCGGAGCGCGTCGAGCAGTCGGGCGCCCTGGGATTACCCGGACTGGGCGAGGACAGGCCCCGGCCGATGGATGAAGAACAACGCCTGGCAGTACGGCTTCATCATGAGTTACCCGAAGGGCAAGACAGCCAGCACGTGCTACGAATACGAGCCGTGGCACTACCGCTATGTCGGGCGGGCCGAAGCCGCGGCCGTGCATGCCAGCGGCGAGGTCCTGCGACGCTACCTCTGGGACCACTTCGAGACCGCTCCCGAAGGCTCGTGACGCGACGATGATGCGAGGCGGTCCCGCGCTTCGCCGCCCGGTGTCGCTGCTCATCACGATTTGGCTCGCGGCGGGCTGCGCGAGCGCCCCGCCAACGGCCAGCCCGAGCACGCCCTCGTCGGCCGGACCGTCCCTCGTCGGCGCATCGGCCGACCCCAGCGCCTCGATCGGGACCACTGGTGGTGGCGTGGCACCCGGATCGACGCCAAGGCCGCGCGATTCGCTCGCTGAAAGCCCGAGTCCCGGCCCGACGTCGAGCCAGCCGTCCGGGCCGGTCCCGAGCCCCAGCCCGAACCCCAGCCCCAGCCCGAACCCCAGCCCAAGCCCGAGTCCAGGTCCGACCGGCGGGGACGAGGGAGGGCCACTCCCGGCGTGCGCCTACCGCGACGTGCCTGTCGTCGGCGACGCCGACACGGACTGGGCAACGACGATCCTCGACACGACCTATCGGCTGCCTGCCGACTTCATGCCCAGGGACCTGGTCGACACCTCCAAAGCAGGCATGAACGGCGGCCAGCAGGTCAGCGCCGCCGTGATCGACGACCTTCGCGACATGCACCAAGCCTCGATCGCTGCGGGGGCCGAGATCGCCGTCCGTTGGGCGTATCGGAGCTACTACTTCCAGACGGTCGCATTCGATCACTGGGTCCAGGTCGACGGGCGCCTGCTGGCGCTCCAGGTCAGCGCCCGGCCGGGCCACTCGGAGCATCAGCTCGGCACCGCCATCGACTTCCGCAGCGCCGATAGCGACAAGGCGCCGTGGGACTATCCCGACTGGGGCACGACGCCCGCGGGCCTGTGGATGGCAGCCAACGCGTGGCGCTTCGGGTTCATCCTCAGTTATCCGAAGGGCATGCAGGCCGAGACGTGCTACGGCTACGAACCGTGGCACTACCGCTATGTCGGACGCGATCTGGCGGCAGCCGTCCACGCGAGCGGCGAGACGCTCCGTCGCTACCTCTGGGAGCACGATCCGGTTGCCCGCCTGCCGTAGCCGGCGGCGTTGACACTGGGGACGCGGAACGGTACCATCGGCACGTCAGCGTTAGCACTCGCGACCGGAGAGTGCTAACCTACGAACCGGACCGAAACCGAATCGAACGAGGCACCGATGGCGCGCCGCAAGGATCGCCCGGGCCCGCTGGAGTCCCGCTCTGCAGCGATCCTCCGGGCCATCATCGAGGAATACGTCGCCACCGCTTCCCCCGTGGGAAGCCTTTCGCTCGTTGCCAAGTACCGCCTGGGCGTCAGCCCGGCGACCGTCCGGAACGTGATGGCCGAGCTCGAGGCGGCCGGATTCCTTGGCCATCCGCACACGTCAGCCGGGCGGATCCCGACCGACATGGGCTACCGGCTGTACGTCGAGTCGATCGGCGATGTCGTCAACCTCGCGCCGGTCGAACAACTGATGATCCGCCACCAGTTCGGCCAGGTCGAGTTCGCCAGCGAGCAGTGGTTCCGGCTCGCCGCCGCGACGCTGGCAGGCGCGAACCACGCAGCCGGCCTCGCCACGCCCGCCAAACCGGTCGCGTGCCGCGCCCGGCGGGTCGACCTCGTGAGCAGCGGGCCGCGTACCGTGACGCTCGTGCTGGTCCTCGCCGAGGGTCCGGTCAAGCAGATCCTGCTGACGTTGGACGAGCCGCGCACCCAGGACGAACTCGGCGCCATGGCGTCGTTCATCGATCACCGGCTCGCCGATCGCTCGGCGCGCCAGGTCGATGCCGTGCTGGACGAACTGCACGCCACGCCAGAGGCGGTCTCGGCGCTCGTCCTGCGTGCCATCGAGCGCATCGCGGCTTCGATGCACGAATTCGATGCGGCCAGCGTCGAGGATGTCTTCTCGGAGGGCATCCTGAACGTCATGGCTGCGCCCGAGTTCGCCCAGAGTGAGAAGCTGCGCCGCGTCTTCGGCGTCCTCCAGGACCGCCACTTCATCGGTGGCCTGACCCGTCGCGTGTCGGAACGCGGCGACGTCCAGGTCTTCATCGGCCACGAGAACGACCACGAGGAGATGCACGACGTCTCGCTCGTCGTGGCGTCCTACGGACGTCCCGGACGCGCCACCGGCGTGATCGGCGTGCTCGGCCCGACGCGCATGGCCTATCCCCACGCCATCAGCACCGTCCGCTACGTCAGCGGCCTCATGAATGAGCTGGTAGATCACCTGTACGCATGAACGATCACGACCACGATCACGACGCGACGCACGCACCTGGCCACGTCGGCCGGCACGGCCCTCGCGTCGGCCGGCCCAAGACCCGCGCCGAAGAGCGCATCGAGGGGTTGGACGTCTCGCCGACGGCGCTCGTCGCCGAACTCGAGCAGCTCAAGGAGCGGCTCGCGGCGTCGGAGCAGGAAGCGACCGACAACAAGGCCGGCTGGCAGCGCACGATGGCCGATCTGGCCAACTTCCGCCGTCGCACCGAGCAGGAACGCGACGCCACGATGGGCCTCGCCAATGAGTTGCTGTTGCTGAAGTTGCTGACCATCGTCGACGACTTCGACCGGGCGTTGACGCAGATGCCGCCCGACCTGACGGCGTCCGGCTGGGCCGAGGGCATCCGTGCCATCGACCGTAAGCTGCGGCTGCTGCTCGAATCCGAGGGGCTCACCCCGCTCGAAGCCGAGGGCAAGCTCTTCGACCCGCATGAGCACGAAGCCATCGGCCACGAGGAGACCTCGTCGGTACCGGATGGGACGGTCGTCGCCGAGCTCCAGCGGGGTTACCGCATCCGCGACCGCGTCCTTCGTCCCGCGCTGGTCCGCGTCGCCAAGAACGAATCCACAACGAACCAAACCAACGAGAAAGCCGCAGGAGGCGAGAACTAGGACATGGGCAGGATCATCGGTATCGACCTGGGCACGACCAACAGCGTGGTCGCTGTGATGGAGGGCGGCGAACCGACCGTCATCCCGAGCGCCGAGGGCGGGAGGACCATCCCGTCGGTCGTTGCGTTCACCAAGAACGGCGACCGGCTCGTCGGTCAGGTCGCCAAGCGCCAGGCCATCACCAACCCGACCAACACCATCTACTCGATCAAGCGCTTCATGGGCCGTCGCTGGGACGACCCCGAGGTTCAGCGCTCCAAGGGACTCGTGCCGTACAAGGTCGAAAAGGATCCCAAGAGCGACGGCGTCATCGTGACCGTCAGCGACGGCAAGAAGTACACGCCGCCGGAGATCAGCGCGATGATCCTCCAGAAGCTCAAGGCCGATGCCGAGGCGTACCTCGGCGAGAAGATCACCGAGGCGGTCATCACCGTCCCGGCCTACTTCGACGACACGCAGCGCCAGGCGACCAAGGACGCCGGCCGCATCGCCGGCCTCGACGTCAAACGCATCATCAACGAACCCACGGCGTCCGCCCTCGCCTATGGCCTCGACAAGAAGAAGGACGAGCAGATCGCCGTCTACGACCTCGGCGGTGGGACGTTCGACATCTCGATCCTCGAGCTCGGCGACGGGGTCTTCGAGGTCAAGGCGACCAACGGTGACACCCACCTCGGCGGCGACGACTTCGACCAGATGGTCATCGACTGGCTCTTGACCGAGTTCAAGAAGGACCAGGGCCTCGACCTGGCCAAGGACGAGCAGGCGCTCCAGCGGCTCAAGGAAGCGGCCGAGCGCGCCAAGATCGAGCTCAGCTCGACGACCTCGACCGAGATCAACCTGCCCTACATCACGGCCGATGCCGAACGCAACCCGAAGCACCTCGTGGTCACGCTCACGCGCGCGAAGCTCGAGGATCTCGTGGCGGATCTCATCGAGCGAACCAAGGGTCCGGTCGTCGCAGCGCTCAAGGATGCCGGGCTCAAGCCGTCCGACATCGACGAGGTGATCCTCGTCGGTGGC
>PNAP01000101.1 GCA_003169735.1 Chloroflexota bacterium | reverse complement strand
GGCGACGTGCCGACGCTCGAGACCCTGGCCGCCGTCGACGTGCTGCGCCAGGCCCTGCCCGACCTGAAGGTGCGCGTCGTGAATGTGGTCGACCTGATGCGCCTCGTCGACGAGAAGGAGCACCCGCACGGCCTCTCGGCGGCCGAGTTCGATGCGCTCTTCACGACTGACCGGCCGGTCATCTTCGCCTACCACGGCTATCCGTGGCTGATCCACCGGCTGACCTATCGGCGCACGAACCACGCCAATCTCCACGTGCGCGGTTACAAGGAGGAAGGCACGACGACGACGCCGTTCGACATGGTCATGCTCAACGACCTGGACCGGTTCCACCTCGTCATCGACGTCATCGATCGGGTGCCCGGCCTGGCCGATCGAGCGGGCGGCCTGCGCCAGCAGATGCAGGATGCGCGTCTGGCGGCGCGCGCCTACACGCGTGCGAACGGCGAGGATGATCCCGACATCCGGAACTGGACCTGGTCGGCCTGAGCGACGCGTATCCGATCGTGCGGATCCTGGTCCTCAACGCGGGCTCGAGTTCGCTCAAGGCGTCGGTCATCGAGGTCGGCCGCGAGGCGCCCGTCGCAGAGGTCGAGCGGTCCTGGGGATCGGACGCCAGCCACGCCGGGCATCGCCGGGAAACGGTGATCGGCGTCATCGCGGAACTCCGCTCGGCCGGCCCGGTCGATGGGGCGGGGCATCGCGTCGTGCATGGAGGACCGACCTTCCGCGAACCGGTCATCGTCGATGCGGCCGTGCTGGCGGATCTCGATGCCATCGCCGATCTCGCGCCACTCCACAACGTCGTGGCGACCGAGACGATCCGCACGGCGATGGCGGAGCTGCCCGACGTGCCGCAGGTCGCCTGCTTCGACACCGCGTTCCATGCCACGCTGCCGGAGGCGGCCTGGCGCTACCCCGTCCCCGACCGCTGGTTCAGCGAATGGGGCATCCGCCGCTACGGTTTCCACGGCCTGTCGGTGGAGTGGGCGACGCATCAGGCCGCGCATCTGTTCCGGCGACCGGCGGCGGACCTGGCCCTTCTCGTGGCGCACCTCGGCAGCGGCTGCTCGGTGACAGCGGTGCTCGGTGGCCGCTCGGTCTCGACATCGATGGGCCTGACGCCGCTGGAGGGGCTGATGATGGGCACCCGCGCGGGGTCGATCGACCCGGGCATCCTGCTCCGTCTGCTGCGCGTGGGCGATTTGACCGCCGATGCGCTGGCCGAGGCGCTCGACCACGATTCGGGGCTTCTGGCGGTTTCGCGGCGGAGCGGCGAGATGCGCGCCGTCCGCGATGCGGCCGATGCGGGCAACGCCGATGCCGCGCTGGCCATCGAGATGTTCGCGCGGCATGCCGCCGAGGGCATCGCGGCAGCCGCGACATCCCTCCCCCGCATCGACGCGCTTGTGTTCACCGGCGGCATCGGCGAGCACGACGGACGGACCCGCGGGGCGATCGTGGCTCGACTCGCGCCGCTTGGCTGGGGCACGGGCGACGCGGCCGCCATCCAGGCGCTCGATGGGGAAGGCGTCGCGCCCGGGGCCGGCGACGCGCCCGCACTCCTCGTCGTCACGGCTCGCGAGGATCTCGTCATCGCTCGGGCGACCGCCGAACGGATCGCCTCGACCACCTGAATGATCGCGCCGCCTACGCGATGACGGCGGCGATGATCTCCTCCCAGCGGTCGAACAGCAGGTGGTGGCCCTCGCCGGGATAGAACGCCGCGCGGCAGTCGGGCAGCTCCTCGGCCACGTAGCGGCCCATCAGGACGGGCACGCTCGGGTCGTCATCGCCGTGCCAGAGCAGGACCGGCACGCGTACGTCGCGCAGCCGGAACCCCCACGGCCGAGCCATGATGAGTGCCTCGTCGTACAGGCCGCGACCACCCTGGCGCTTCATCTCCTCGGCATTGGCAAGCATCAGCGCGCGCACCGTCGGATCGGCGATGAGCGCGCGGTCCGCCTCGACCATCTTGGCGATGGCCTCGTCGAGGTGACGCTCCGGATCGCGCCGCTGGGCGCGCGCCCAGCGCCACATCGCGACCCGGATCATCCACGGCGCTCGGTCGGCGGCGCGCGCCGCCGCACGATGGGTCCGCAGCAGGTAGTCGACCGGGCGCACACCGGCCAATGGCGCTGGTCCATTGACGAGTCCCACGACCGTCACCCGCTCGGGCATCACCCAAGCGCACGCCAGAGCGTACGGTCCGCCGCCGGACCAGCCGAGCACCGCGAAGCGCTCCAGCCCGAGCTTGTCGGCCAGCTCGCGCACATCGTGTGGCCAGTCGAGCAAGCGCCGCCCGGGCTGCCGACTCGAGCGTCCGATACCCGGCCGATCGACCGCGATGATGCGCGCCCCGAGTCGACCGGCGATGTCGTCATCCGGGTGACGCACCAGTCGCGAACTGCCGAAACCGTGGAAGTAGAGGATCGGTGAGCCGCTCGGGTCACCGATGTCATCGAAGCCCAGCATCCGGCCGTCGCGGAGCGCCACGTTCCCGTTCCGCGTGCCGGCGACCGCCTCGAGCAACAGCCTCGCGCCCTCCCTCTCTTCGTTTCGGGACCGGCCGCGCGGCCGGTCGGTGGCACGGTACCATCTCGATGAATCAAGGTCGAACGCGAACAGCGAGGAGAGGGACGAATGGGTCGCAACGACTGGAACGCGGTGATCACCGAGGGCCTCGGCACGTTCCTGTTCTTCCTGATCGGCATGGGCGCGGCATTGACCGCGCAGGCCGGCTCGGCCGGACTCATCCAGGTGGCGTTGGCGCACGGCCTCGTGCTGGCGGTGCTCGTCTCATCGCTCGGGGCAGTTTCAGGCGCCCACTTCAACCCCGCCGTCACGTTCGGGGTGTGGATCAGCGGCAACATCCCGTCGCGCCGCGCGCTGGCCTACGTGCTGGCGCAGCTCATCGGCGCGGTGCTGGCCGGCCTCGCGCTGACCGCCGTCTACCCGATCTCGACCGGTCTGGGCACGCCGGCCCTCGCCTCCAACATCGATCCGATCGTCGGCATCGGCATCGAAGCGCTGCTCACGCTGATCCTCGTACTGGCCGTCTTCGGAACAGCGATCGATCCGCGCGCTCCCAAGGTCGGTGGCCTGGCCATCGGTCTCGCCATCACGGTCGACATCCTGATGGGCGGCAATCTCACAGGCGCGGCGATGAATCCCGCGCGATGGTTCGGACCGGCCGCCGTGACGGGGAACTTCACCAACTCGCCGGTCTGGATCCTGGGCCCGCTGCTCGGCGCCGCCGTCGGCGCGCTGCTCTACCGATTCGTGCTGGCGCCAGAAGCCGATCCAACGCGGACGCCGGGCACGCCCGTTGGCGGAGACGGCGTCGGCTGAAGGCCGGCATCGCGCGACGGCCGCCGACTGCCGATGTCAGCCGACGCCGGTGGTCTCGGTGCCGCGCATCCTTTGCACGGCCTCGAAGCTCTCCGTGAAGTCGCCACGGACCTGATGCAGGTCGGCATCCGGGATGTCGAGCTCCATCGCGATCATGTCGAGTTCGCGGCTCTCCTCGGCTGAGATCGTGCTGCCGGAGGCTGCGACGGTGAAGCAACAGCGCAGGAGGGCCAGCCGCTGATCGGGCGTCGAGGCCTCGCGAAAGGCCCGCGTCACGAGGTAGTCCTCGGTGCCGCCATAGAGCTCGATCTGGCTGTGCGCGATCTCCACCACGAGCACTGCCTGCGCCTCGGGCAGGCCGCTGATCTCGGTCACGGTCCGTTCCATCGCCGCTCGTTCTTCGTCGGTGACCACGAGATCGGCCTGCGCCACGCGTCCGAGGACATAGGCGAACGCGGCCACGTATCGCCGCTGCCCCTCGGGCACCGCCTCGACGGCGGAGACGATGCGCCGGATGGTGGCGGTGTCGGTGGCGCTGAGCGGGCTCGGCGCGCCAGGTGCGGGAGCGCCGGGCGCTGCCGCATCGGTGACCGGCGTGGCGGGGTGGTTGGCGTGTCGGTCGTCAAGACCAAGGAAGTGGCGGAGAGCCATCGGGACCTCGTACATCGGGCAGGCCGTGGTGCCCACGGTCGCGGTCAGCTGCGAGCATGCCACAGGCGAGGTCGTCGGAGCGTACGATGCCTTCGTGCTCGAACCGACCGCGTGGCCGACCATCGCCATCGCGCCCGATCCAGAGCCGCTGATGGGTGCCGGGCGGTCGTCGGCCGCTGACTCGGTCGAGTCAGACCCGGGCGATCTCATCCTGACCTGCGCCAATTGCGGGGCTCGGATGGACGAGCGCAAGTGCAAGCTCATCTGCCGCTGCGGCTACTTCCTATCCTGCTCCGACTACTACTGAGGCTGACCGATGGGACGCATCGTCTTTCGCGGCGGACTGATCTTCGACGGCACAGGCTCCCCGCCAGCGCCGGCTGACCTGGCCATCGAGGACGGCCGGATCGTGGCCCTCGGGAGCGATCTTGAAAGTGACGAATCGGTCGACTGCACGGGCAAGACGCTCCTGCCCGGGCTGTTCGATTGCCATACCCACGTGATGATGAGCGACGTGGACCTGTGGCGGATGGTCCAGACGCCGTTCTCGTACCAGTACTACGAGGCGGCCACGAATCTGGAGAAGACGCTCCGCGTCGGCATCACCACCATCCGCGACGCGGGCGGTGCCGACCTCGGGGTCAAGCAGGCGGTCGAGGATGGGCTCATCCCCGGCCCGCGCATGCACATCTCGATCCGGATGCTCAGCCAGACCGGCGGCCACGGCGACGACTGGTTCGTCTCGGGCGCGTTGGTGGAGATGCCCCATCCGGGCGCCCCGGCGGGCGTCGTGGACGGGCCTGACGAGATGCGCGTGGCGGTGCGGCAACTGGTCCGCGCCGGTGCCGACGTCATCAAGGTCGCGACCTCCGGCGGCGTCCTCTCACCGCGTGACGACCCGCGCCACGCCCACTTCCGCCCGGCCGAGCTGGATGTCCTGGTCGAAGAGGCGACCGCGGCCGGCATCTTCGTGATGGCCCATGCCCAGGCGACCGATGGCATCAAGAACGCCATCCGTGCCGGCATCCGCTCGATCGACCACGGCGTCTATCTCGACGACGAGGCCATCCAGATGATGCTTGACCACGGCACGTGGCTGGTGCCCACCCTCGTGGCGCCGCAGGGCGTGCTCGACGCCGCCGCCGCCGGGCAGTCGATCCCCGAGAAGTCGCTCGAGAAGGCGCACCAGGTCATCGACATCCATCGCGACTCGTTCCGGCGCGCCGTCAAGGCCGGCGTCAAGATCGCGATGGGCACCGACAGTGGCGTGACGCCGCACGGCCAGAACCTGCGCGAGCTGCCCCTGATGGTCGAGGGAGGCATGACACCGGCCGAAGTTCTTGCCGCGACAACCTCCAGCGCGGCCGACCTGATGGGCCTGTCCGACTCGCTGGGCACGCTCGCGGTCGGCAAGATCGCCGACGTCGTGATCGTTGATGGCGACGCGCTGGACGTGGCGACGCTCGCTGACCGCATCAGCGGCGTCTACAAGGACGGCCGAGCGGCCATCTGACCGCTCCGGCGCCGGCAGCGCCGAGGTCGTACCCTTGCCACGATGACCGCTGCCCAACCCAGTCGGACGCCGCGAAGCCCCGCCGTGCGCGAGCTCGGCATGAAGGCGACGCTGCTCTTCCCGACACGCGAGATCGCCGAGCAGTTCTATCTGCCGCTGATCTACACCGCGTGCCGGACCTGCTACAGCGAACTCGAGCCGCAGGACATCTTCGAGCGGGCGACGACCGGCCGCGTCGCGAGCGACAAGCAACAGGACCTCATCCGGCGGGTCATCGAATCGGGCCATGGCTCGACCATCGAGCACATCGTCTTCACCTTCGCCATCACTGGCGTGACACGCACGCTCTCGCATCAGCTGGTGCGCCACCGAGCCGGCGTGGCCTTCGACCAGCAGTCGCAGCGCTATCTCGACTACAAGCGGCCGTCCTACATGGTGCCGGGCACGATCACCGACGCGCCGCCGGAGTTGCGCGAGCGCTTCGTGGCCGAGATGGACGATTCACTCGCCTTCTACGGCGAGATGCTGGCGGCCGGCATCCCGGGTGAGGACGCGCGCTTCGTGATGCCCAACGCGACCCGCACGAACCTGATCATGACGGCCAACCTGCGCGCGCTCATCCACATGTCGGGGCTGCGCCTGTGCACGATGGCCCAGTGGGAGATCCGACGCCTGTTCCAGCTCATCCGCCACGAGGTCTTCTCGGTCAGCCCATTCCTCGGCTCGTTCCTGGCGCCCAAGTGTGTGCCGCTCGGCTACTGCGACGAGGATCGCAACCGCGACGAGCACTGCCCCATCCGGCCGCATAAGGACAACGTCCTGGCGGCCTGGGCCGAGAAACGCACCGCGGCGAAGAAGGCAGGACGCGACCTCCCGACGCTCTGACAGCGAAGCTCGTCAGCGCGAATCGCCAGAACTGAAGCATCACTCATCGCGCATGTCGCGGAGGATCTTCTCGATCGTCTGGCCGTTCGGCGCTGGGATCGGATGGGGCTTCGCTGGTGGCGCCTTGCTCCGAGGCGGGACCAGAAGGCCGGCTGCGACCATTTCGTCCAGCGCATGCGGCCCAGGTCGCGCATCCCCGAACGGCACGGCGAGATTCGCGACGAACCTCCGCAATACTTGCGCCAGGCGCGGGCCGGCTTCATTCGCCGCGGCGAGCACTTCCTCGTGGGTCAGCGGCTCGCCGGTGATGCCCGCGCCTGGATTCGTGACGAGCGAGACGCCGCACACTTCCAGGCCGGCCCAGCGGGCGACGATCGCCTCGAGCACCGTCGACATGCCGACTGCGTCGGCGCCCAGCGTGCGCAGCATGCGCACTTCGGCCGGGGTCTCGTAGGTCGGACCGATCAGGCCGGCGTAGACGCCGTCCTCGAGATGGACACCTTCTTGGTCTGCTGCCTGATGGAGCCGTTGGCGCAACCGCGGGCTCCAGGCGTTGGTCAGGTCCGGGAAACGGGGACCCAGGGCATCGTCGTTGCGCCCCATGAGCGGCGACCGGCCGGTCAGATTCAGATGATCGGCGATGGCCATGAGCGTGCCCGCCGGCCACTCCGGGCGGATGCCGCCGGCCGCGTTGGTGAGCACGATGACCCGCGCACCCAAACGACCCATCAGTAGCACGGGCTCGACGACCAGTCGCTCGGAGTTGCCCTCGTAGAGATGGAGGCGACCCTGAAGGCAGGCAACCGGCACACCATCGAGGCGCCCGAGCAGCAGCTTTCCAGCATGGCCCGGGGCGGAGGCGGCGGGCCAGCTTGGCAGGTCGGCGAACGGGATGGCGGTCGCGTCGGTGATGGCTGCGGCGATGTCACCGAGACCGGAACCGAGCACCAGTCCGACGCTCGGGACGAGATCCGTTCGAGCTCGGACCGCAGCCTCGAGCGCATCAAGCCGGGCGCTGAAGGTCGGGGGTTCGTCGTCCACCGTCACCGGCCGACGATACACGACGTCGACCGACGCGGGACGCGTCCGCCGGGCACACAAAAATGCCCGGAGAAGCTGTCCCGTCCCCACTGGCCACCTTGATGTGATCTCGGCGTCCTGTGGTTCCTGACCGGCCTCTCCGGACAAGAAGAACGATACGTCCGGGGCTCGGCCCGGTCAACGTGGTTATCCACCAAGTTGCTCGAAGAGGTCAGGAAGATGTCCACCGTTCCAACATCGGTGTGGACGGTGCGTGGATAACTGAGCGCGTTCCTTGCGCTTGAGTCGCCGCCCGCATCGAGCCGCGGGCTCGGTGGCGGCTCCGTGATCCGCATCCGCGCTGCCGAGGTGCCGCTCCCGGACATGGATCGACCCCGGTCCTGCGACCGGGGTCGACCGTCGATTGACGAAGTGGGCGAGCGAGGTCAGGCGACTCCGCGCGCTGCCTTGACGATCATGGTCTTGGCGTACTTGTCGTGCAGCCCCTGCTTGGTCGGGCTGATGGCCGTGGTGTAGAGCAGGTAGATGAACCAGGCGAGGGCGACCAGGTAGGCCAGTGCGCCGAGCGTCAAGGAGACGAACGCGACGATCAGTAGTGCCGCGTAGTACGGGCCCCACATGAACGCCCATCGGTAGGCGGCCTGCATGTAGTTGATCGTGTGCCCATCGGTCTGGTCACCGATCTGCATGCCCAGGACGCGCATGCCGATCGTGCCGCGCATCATCGACCACATGTAGATGAAGTACGCGGCGCTGGCGGCGCCGGACAGGATCGCCGTCACGATCAGCGACGTGGTGGTATCGAAACTGAACGGGCCGGCGTTCGCGCCGAAGATCATCCGCGAGATGATCGCGAGGATGAACCCGACGATGCCGAGCGCGATCCCGTCGATGATCAGCGCGATGATGCGGTTGGGCAAGTCCGCGTAGAAGTAGCCGGCAGGACCCGCGACAGGCGTCTTGTCCATGATGGCGGCGGTCCAAGCGGGCATGCCCTGGCTCATCGGCTGACCTGCCGGCGGCGGCGTCGAGGGCTGCTGCGGGGCAGACTGCCAAGCGGGCGGCGGGGGCGGCGGCGGTGAAGAAGGCGGGGGCGGCGGTGCGCCGGGCTGACCCGATTGCGTCATCCTGTCTCTCCTCTTGCATGCAAGCGGCACCCGAGCGAATGCCGTGTGGTCGCCGCCCGCCCAACGTGTGTGCGCACAGCGTCCCTGAACAGCATACCGCCGTCATGCCCCGGTGGAATACCTTTTTCGCGGGGTTGCAGCCCCTCAAGGCTCTTCTCGAGGTCTTCTCAGCCCCCGATATGCGACATCTCGACCTTTGGCAGCCGCACGGTGGCCAATGAGCGCAGTTCCGAGTAGCGATCGGCGCGGACCCGCCAGACGGCGCGGATGCGCTCAGCGAGCTCCTCGTCCGTGGCGCCGGCGCGGAGCGGCGCCCGCAGATCGTGCCCCGAAACCCCGAACAGGCACGTGTACAGCTCACCCTCAGCCGTCAGGCGAGCTCGCGTGCAGGTCGAGCAGAACGGCTCGGTGACCGACGAGATGAGACCGATCTCGCCACCGCCGTCCCGGTAGCGCCAGCGGTCGGCGACCTCGCCCTGATAATTCGGATCGACGGGCTCGAGCGGCATCTCGGCATCGATCATGCCCACGATCTCGGCGGCCGGCACGACATCGTCGAGCACCCATCCGTTGCTGTGGCCGACGTCCATGTACTCGATGAAGCGGAGGATGTGTCCACTTTCGCGGAAGTGCCTGGCCATCGGCAGCACGCTCGACTCGTTGACGCCGCGCCGCACGACCATGTTGATCTTCACCGGCGCGAGTCCAGCGCGCTCCGCCGCCGCGATGCCGTCGAGCACGACCGAGACCGGGAAGTCGACGTCGTTCAATCGCCCGAAGACCTCGTCGTCGAGCGAGTCCAGGCTGACCGTGATGCGCCGCAGGCCAGCGTCGGCAAGCGCCCCCGCCTTGCGCGCCAGGAGCGACCCGTTCGTGGTGAGGGTCAGATCCCCGAGGCCGGGCATCGGGGCCAGGGCCGCGATCAGCCGTTCGAGATCGCGGCGCAGGAGCGGCTCGCCGCCGGTCAGGCGGATCTTCTCGACGCCCTGGTCGATGAACAGCCGGGCGAGCCGCGCGATCTCCTCGAAGGTCAGCAGCTCGGCGCGCGGCAGGAACTGGAAATCGGCGCCGAACACCTCGCGCGGCATGCAGTAGGTGCAGCGGAAGTTGCAACGGTCGGTCACCGAGATGCGCAGGTCGCGCAGCGGTCGTCCGAGTCGGTCGAGGTCGCTCACGCCACGATGGTACGCGCCGCCGTCGAGGGCCGACCGCGGCCGCGCGTGCGACGGCCGGCGCAGGGGCGCAGTGGACCTCTCAGGCTGAGGTCGGGTGGCTTGACCGCGGGGCGCTGCTCGACCGGCGGAGGCCCTGCTTCTCGCCAGATGGGCACCACGCAGCCATGATTCCGGCCTGGACCCACAGGTTTCGCCTTCTGTGCACCTTGCCGGTCATCTGGCGAGAGACAGCGAGATCGTGGCTCTGTGATGCCCATCTGGAGGTACGAGGCGATAGCCCAGGACATGGAAAGGCCCCCGGCTCAGCCGAGGGCCGAAGTTTCGAGTCGACGGTTCGGCGTCGCCGAGGCGTTACCGCTTGGCCATCCGCGCGGACGCGCCGCCCGCCATGTAGCCGACACCGATGCTGACCACGCCGAGCGCCGCGTGGAGCAGGTCGTCGCCGCCGCTGACGCCGTACGAGTTGCCCGTCTTGCCGAACATCGACAGGACGCCGAACAGGTCGCCGCTGATGAGGGTCAGCACCAGCACCACGAGGTAGAGGACCCCGAAGCCGATGACCCACGCTGCCTGCTTGGCCGCCGGCACCATGAACGCGATGTAGAGCGCCAGCAATCCGGTCGCGAGATGGACGACGTCGTGCATCGTGCCGGTCACGAAGAGCGGCGTCTGGGTCGCGGTCTGCTCGCCGACGAGCGGATTGCTGATGAATCCGAGCAGCCCCGTCGCGACCAGGATGACGCCCACCAGCGCCGCATAGCTCTTGACCATGCCGTAGTTCCTGAACGACACCGACGACCTCCCTCCTCTGGCAAGCAGCGCTGTCCACCCGACGTGCCCCAGCCGATAGCCTATCCGGGCGCTCAGCCAGTTTCAAGCTCGCGAGGCGCCGATGAGCCAGTCGACGCCAAGGCTGACGGCCTCGCCTGCGGACAGCCCTTGCTCGACCACCAGTGAGCGCCAGGTGCCGAACGAGACAAGATGTCCGGCCACACTTCGCAGCCGCCGACCCCTGCCGCCCGATCGCCCGTCCTTGCCGATGATCGCCTCCGCCATCGCCGTCGCTCGGCCGTCCATCACGGCACGAGCGCGGGGCGGGATCGAGGTGATGTCGCGGTGGATCGGGTACAACTCGTCGCCGACCTCCCCATACCACGCGTAGATCTCGGTCAGGGCCTGACTCGCTCGCGCCCGGAGATCCGGGCTGGCCGCCCAAGAGGTCGGATCGGGAGCCGGATGGAGCGTCGCCCAGTGGCTCATGCACGCGGCGAACAACTCATCCGGGTCGCGGAAGTGGTGATACACCGTCAGCCGCGTGACGCCCGCTTCACCGGCGATCGCCGCGATCGAGGCATGCGATGGCCCGACGCTCGTGTGCAGGCGCATGGCCGCCTCAGCGATGCGCTGCCGGGTCTGGTCGATGAGCTCGGCTCGGCGTGACATCCGGTACGACCGCCGGTCCCGAACTTCTTTCGCTGTACGTATCTGTTCAGCCAATTTGACATCCGCCTGCATGATGTTCAGTATACAGACCTGTACAGCCGAAGTAAGGAGTCGAAATCATGTCAGTGCAGCAGATCCTTGAGATCGAAACGAAGGTCAAGGTCGTCCAGCCTGGTGAAGGCCGCGTGGGAGGACTCGCACCGGGCGTCGGCGTGATCTTCAAGATCGACGGCGCGGATTCAGCCGGCAGGCTGTCGGTCGTCGAACACCCATTCGAAGTCGGCGCTCTCGTGCCGCCGCATGTCCACACACTGGAGGACGAGATCTCGATCGTCCTCGAAGGCGAGATCGGCTACCGCTCGAACGACCAGGAGGTCGTACTCGGGCCGGGCGGCTACATCGTCAAGTCGCGTAACCAGGTCCACGCGATGTGGAACGCCGGCAAGACGCGCGCCCGGATGATCGAGCTCATCGCGCCAGCCGGCTTCGAAGGCTTCTTCGGAGAACTGTCGGACATGACCGCAGCGGGACCGTTCGACCTTGGCGCCGCCGCGCAGATCGCCCAGCGTTATGGGCTCCAGTTCGCTCAGCCTGACTGGCTGCCCGGCGTGATCGCTCGCTACGGATTGACCCCATCATGACCACCAGACTTCGCATCGGCCAGGCGGCCGTCGTTGGCGTCGCGCTGGTCATGACGCTGGCGGCCTGCGGTGGCGCTTCGTCCGCAACGCCGTCCCATGCCATCACGTCGGGGCCCGCCACCGCGTCGGCCCCAGTCGCAAGCGGTACGACGGAGGCCTCGTCACCCGGGGCCTCCGGCGCCGCATGCACCATCCTGACCATGGACGCCGTCAGTCAGGCAACGGGCTTCACCGTCACCCAGACGAACGGGACCGATGCGATCTGCTATTACCAGAACGCCGACCAGAGCCAGTATCTGATCGTCACGCTCTTCAGCAGCCAGGCCGACATGGCCACGGTCCTCCAGATCGAGCCAGGAAGCGAACACGTCAGCGGCCTCGGAGACGACGCGTTCTGGGTCGCGTCGGCGGGCATCCTCTTCGTCCGAAAGGGCGACCATGGCCTTGAATTGCTCGACCCGGATTCCAGCTTCGGAGCGGGCGGCACGGCGTCACGGGACGCCCTGGTGACGCTGGCCCGCGCGGCCCTGCCCAGCGTCTGAGGGGACTGACCGGCTCGGCCGAGAGGCGCTTCAGTCCTCTTCGGCCGAGCCGGCACCATGGCGGATCGTCTCGACCACGTTCGCATCAGCCAGCGTCGTCACGTCGCCGAGCGGCCGGCCCTCGGCCACGTCACGCAGCAACCGCCGCATGATCTTGCCCGATCGCGTCTTTGGCAGGTCGTTGGTAAAGAGCAGGTACTTCGGCCGCGCGATGGCCCCGATGACGTGGGCGACGTGCTCACGGAGGTCATGCCCGAGCGCATCGGCGTTGTCGACGCCGCTCTTCGTGCTGACGAACGCGAAGATCGCCTGCCCCGTGATCGGGTCGTTCTTGCCGACGACCGCCGCCTCGGCCACCGATGGATGATCGACCAGCGCCGATTCGACCTCGATGGTGCTGATCCGGTGGCCGGCGATGTTCATCACGTCATCGACGCGGCCGAGCAGCCAGTAATAGCCCTCCTCGTCGCGCTTGGCACCGTCGCCGGCGAAGTACATGCCAGGGAATCGGCTCCAATAGGTCGCGCGGTAGCGATCCGGGTCGCCATAGATGCCGCGCAGCATCGCCGGCCACGGCCGCTTCAGGACCAGGTAGCCGCCGGAGCCGAGCGGCACGCTCTTCCCGTTGGCATCGACCACGTCGGCCTCGACGCCCGGGAACGGGAACGTGGCGCTGCCGGGCTTGGTGGTGGTGACGCCGGGCAGCGGCGTGATCANNTGCCACCACGTGTCGACGATGGGGCAGTGCCCTCGCCCGATATTCTGGTGGTACCAGAGCCACGCCTCGGGGTTGATGGGCTCGCCGACACTGCCGAGCAGCCGCAGCGATGAGAGGTCGTGGGCGGCGGGCAGGGCCTCACCCTGCTTCATGAAGGCACGCACCGCGGTCGGCGCGGTGTAGAGGATGGTGACCTTCAACTCCTCGATGATCTGCCACCAGCGGTCCCACGCCGGGGTGTCCGGCGAACCCTCGTAGATGACGCTCGTCGTCGCGTTGGCGAGCGGCCCGTAGACGATGTATGAGTGGCCGGTCACCCAGCCGATGTCGGCCGCGCACCAGTACACGTCGTCCGGTTTGATGTCGAAGATCGCCTCGTGCGTGACGGCCGTGCCGAGCAGATACCCGGCCGTGGTGTGGACGATGCCCTTCGGCTTGGCGGTCGTGCCCGACGTGTAGAGCAGGTAGAGCAGGTGCTCGGAATCGAGCGAGACCGGCGGGCACACATCGGATTGCCGATCGACGATGTCGTGCCACCAGAAGTCGCGGCCGGGGTGCATCGTGACCGGCGGGCCGGCATCGCCGATGCGGCGCACGACCAGCATGTGTTCGACCGACGGCGACGTCTCGAGCGCCTCGTCGGCGGCCGACTTGAGGTCGACCGGCTTGGCGCGGCGCCAGCCGCCGTCGGCGGTGATGACGAGCTTCGCCTGGGTGTCCTCGATGCGGCCGGCCAGCGCTTCCGCGCTGAAGCCGCCGAAGACGACCGTGTGCGGCGCACCGAGTCGCGCACAGGCGAGCATGGCGATGGGCAGCTCGGGGATCATCGGCATGTAGATGGCGACGCGGTCGCCGGTGCCAACGCCAAGTTCTTTGAGCGCGTTGGCGGTCTTGCTGACCTCGCGCAGCAGGTCGGCGTACGTGATCGTCCGCCGATCGCCCGGCTCGCCGATCCAGTGGTAGGCGACCTTCTCGCCGAGCCCGCGCTCGACATGGCGGTCGACGCAGTTATACGAAACGTTGAGCTTGCCGCCGGTGAACCACTTGGCGAACGGCAGGTCCCACTCGAGCACCGTGTCGAACGGCTGGTCCCAGGACAGCTTCTCGCGCGCCAGCTTCGCCCAGAAGCCTTCGAAGTCGGCCGCCGCCTCGTCGTACATCGCCTGCGTCGCGTTGGCGCCGGCCACGAAGGACGGATCGGGCGGGAAGGTCCGCCGCTCCATCATCAGGTTCTCGATCTCAGGCGACCGGTCCTCGGGCGACTCGCTCATGACTCCTCCCCTGGCGGCGACGCGAGCACCAGCGGCCCGGCATCGCCCAATGCGATCTTCTCTCTGGCGAACGCTTCGACGATGCGCCGCCGATACTCAGCGGCCGTCGAGTCGCGTTCGACGGCCGCGACCGTCACCTCGGTACGGACCACGACCCCCGCCGCGCTCATCGATTCCACTCCCTCGATGACCGGCTTGTCCAGCAGCCGCTTCGCCCAGACCGGATCGGCGGCGAGCTCCGTGCCGGCCTGGAGGATGACCGTCATCGCCTTCTCGACGATGTTCGGGTCACGGATGGGCACGTCGATGAGCAGCCGCGCCCAGACGCGCGTCTCGTTGCTGACCACGTCGATCAGGCCGTTGGAGACGACGTGGACCGTGCCGTCCTCGTCGCGCAGCACGGTCCGGCGCAGTCCGAAATCCTCGACCGTGCCGCGCACGCCGGCGATGGTCACGACGTCTCCCCGAGCGAACTGGTCCTCCAGGATGATCAGAGCACCGGCGACGGTGTCCTTCACCAGTCCCTGGAGGCCGAGCCCGACGCCCAGCCCGAGAAGGCCGAGCCCCGCGATGGCCGGCCCGATATCGACATCGAAGATGGCCAGCACGACCACGAGCGCCACGATCAGCACGACCAGCCGAGCGAGGCTGACCGCCAGCGCTTCGAGGGTGGCGTGCCGCTTGCGGTGCTCGAGCGCGGTGTAATGCGGCGCCTCGCCATCGGCCGGGCGCCGGCTGAGCCGCTGGTTGACGGTGGCCACGGCGATGCGGTGCACGATGCGTAGCGCGATGGCGGTGGCGATGATGACGACCACGAGGTCCACGCCGATGCGGACCGCTTGGCGCAGGTTCGCGTCTGGGATCAGCGTGTTCAGGTCCATCGAGGAGCCAGCCTATCAGGGCGGCGGGGTCGGGCGAGGCCCGCAACCAGACCGCGATCAGCCTGCGGTGTCGCGGACCCCGTCCGACCGGGTGTGCGCCCGGGCCTTGAGCGCGGCGTGCAGCGACGCCTCGAACGTGGTGGCGACACGGTCAAGGAGGTCGCCCTGCGCGTGCGCCTCGCACATGAACCAGGGCTCGCGCGAGTCGGGTTCGGGCATCACGCCGCGCGCGATCATGCCGACGGCGATGGCGTCGTAGAGGTCGTGATCGGTGGCCGCCCAGCCACGGTAGTCGTCGGGCAGCATCTCGGTGAACATCACCCCGAACATCGTCGGCTGCCCGGTGAAGACGTAAGCCAGGCCGTGCGTGTCGAGGATCTGCTTGAGGGCGGCCTGGAGGCGTTCACCGTTGGCGCGGACCGTGGCCAGTGCATCGGTGTCGCGGAGGATGGTCAGGACCTTCGCCGCTGCCGACGCGGCCACGCGGTTGCCCGCGTATGTGCCGCCGTGGCTGACCTTGTCGGGCAGCATCTCCATCACGTCGCGACGGCCGCCGAAGGCGGCGGCCGGATAGCCGTTGCCCATCGCCTTGGCATAGGTCGCGAGGTCGGGCGTGACGCCGAACGCCTCGGCCGCCCCACCGCGGGCGAATCGGAAGCCCGTCTTGACCTCGTCGAAGATGAGCAGGGCGCCGAACTCCCGGGTCATCTCGCGCACGCCCTGGAGGAAACCGGCACGCGGCAGGATGCCCTGGGCGTTGCCGAGGACGGGCTCGATGAGCACCGCCGCGATGTCGTCGCCCTCCCGCTCGAAGACGCGGCGCAGCGTGGCGAGATCGTTGTAGGGCACCGGGATGACCGTGTCGGCGACAGCGGCCGGGATGCCGCGGCCCCAGGCGAGCCGCACCGGGTTGTCTCGGTCGCCGAGCGCGGCGACATCGTTGGGCAGGACGCTGATCAGGGCGTAGTCGTGGACGCCGTGATACTGGCCCTCGAACTTGACGATCTTGTCGCGGCCGGTGAAGCCGCGCGCCACGCGAAGCGCGTGCATCGTCGCCTCGGTGCCCGAGACGGTCAGGCGGGCCATGTCGCAGAAGGTCAGCTCGCAGATCAGCTCGCACGCCTGGACCTCGTCCTCGGAGGTCAGGGAGAAGCTGACACCGCGCCGCATCCGCTCGTTGACGTGGTCATCGACGCGTTCGTCGGCGTGGCCGAGGATGACCGGCCCGTAGCCCATGCGCAGATCGACGAATTCCGTGCCGTCAAGATCCCAGACGAGACCGCCCTTGCCGCGGTCCACGTAGATCGTGTCGTCCCCCCAAGCGCGGAAGTTGGAGTCCGTGCCACCGGGGAGAGTTCGCCTCGCACGCTCGTACATGGCCATCTGGCGGGCCCTGGCGGTCGCGGCACGACGTGCGGTTTCCGTGGCCATCGAGGTTCCTCCGTGCGAGATTCGTGCCAGAGGAGCCGTTGCGTGACGAATCCTCGGCGACTCGGGGAGTCTACGCGATGAAACGCGTTGCGGCCAGTGCCAGGGCGGGAGGAGGGCGGCTCATCCTCTCAGCTCGGCTGGATCAGGACGCTCGGTCCAGTTTCCTGCCATCCAACCGCGGGGCGGTTCGTACCGTCGAAGCGCCGGCCCATTCTTGTCATACGCCCGCCAGGTGGGTCGTACGCCGGTTCGGCAGCCAGGTTTCGGGAAGCCGAGATGCCGATGTAGCCGTTTTCGTCAACATCCACCCTGTTGATGGCCAGATCAGCTCCGCAGGAGCGTCAACTTGTCGCGTACCGCCCACTCCATGCACGAATGACAGGAACCCGCGGCTGAGACCCGCGGCTGAGAGCTCAGGGCAGGCCATCCGGTCTCCGTCGTCGCCGGTCGCGACCTAGACTTCGGCCATGACCGATACGCCCGCCTTCGATGTCCAAGCCGTACGCGACCACTTCCCTGCCCTCTCGCGCCGCGTCGACGGCCGGCCGCTTGCCTTCCTCGACGGTCCCGCGGGGACGCAGGTGCCGCATGAGTGCATCGATGGCATCGTCGCGTATCTCGAGACGTCGAACGCGAACCTCCACGGCGCGTTCCTGACCAGCCACGAGACCGACGCGATGATGGACGAGGTCCATGCGGCGGCGGCCGACTTCCTGGGCGCGGCGGACGGCTCCGAGATCACGTTCGGTGCGAACATGACGACGCTCACCTTCGCGGTCAGCCGCGCGATCGGGCGGACGCTCACTGCCGGCGACGAGATCGTCGTCACGCAGCTCGACCACGATGGCGACGTGGCGCCGTGGCTCACCATGGCCGAGGAGCGGGGCGCGGTCATCCGGCAGGTCGGCATTCGGCCGGAGGACTGCACGCTCGATATGGACGCGCTAGAGGCCGCGCTCTCGCCTCGGACGCGGCTGGTGGCCGTCACGCTCGCTTCCAACGCGGTCGGCTCGATCCCGCCGGTGGCGCGCATCGCCGAGATGGTCCACGCGGCCGGCGCGTGGCTGTGGGTGGATGCCGTCCACGCCGGTCCGCACCTGCCCATCGATGTCGCGGCGCTCGGCGCCGACTTCCTCATCTGCTCGCCGTACAAGTTCTTCGGGCCGCACCTCGGGCTGCTCTGGGCGCGCCGCGAGCTGCTGGAGTCGCTGCCGGCCGTGAAGGTCAGGCCGGCGGCGGACGATCTCCCCGGACGCTGGGAAACGGGCACCCAGTCGCACGAGATGCTCGCCGGCCTGTTGGGCACGTTCCGCTATCTCGAATGGGTCGGCGTCTCCCAGGGCGGCGCTTCGGGTGAGCCGGGCGCGGCCGATGGCAGACGACGAACCCGATTGAAGGCGGCCATGACCGCCTCGCGTGCCTACGAGCGGTCGCTCATCCCGCCGCTCATCAGCGGCCTCTGTTCCGTGCCCGGCCTGCAGATCCGCGGCATCGTGGACCCGGCGCACTTCGACGAGCGCTGCCCGACCGTGTCGTTCACGCTTGGCGAGCGACACCCGCGCGCCATCGCCGAAGTGCTCGGGCAGCGCGGCATCTTCTCGTGGGACGGCGACAACTACGCCTACGAGCTCATCCGAGCCCTGGGCTTGGCAGAGTCGGGCGGCATGGTCCGCGTCGGCCTCGTCCACTACAACACACTCGACGAGATCGACCGCCTGGTCGAGGCGCTCCGGGAGATCGCGGCCGGGCGATGAGCGCGCCACGCTGGTGGCGTGCCAAATCGGCCCTGTCGAGCGTCTCATCGTTGGGGTATCGGCTCACAAGCGGACGCACCGGCCGCTCGCAGTCACGGAAACCACAGAAGGCGGAACCGTTGGATCTCCCGAAGATGCCGGTTGTCCTGATGGCGGTCGCGATGCTCGTTGCATGCACCGCCGCTGTGCCATCGACGACACCAGCTTCCCCCGACCTCACGCCGACCGGTCTCGCTACGGCCAGCCCGACCGCCTCAGGCTCGCCACGTGCGACGGGCTCCACGCACCCGACTCCGACCGAGTCGGCGGCTCCGAGTCCAACCGCATCGGCGCAGCCGACGCCGACCTCCAGCCCGTCGCCAACCTCCATCGTCGACCGCTTCCCAGTGGCCACCGTGACCGGGCCGGATCTGTCGACCGTGCCGTGGGCCGCGGAGGTCGGGCCGGAGTCCAACAGCCTCATCGTCGGCACCCTCGCCGGCGACGAGCGCACCGTCCTGACCGAGCGCAAGGAGATCGACCTCTCCAAAGCCCCCGTCGACGGTCGGATCCTCGCTTCGTATGACCCGAATCCGGGCGACGGCGCGGCGCGCGATATCGACCTTGTGGATCTGGTCACGGGCCAGAGCCGGCACCTTCTTGAGAACGCCACCGACGTCGAAGACGTCGCGCTCGCACCGGACGGACATCACTGGTACGAGGTTCGGACCGACGCCACCGGCATCGCCGGCGTCTGGCGCCTGCCACTCGGAAGCGGCGCCCCGGAGCAAGTGATCGACGGTTGGGCTTGCACGGCCGGCTATGGCGGCCACTGCTCCGCCATGATCGTGACGTCGCTCGATGGGCGCTACGTGGCGGTCGGCACCGGGCCGCGTCTGACCCGCGTCCTGGACACGGTCGACGGGACCGTCAGTGTCATCTCCCCTCGGCCGCTCTGGGACCTGTTCGGGTTCGTCGGTGACGAACTCTTCGGGATGGGGAATGAACCGTTCGATGACACCGGCATGTACATTCGGCTGGTCGCAGTGGACGTGACGACGGGCGATGTGCGCAGGCTGCCCGATCGAGGGATCCACGACCAGATCCTGGCTGCGGCGGATGGGTCCGCACGCCTCGTCCGCGATGGCACGACCGACGACGGGTACGCGGCCATCTGGATCAGCGCGGCCGGTGACCCGACCGAGCACGAACTCCTCGCCACGACCATACCGTGGGCGACCGACTGGCTGGGCGGGTACAACACCGAGCTTGGCCTGGCCGCCGCCAATCGAGCGAACGCCCTTGACACTTCCGGCTGGGTCGCGCTCCTGGACGTCCACGATCCCGACGATCGGGTCGCACTGGCGTTCGGCGGCATCCTGGTCAACCTCGATGATGGATCGGTGGCGGCTGTTCCCCCGGTTCAACCCACCAACTGACCGAGCGGTTCAGCCGACGGGCGAACAGCGGGCCGCGCAGTCGTAGGCTTCCTTGCCAGATGTCAGCCCGGGTGGCGTTAGGCCGAGCGTTCGCGCAGCCAAGGCTCGATCAGCCACCCGAGACGAGTCGAACAGCTTCTGACGCGCGCCGATCGAGCGTGGCGAGGCAGCGGCAAGCTGGGACCGTCAGTAGCTCAGGCCCGAATGTGGCGGGCGACCGAGCCCTGTGCTACTCCGGCTGACATCTGGCAGGAAGCCGACCGCTCGCCGCGAGGAATGATCGGCACCGCGCCGCTACTCCGCCTTGGGCTTGACCCAGGTCGGGAGTTCGCGGCGCAACGTGGCCAGGGGCAGTGACCCGTGGCCGAGCACCTCATCGTGGAAGGCGCTCAGGTCGAAGCGGTCGCCGTCGCGCGCTTCCAGCTCCTTGCGCAGGCCCTGGATCTCGCGCTGGCCGGTCATGTAGGCAAGTGCCTGGCCCGGCCACGAGATGTAGCGGTCGGTCTCGGTCTCAGCTTCGAGTTGGCTGAGGCCAGCCTGCTCCTTGAGGAAATCGACCGAGCGCTGGCGGTCCCAGCGCAACGCATGGATCCCGGTGTCGACCACCAGGCGGGCCGCCCGCCATGCTTGACCGTCGAGCATCCCCAGCCGCTCGCGCGGGCCCTGGTAGAGCCCCAGTTCGTCCGCCAGCCGTTCGCTGTAGAGACCCCAACCCTCGCTGAAGGCGACGCCCACGAGCCGCGCGCCGAAGCGCCGGAAATCGGGCAGGTCCTCCAACTCGGACTCGATGGTGATCTGGAAGTGGTGTCCGGGTGTCGCCTCGTGGTAGGTCGTCGACGCGAGCCGATGCAGGCGACGGCTCTGCGGATCGTAGGTGTTGATGTAGTAGATCCCGGGCCGCGAGCCATCCGGAGCGGGCGGGAAGTAGAAGGCAGGCGGCGCCTCGGCCTCCATGTACGACTCGACCGGCCGGACCTCGCAGAGCGCCTTCGGGAGTCGGCCGAAGACGCGCGGCGCGGCAGCGGTGGCGCGATCGATCTGCTCGCGGGCAAGGTTGACCAGCGCCTGGCGGTCGGCCGGTCGGTTGGACGCATCGCTGTCCAGCGCAGCCCGAAGCTCGGCAGCGGTCTTATAGCCGAGTTCGCGCGCGATGGCCGTTCGCTCGACATCGATCGCCGCCAGCTGCGCCATGCCGTAGTCGTGGAGATCCTGCGGCGAATCCTCGAGTGTGGTCGAGGCAAGGATGGCGGTCCGATAGACGGCATCGCCATCGGGCAGCGCCCAGATGCCTTCGCCGGCACGCGCGTAGGGCAGGTACGCCTCGAGGTCGCCCAGGTACGCGGCCAGGGCCGGATTGATCTCGTCCTCGATGACCGCGCGGACGCGTGCCCGCTGCTCGCCGGTGAGCGGCTTGTCCGGCGCCAGGAGCGGCGACTCGTCGGGTGAAGCGGCGACGGCGCGCCGGACCTGGGTGATGGTTCGCTCGATGACCGGGCGAGCGGCGGTCCGACCGGCCGCGCGGCCCGCGGCGATGTTCCTCCGATGTGCATCGAGGTGCGCCGGGAACGCGTGCAGACGCTCGACGAGCTGGTCGACGCGTTCCGGGGAATCCATCCGGTGGAAACGGGCGATATCGCCGGGCAGGTTGTGCGGCCCGCCCATCTGGTCGATCGCCTCGAAGTGCCAGAGTTCGTGCTCGTGGGCCTTGAGCCGCATCTTGGCGACGACCTGGAGCATGTCGAGGGTGATGCGATCCTCGGTGTCGAGGCCGGTCGTGTCGATGGCCGCGGCCTGGGCCATGAAGCCCTTCAGGTCGGCGACCTCGCGCGCGCGCCCCTCGGCGCTCGGATCATCCAACCGATCGTTGAAGCGCTCGTCGCCGAGCATCGTCGCCCAGAGTGGCTGGAACTCGAGGAACCATTGCCAGAAGCGATCGGCGAGGTCGCGCACGGGGCGATCGGTCATCACGGTGGTCATCGGGCTCCCTCCGGTCATGGTGCGGTCACGCGAACAGGGCCAGCTGCTCACCCTGTTGTTCGATCTCCGGGTCGAGGCCGAGCAGCGGACCAAGGTCGTCAAGGCTGGCGTCTTCGCGGGCATACAGCCGACGCAGGTGGTCGGACTTCAGGATATGCCAGTTGCCCTCGGCCATGGCCTGGCGTAGCAGCGGCGACCGAGCGAGTTTCAAGCGAACGAGCTCGGCCCGCTCGGGCGGGATGACGAGGAAGCGGACGAGCTGGTCATTGGGCGGGATGCGCGTGCCACGCTTGAGGATCGGCTCGCCGAGCATCGCCGTCCATTCGACCTCGAAGAGGAACGCCGCCTTGCCGCGCACGTACCAGAGGCAGTCGACCGATTCGAGCACCTCGGGATCACCCGGGCTGACCAGCGGCAGGTAGACGCGTTGCTCGGCTTCGGACAGGAGCGCGCCGTTCGTGGCGCCCTTGAAGCTGCGTTTCTGTTCGCGGCGCGAGATCCAGCAGCGCAGCCCGAGTCGGTGACCGTACTCGGCGAGCATGCCGACGAGGACGCCGTGTTCCTCGTAGCGAGCCTGGAGCGAATCCTCGGTGCGCAGGAGGCCGCTCATGTCGGGTTCCGACTGCGCGTAACTCTCCAGACAGGCGCGCACGAGTTCTTCATCCGGCGTGTCGTGCCCCTTGAACATGCCGCCGATGCGGTCGATGAACGCGGCCTCGGTCAGGCCACCACTGGTCGAGAGGAGGCTGAAGACGGCCCACTCGAGGCGATCGGAGAGTGGTGCACGGGCGGCGTCGATGTCGGCCCGGTCGCGCAGCCACCATCGGCCAGGCTCGAGCTCGAGCAACCGTGGATGGTCGGGGCGGCGCAGCTCGCTCAGGACGATCTCGAGCAGGAGCCGCACCGGATCCGCGCCTGACCCGGCCCGCTCTCGAGCGCGGACGGCGTTGTCGGGCCCGTCAGCGGGCTCGGGCAGTTCATCGATGGCCTGTTCGGGCTCGTCGATGGCTTCAGCCGGCTCCGCGAGGGACTCGGTCGGCGCATCCATGGCCTCGTCGGCGAGCACAGATGACTCGCCCGCCACGTCGGGCAGGGCAGTCTCGGCCGCGATGTCGCGGATGCGCGCCCGTGGATCGCGCCAGGAGGGGCCGCTCGCGGTCCGCGTGGCGGGCGCCATCGCGGCAGGGTCAGGCAGGGTGGCGTCAGGCGGAGTGGCATCGGCCGCGGAGTGGGATCCGTTGCCCACCTCGGGCGGCGCGGGGAGTGCCACGACCTCGGTCGGTGCCTCATCCCCTGGACGCGGCAGCTCCCCGAACAGCCCCACCGCGGCTGCGGCACGCTCGGCGCGCTCCTCGGTCTCGGCGAAGGTCCGCGTCCCCACCAAGCGGCGCAGGTGGCCCAGTCGATCGAGCCCGATGAGCACCTCGCCGAGGAGTCGCTCTGCGCCGGCCGGCTCGCCGCGCGCCTGGAGCACCGAGACGGCGACATCGGTGACCGCGCTCTCGACAGCCGAGAGCTGGAACGGGCCGCCGTCCTGGGGCACGAGCGAACCATCGGCCGCGCGTTCCGGTGGCGCGAACCGAAGCGTCCCGCCGATCTCGTCGCCGGACTCGGCGAGCACCGCCGCACTCAGCCGGTAGCCCGCGCCGACCCCGCCCAGCACCCCGGCCGCAAGACCACCCGGGCCGGTCCGGTCGAGCAGGATCACGACCTCGGCATCCGGCGCCAGGATGGGCCGCACGCCGACCAGCGAGCGCCGCAGCGCGGCCACGTCCCAACCCCACTCGCTGCTCGCCGCGCGGCCGAAGATGAGATCGGTCGGCAGGGCTTCGGCAGCCTCGCGACCGAGGACGATGGCTGTCGCGAGGTAAGCAACGGCCACGTTCTCGGCACTCCAGTGGATAGGCGGCTGGGTGAGCACGAGTCGGATCCGCGATCGGGCGTCGAGGCGGCCGGGGAGGACGGCACGTTCGCCGAGGCTCGGCGCGACCGTGGGATCGGCCGCGCTCCCGAGGCGCAGCACGACGTTGGAAGAGCCATCGACCAGCGCCGCGAGATCGTCGCCGGGACGAGCCTGGATGGCGCCCCCCGGAGCGGCCTCGAGGCGCTGGATGAAGCTCCGCACCTGCCGCACGCCTTCCTCGAAGAGCAGCCACGGGTTGCGCTCCCGCCAGCCCCGGTCGGTCGCCAGGCGGAGCTTGCCGTTGGCGATGCGCAGCGCCGCCGGCCTTCCAGGGAAACGTGTCAAGCGGCTCGGTGGTATCAGCGCGTGGGCAAGACCCAGGCGGAGCGCGGCCTGGATGGGCGCCGCGCGCAGGTCGACATCGAGCCGCTCCACGATGGCCGCGATCGCGTCGAGGGTCCGCGGCGTGTACAGGTCGAGCAGCTGGCCGGGCAGCGCGTGGCCCGGTTCCGGCGTCGGGAAGCGGGCGCGCAACGCTTCGCGGGCCAACCCTGGCGCGCGCGCCATCGCCCGCGCGGCGCGAACGTCCTCGGCATCGACGGGCACGCTGCGCGTGTCACCGACGTGCGACCGCTCGCCGCAGTTCTCGCATCGGTACGACTTGCGCGCGGGAGCCGTCGCCTCGGCGTCCCACAGGAACTCCTCGACGACGACCGGGCGGCCGCACGTCGCGCAGCGCGAAGTGAACGCCTCGGCCAGCGACGCCTTGAGACCGAGCTCGCCGTGCGGCTGGACCGACAGCGCGTTCAGCGCCGCGTCGAGGTGGCGCAGGTCGGGCGGTCGCATCACCAGCTCGGCCTGCAACCGGGTCAGGGCGATCGACTCCAGGTCGAACACCCGCCGCAGCCGATCGACCGCGCTCCGGGCGACCCAGGCGCCGCGGCCGTGAAGCTCGATGACGATGTCGCCGACAGCCGTCCGCGCTTCGATCTCCGCCGCGGCCAGGCCGTCGGCGGGGGGTGGTGCCAGTCGTTCGAACACCGCCAGCATCGGGCCCCGACGAGGCCGGATGAGCGAGGTCAGGGGCTCCACCATCGGCTGCAGTTTAGGCCGTGCCGGTCGCCTCGGGTCTGTGCGACTCAGTCTTGTTGCGCTGACGGGCTAGCCGCGCCCGATCAGCGCACGCCTCGGGCTAGCCGCGCCCGAGACTATGCCGCGTCCGGGGCTATCCCTCGTCGAGCTCGTCGTCGTCCTCGGCCTCGAAGGCCTCGTCCTCGGTCACTCCGACGGTCATGACCGAGCCGATATCCTCGATCTCGTCCTCTTCGTCGAGTTCGAGCTCCTCTTCGAGCTCCATCTCCTCGCGCACCAATGTGCCCTTGGTGTACGGGCGCAGGTCGCTGACGCGGGCGGCAGTCGGGAACGAGACCTTGCCGTAGTTGCGCGGGTCCTGGTAGGTCTCGCGGACGATGATGCGCACGTCACGGTCGCCGAGGCTGGTCACGCCGGCAGCGTATTTGTTGCCCTCGGCGATGAGCTTGAGCAGGCGCGCGGCGACGCGCGGCTCCACGACGCCGATGTCCATGCCGTTCGACGAGGCCTTCAGGCGTGGGCCGTCAGGGCTGAGTTCGACCAGGTCGCCCGGGTTGACCTGCGCGAGCTCGCGGGGACTCGCAAGGTCGACGAGGTGCGCGAAGCCCGTCTTGCCGGTCTCCTCGACAAAGATCGAGACGGGCGCCTTGCTGCCCGGTTTGGCCGGCACGGTCTTCTTGCCGGCCTCGGAGAGCAGGACGCGGAGGCGGGTGATATTGCGTTCGGCGATGCGACTGGTCGGGTCGATGGCCAGCGCGGCCTGGTAGTGCTCGCGCGCCGTGCCCAGCTCGCCCATCTCCCAGTACGCCTTGGCAAGGCGATTCTCAGCCTCGCTGTCCGGCGCGAGCTCGAGGATTCGCTGGTTGATCTCGGCCGCACCGGCCCAATCGGCGGCCGTCGCGGCGGCGATGGCCTGCTCGGTCAGCTGACGCTTGAGTCGGGTCTGGGTGACGGCGTTGCTCGGACCGCTGTCGGTCAAACTGTTGAAGCTCATGGACTCCTCGGGGCTCGGGGTCTCGACGGGCGCGCGGGGACGCCCGGACTGATGCTGGAGCGAACGTGGAGTGTAGCACGGGGCCGTGGGTCAGGGCGTTGCGCGCAGTTCGATCGCGCTGATCGCCGTCACGCCCTGGACCGCCGCGCGCAGTGTCACCGTCACCTCATCCGGCAACCCGTCCGGCAGTGGCATGACCGCCGTGACCCAGCCGCTGCCTCCCGGGACGTCAGCCATACCGAGCGCCGTGTCGGCAACATCGACGGCGATCGTCGGCGCCCCGGTCACGAAGTAGCTGACCAGGAGTGACCGATGGGTCGCCGCAGCAAGACGCACACGGACGACGTAGCTCTGACCCGTGCTCAGCTGAACGTAGTCCGGCCAGCCTGGTGAGACCGAGACGCCATTCGTCTCGTGGAACGAGACGCGGGCCGACGCGGGACCGGGAGGCGCATGGAAGAGACGGGTGCCCCACTCGCTCACGATCCACGGAAAGCCGGATGTCCCGGTCGTCGACGGCGTCGTCCAGGCACGCTCCGGGATCTCCGGCATCGCGAGGACGGCCGGGTCGATCGCGGCGTTGGGCGGTCCGGTCTGCACGTACCAGACGCCACGTCCCGTGGCCAGGACGTCCGGCACCGAGTCGCGACCGGCGGCAAGCACGGCGGGTCTTGGGTCGATGTCGCGAAGGCACCAACCCATGATCCCGTCCTGATAGGCGTTGCCCATGATGACCTCGTCGGGTGTCGCCTCGTCACGGATGATGCGGCAGACGCCGGACCAGTCCGTGCCGCGTGAGACGCTGTACGTCTCGACGGTCGCGCGCAACTCGGTGGCGACAAGAATGCCCACGAGGATCACCATCGCCGCACCAACGGCGCCGCGAGCGGCCGTCCGCAAGGCGACGCGCCTCCTGGCGGCCCGACCGACTGCGACCGTCCCCGCCGCGCACAGGACCAGCCACGCGGGCTGCATGAAGATCACATAGCGCGCCGAGAACGGATGGCGATGCGCGCCGATAGCCAGGACCAGGAACGGGATGACGATGGTGCCGACGAGGAGTGCGGTACCGACCCGCGCCCGGCGCAGTCCGACCAAGGCACCGATGATCACCGGGACGGCGAACAGGACCAGGAGCCAGCCTGTGCCGGCACCGAATTGACCCAGCGCCGTGAGGGCCTGCGGGAAGATAGGTGGTGGGTCTGGCCAGGGATTGCCGTCGCCGACGATGAGGTACTGGATGGTCCCGACAACCACCGGCGCACAGATGAGCGGCGTCATCGCGAAACTCGCGAGGAACGCACGAATCGTTCTGCTCGATGCGTCAGACCGCGGGCGACGGCTCGCCCACCACGTGAAGACGACGGTGGCCTCGACGAGGATCGGGAAGATGCCGAAGAGATGGTCGGCGATAGCCGCGGCGTTGACCACGGCCAGCGCGATCACGAGGATGATCGTCGAGCGTCGACCACTCGCGGTGAACAGCCACAGCGCGATGGACAGGGATGCGATACCCAGCAGGCTCAGGAGCGCGTACGGCCGAACCTCCTGGGCGTACCAGATGTTCAAGGGAGCGACAACAAGCAGGAGGGCCGCGATCACCGCCACGTAACGGCCGAATGCGCGAACGGCATAGAGATACGTGAAGATGGCCGTGCCTACCGAGAAGAGTACGGACGGAAGTCGCGTGGACAACTCGCTCTCGCCGAACGTGAGGGCCGCGCGGACGACCGCGAAGTGAAGCGGCAGATTCGGCGGGGAAGTGAACCTGCGGAACGCTCCCAGGACCGATTGCTGACCTGCCCACCAGACCGTCCAGACCTCGTCCCCCCAGAAACCCCTCGCGTCGATCCGGTACAGCGCCAGGCTGAGATCGATGGCGACGATCGCGGCAAGGGCCGCCACGGCCATGAGGATCCCTGGCCGCGCTCCCCATCCGACTGTTCGGCCGAACAGCGATCCCGGTCTCACGTCCGGCCCGGCTTCTCCCCGACCAGCGCCAGGAACGCGTCGCGTGGCAGGGTGTTGGCCACGTCCTTCTTCTCGAGCCAGCCGCGGCGGGCGAGGCCGATGCCCCAGACGACGTTGTCCCACTCGTTCATGTAATGGGCGTCGGAGTCGACCGTGAAGCGGACGCCGGCATCAAGAGCCGCCCGGATGCGGCGGTCGTCGAGGTCGAGACGCTCGTCGGAGCCGTTGATCTCCAAGAGTGTGCCGGTCTCGGCGGCGGCGCGATAGAAGGCGTCCCAGTCCAGGTCGAGATCGTCGCGCATGCCGATCTTGCGGCCCGAGGGGTGGGCGATGATGTCGACGTGCGGGCTGCGCAGCGCGGTCATGTAGCGTGCCATCAGTTGCGCACGCGGCTGCTTCCGGCCGACATGCAGGGACGCCACCACGACGTCGAAGCGGGCCAGCAGAGCGTCGTCGTAATCGAGGCGGCCGTCGGTGCGGATCTCCATCTCGCAACCGTGGAGCAGGCGGAAGCCGGACGGGTTCGACCCTTCAGGCGCCTCCCCTGCCGCCTCCTCGCGGGCATAGCGCTCGTTGAGCTCGGCGATGATCACGCGCTGCTGCTCCACGCGCCGCGGGTCGAGGCCGTTGGCGATGGTCAGGCTGACCGAATGGTCGGTCAGGACCTGGTAGGCGTAACCGCGACGACGGGCGGCGTCGGCCCAGACGTTGATGGGCTTCGAGCCATCGGACCAGTTCGAATGGGTGTGGCAGTCGCCCTGGAGGTCCTCGAGTTCGACCAGCGAAGGGAGCCGACCGGCCAGGGCGGCCTCGATCTCGCCGCGGTCCTCGCGCAGCTCGGGCGCGATGTACGGCAGGCCGAGGAAGTCGTAGACCTCGGTCTCGGTCGCGAAGGTCCGCCGCTCGGCCGCGTCACCGGTGAGTGGCTCCCCGTCGTCGCCGAGCCGGACGAAGCCGTGTTCAGAGAGACTCCATCCGAGGTCGCGGGCACGCTCGCGGAGCCTCACGTTGTGGGCCGCGGAACCGGTGAAGTGCACCAGGTACGTGCCGGTGAGCCCGACGGGCATCGTCATCAGGTCGAGTTGCGGACCACGCAGCAACTGCACCGTCGTCCGGTGCTGGCCACCGCGCCCGCCATGACCGCCGACCTTCTCGACCGCAGCGGAGGCGTGCAACCGCTCGATGACCTCGGCCGGCTGGTCGGTCTCGACCAGCACATCGAGGTCGCCGATGGTCTCCTTCCGACGACGGAACGAACCGGCAGCCAGGACCTCGCGCACCCCGGGGGCGCCGGCGAGTAGGAGGCTCATCCGAGCCAGGATGTCCTGCGCCTCGCCGAGGCGCATCCGCTTCGCCGGCCGTGCCCGCACCTGGTCGAGCCCTTCGAGGATCCGCTTCTCGGTCCGCTCGCTGATGCCGCGCACCGTCCGCAGCCGCCCTTCGCGCGCCGCCGCCTCCAGCTCGTCCAATGACGAGATCCCCAACGCCCGCCACAGGTCGCCCGCCGTTCGCGGCCCGAGACCGGGCACGCTGAGCAGCGTCACCAGAGACGGCGGGACCTGCCGCCGCAGGCGTTCGTGGTACCGCAACCGGCCCGTGTCGGCCAGTTCGGCCAGCTTCTCGTCGATGGCCTTGCCGACGCCCGCCAAATCGGGCGGCGCGCCGCTCCGGTAGCCGGCCGCCACATCGGTCGCGCTGTGGGCGATCGAATCGGCCGCCCGCCGGTAGGCGCCGATCTTGAAGGGCAGCTCGCCTTGGAGTTCGAGCATGTCGCCGATCTCGAAGAAGATGACCGCCAGCTCGTCGTTGCCGAGGAGTGGCACGTCATCGCCGCGTGACGCCCGCGGCCGCACCTCGTACGGCGGCTCATCCGGGTCCAGCGCATCCGTCTCCGGAGCCACCTGTCAGGCCGTCTCGACGCGGTCACGGCCGCGCCGCTTGGCAAGGAACAGTGCGCGATCGGCACGTTCGAGGAGGCCGCGCACGTCCTGCTCGTCCTCGCCCGCAACCGCCACTCCCACCGACACCGTGACCGGCTCGCCGATGCCGATGCGTTCGGGCGGGATGGCCGCCACCGCCGCCCGGATGCGCTCGCCGACCTCCATCGCCTGGGTCGCGCTGGCGCGGCGCAGGATGACGGCGAACTCCTCGCCGCCATAGCGTGCCGGCGTGTCCTCGGCACGGATGGTCACGTAGATGGCGCCGGCGACCGCGCGCAGCGCCGAATCTCCGGTCGCGTGGCCGTACTTGTCGTTGAGCCGCTTGAAGCGGTCGATATCGATCATCAGCGCGCCCAGGCTATCGCCGGTGCGCCGCCGTTGCGGCACGATCGAGATCAGCTCATCGAGGTAGCGCCTGTTGGGCAGTCCGGTCAGCGCGTCGATGTTGGCGCGCGCCTCGGCCGCCTCGAGCGCATACGCCCGCACGAACGCGGCCGAGACCTCGCCGGCGGCCCACGTCAGCAACCGGCGATCGACGTCGCTCCAACTGCTCCGCGTCCGCTTCGAGAGGATGAGCGCCCCGACGAACCGGCCCTGGGCCACGAGTGGCGCGGCCAGCGTGTAGGGCAATCCATAGCCGGACCGGACACGACGCGCGACCTCGTCGGCGGCCTCCTGGAAACGGATGGCTAGTGAACCGACCCGGGCCACGGCCGGCAATGCGACCGGTCGGGCGGCAACGCTGCCGGCTCCCGGCTCGGTGACGGGATCGCCCAGGATGTCGGGCCGGAGGAACGTCTTCGATGTCGGCACGGTCGGGCTCGCCGCCATCACCGTCACTTCCATCGATCCGTCCGGCTGCATCTGTCGAGCGACGACGACGTGATCCGCGCCGGACGCCGAGCGCAGTTCCTCGATGATGGCCTCGACGACCGATTCGGACGAGACCGAACGGGACAGTCCCTGGAGGATCCGGGTGAAGCTTCGCGCCCGTGCCGCGCGGCGGCGACCCGACGCTCCCCCGACGCGCCGCTGATAAAGGATGACGCCGATGACGCTGGCTACGAGAGCGGCTTCGGCGAGTTCGAACGGCGTCGGCTGGCCTTCGACGAGGACGAGGCCGGATGCCACGGCGAGCGCGGCCAGCAGCCCGTCAAGGATCTGCCGTCCACGGCGTGACCGATGCTCGCGTCCCGGTTCGACGTCGGTCGGCGGCTGCGGCCCGGCCGGCGGAGGGTCACCGATGGGCGCTCCGTCCTCGGGTGCGGTCCCGTCGTCCGGCGGCGCCTCGTCGTCCGGTGGCGCCCCGTCGGTGACGGTCAGGAAGACACCGGACCCTGGCGGAGTCCCAGCACGTTGCCGTCCGGATCCTTCATCCACGCGCCGCGCGCCGGACCGAGCTGTGCGATGCTTCAAGGTCGGTAACGGGGATCGTCGGCACGACCATGCTGTCGCTGAGCATCGCGCTGCCTCCATGCATGCTGCCTACTCGAACGATGCCCATGATAGGCGCCGCCGGTTGACCCCCGATCGTTGCGGCGCCTACACTCGCCTCGCGCCGGTGCGGTCGATGAGACACGGTCGATGACCCACCGAGCTGGCCAAGCACGCGACGGAGGCTGCTCCCCCGTGGAGAACGGACCGAGATCCGGCGGCGCCCAAAGCGCCGTCGGCGGTGATCAGGTCCGTCTCGCCGGCCGAACGTCCGGGGTCCGCTAAGGGCTCGGACGCTCTCTCGGCGGACGGTCCGTCGAGAGGTGGTGACGCATGCTCTACCTGAGCCAGGCGATCGGACGGCCGGTGCACGACCGGCAGGGAGACCTGATCGGCAAGGTGGCCGATCTCATCGTCGCCATCGGCGACCGCTATCCACCCGTGACCGGCCTCGTCATGTCCAACGGCCGACGCCGAACCTTCCTCGCCTGGAAGGACGTCGGCACCTTCGATGAGCACGGTGCCAAGCTCCAGTCGCACACCCTGGACATCGATCGCTTCGAGCAGCGGCCCAACGAGCTGCTTCTCTTCAAGGACCTCCAGGACAAGCAGATCGTCGACATCGACGGTCGCAAGATCGTCCGCGTCAACGACCTCCGCCTCGACCTGCTCGAAGGCAAGCTGCATCTCGTCGCGGTGGATGTCGGCGCGGCCGGGATCCTGCGGCGGCTCGGTTTCGAGGGGCCGTTCCGGACCATCGCGCGCAACTTCCGCCTCGGCGTGCCCGAGCGTTACATCGACTGGGAGGACGTCGATCCGCTGGAAAGCTCGATCGCCTCGATCCGGCTGCGCGTCCCGCATGAGGGCCTGCGGGAACTCCACCCGGCCGACCTCGCCGCGATCATCGATGAGCTGACGCCGCGCGACCGCGCCGGCATCCTCGCCGCCCTCGACGACGAGGCCGCCGCCGACGCCATCGAGGAGATGGAGCCCGACACGCAGGTCGAGGTGCTCGAGGACCTCGCACCGGAGCGCGCCGCCGATATCCTCGAGGAGATGAGCCCGGACGATGCGGCCGACCTGGTCGCGGACCTCTCCGAGGCGTCGCGCCGCGAGATCCTCCAGTTGATGGAGCGCGACGAGGCGGATGAGGTGGAGCAGCTCCTCGAGTACCCCGAGGAGTCAGCCGGCGGCATCATGACCACCGAGTTCATCGCCGTCCCCGAGCACCTCACCGCGGCCGGCACGATCGACCGCCTGCGCGAGCTCGAACCGGACGCGGAGACGGTCTATTACATCTACGTGGTCGATGACGACGGGCGGCTGACGGGCGTCCTCTCCCTGCGCGACCTGATCGTGACCAAGCCCGAGACGATCATCCGCGACATCATGTTCAGCGAGCCGGTCACGGTCGGGCTGCTCGCCAGCCAGGACGAGGTGGCACAGGTCGTCGCGCATTACAACCTGCTGGCGGTGCCGGTGGTCGACGATGAGGACCGCCTCGTCGGCATCGTGACCGTCGACGACGCCATCGATACGGTGCTGCCTCCAACGTGGAAGGGACGCCTGCCGAGGAAGTCCAGCCGGGGCGGTAGCTAGGTGGAGCGGCCGTCGGTCGCCGACCGCTCGGCGACCGCCGTCCGAAAGGTCCGTCGGCGCCTGCCCTCGCCGCGCGTCGGTTTGCGGGCACGACTTCGCGAGCGTCTCGACCTGCGGGACGCCCTGCGGCTCCGCTCGCGCTTCCGGCGGCGCCGCTTCCTGGCGTTCCTGGCCGTCCTCGGGCCGGGCCTCATCGCCGGCGTCGTCGGCAATGACGCGGGCGGCATCACCACCTACTCGGTCCTTGGCGCTCAGACCGGCTACGGGTTGCTGTGGCTCTTCCCGATCACCATCGTCGTCCTGGCCGTCGTCCAGGAGATGGCGGCCCGACTCGGGGTGGTCACGGGACAGGGTCTCTCGGACCTCATCCGCGAGACGTTCGGCGTGCGCTGGACGCTCTTCGCGATGGTCATCCTGCTCGTCGCCAACAGCGCCAACACGGTGGCCGAGTTCGCTGGCGCGTCGGCATCGCTGGAGCTCTTCGGCGTCTCGCGGCTGGTCACGGTGCCGGTCGTGGCGGTCGCCATCTGGGCCCTCGTGCTCTTCTCCAGCTACCGGCTGCTGGAGCGCATCTTCCTATCGGTCAGCCTGGTCTTCCTGACCTACGTGGCCGCCGCGTTCGTGGCGCGGCCGGCGTGGGGCGATGTGATCCACTCGTTCACGACGCCGAGCCTGGTCGTGCCGGGTGTCTCGCTGGGCACCGTCCTGCTGCTGGCCGTGGCGGTGGTCGGCACGACCATCACGCCGTACATGCAGTTCTA
>PNAP01000123.1 GCA_003169735.1 Chloroflexota bacterium | reverse complement strand
AAGGAAGACCAGATGTACGTCGTCACACGCGACGAGCTGTACCTCATCCCGACGGCCGAGGTTCCGGTCACCAACATCCACCGTGACGAGATCATCGAGGCCGACCGGTTGCCGATCCGGTACGTGGCCTACTCCCCATGCTTCCGCCGAGAAGCGGGCGCCGCCGGCGCCAAGACGCGCGGCATCCTGCGGGTCCACCAGTTCGACAAGGTCGAGATGGTCTGCTTCGAACGCCCAGCCGATTCGAACGAGACGCTCGAGTGGCTGACCGCCCGCGCCGAGGTCTGTCTCCAGCGGCTCGGGCTGCCCTATCGGGTCAAGTTGATGGCCACCGGCGACATGGGCTTCGTGCAGGCCAAGAAGTACGACCTCGAGGTCTGGGCACCGGGCGTCGAGGATTGGCTCGAAGTGAGCTCCGTTTCCAACTTCCGCGACTACCAGGCGCGCCGCATGAACATCCGCTGGCGCCCCGAGCCCGGCGGCAAGGCGGAGATCCTGCACACGCTGAACGGCTCCGGCCTTGCGTTGCCGCGGACCGTCGCCGCGATCCTCGAGGTCTATCAGCAACCTGATGGCTCGGTGATCGTGCCGGATGTGCTGCGGCCCCGCCTGGGAGTCCACCTCGGGGCCTGACCTGCCGTTTGGCTCTGGCGCGGCACCCGGGTCGACTCCAGACTGACCGGAAAGGAGGTCGCCATGACAGTCACGGCTACGAAACTCGCTCCGTTCAACGGGGACATCCTCGCTCGGGCGAAGGACAACAGGTACTTCCGTGAAGTCGTCTCGACCGGGCCTCACGCCCAGGTCGTGGTGATGTGCATCCCGCCCAAGGGCAGTATCGGCTCAGAGGTTCACCCCAAGGTGGACCAGGTACTCGTCTTCGTGCGAGGCGAGGGCGTGGCCGTCCTCGAGGGCATCCGCACTCCGGTGTCGCCCGGCCGCCTCGTCCACGTCCCGGCCGGCATGCGCCACGACTTCGTCAACGAGGGTTCGGTCGACCTGCAGCTCTACACGGTCTATGCCCCGCCGCAGCACGCGCCCGGCACGATCCATCGCACCAGGGCCGAGGCCGACGCGGACGACGAGCACGCCTGAGGCGCTACCATCGTCTCACGGAGAGGTGGCCGAGCGGTTTATGGCGGCGGTCTTGAAAACCGTTGAGCGAAAGCTCCGTGGGTTCGAATCCCTCCCTCTCCGCCACCACCGACAGGCCTTGTCGTTCCCCGTACTCCGTGCATGCGTACGGCACGGGGGAGGCGCTCGATAAGGCTGCCGGCCGCGCTCCTTGCGCGCCCAAATATGCGTCCACGCAGTAGAACGACCTGAAGGTGCCTCCGAGACGCTCGATTCGGTACCCAGAACGGGCTTATCGGATCGCCTTGTGCTCACGGCACTTATGCACGTGGTACGGCCGATGCTAAGGCTGTTCCGCCCCGATAGAGTCGGTGATGTCGACGCCGACGGGCCGCCAAACCCAGACTCGGGCGTCAGCGAGCAGCGAGACGGGCGATCCGGCCTGCGGTCTTCAGGATGCGCCGCGCCACATTCGGCGAGACTCGGGAGACCGCCTCGATCGTCCCGGCCAGGTCCTCCTCGGGCAGCGAGCCGAAGAGCCGCAGCACGCGGTCAAGGCTCTCGTCCGAGAGCCGCGCCAGGACCGCGAAGCCGCGGGCCAGTTCATCGGACTCGGCACGGGCCACGAGACGGACCGCTCGATCGAACAGGCGCACGAAACCCAGCAGGTCGGTCATCCACTGGCGCATGAAGATGAGTTCGGCGTCGCCGGGGTTCGCCCTGACCGCATCGTCCACCTGCGCGAGGCAGGCTTCAAGGCGCGGCTGGAGCGGATCCGCCTCGCGTTCCTTGCGCTGCTCGGCGATCAGCTGGAACCACTTCCAGTGGTCCTGCACGACCTCGTACGCGGCCGGGCTGGGACCTCGGCGGACCTGACGATCGGTCTGGGGGACGCGGCTGACGAGGCCCCACGTCTCGGTCTCGGCGAGTGCCAGGCTGGCCGCGCGGTGGCTGAGGCCGAGCGCCTCGCGCACCTCGCGCTCGGTGAGGATGCCGCGCCGCGCGAGCAGGTAGCCATGCACACGGGCGACCGACGGTTGTACGCCCCATGCGGCGCCCATCTCACCCCAGGCATCGGCGAAGGACAGGCGGATCGCCTCGACCCGCTCCGTCCGGTCCTGGGCGGAATCACTGGCGGCGAGACTTGCTGACATCGAGGTCACCATAACAGGGCGCCCGGCCCGTCTACCCGGCGGTGGCGCGCAGGACCCGCAGCGCGTTGCCACCGAGGAACGCCGCCACCGTCGACCGATCTTGGCCGGCGGCCAGAAGCCGAGCGGTCACCCGCGGAAGGCCGGTGACGTCGAAGACCGTGCGCAGCCCGCCGTCGAAGTCGCTGCCGATGGCCAGCCGCTCGGGACCGGCGAGTTCCAGGCCGGCGTCCATCGCGCGCGCCACCGCGTCGAGGTCGGAGCCGCCAAGCAGGTACGTGCTCATGGTCAGCCCGATGACGCCGCCCGCTTCGGCCACCAGGCGCGCCTCGTCATCGCCGACGTTGCGCCGGCCGGGCGTGAACCGCCTTCGAGGGACCCGGCTGAGCGCGCCGCTGAGCCGGGTGAAGCCGGTATGACTGAGCACGAACGGACGCGACAGCAGGGGCACCGTGTCACGGATGCCCGCCGGCGACATATGGGCCAGGTCGACCACGATGCCGACGCGCTCCAGCTCGGCGACCACCTCGCGACCGAGACCGGTCAGGCCACCGCCGCGCACGCCGGTGTTGGAGCCGACCAGCTCGTTGTCCATCACGTGGGCCAGTGCGAACAGGCGGACGCCACGCGCTTGAAGACGCGCCACGTTGGCCGGATCACGTTCGAGGACGTGGCCACCCTGGATGCCGATGAAGGCTCGCACGGCCGACCCGCCAGAACTTGCGCCCGAGCGACCAGCCCCGACCGCCGCCAGATCCGCCTGGTTCCGGACCATCGCCAGCCGACCCGCCGACGAGGCCGCCCAGCCGTCGATGCGCGCGATGATGGCCGAGGCGATGGCCATGTCGCTGCGCAGCGCCCCAGCCGGCACGCCGACCGACCACAGGTGCGGCGTGGAGAGCGTGCCGCGCCGATCCGGGTGTCGCGTGGCGACCGTGAAACCGACCAGGTCCACGCCGCCCTCGATGAGTCGCGGCAAATCGACGTGGCCACGTCGGCGCCGGCTCAGCAGGCCGGGCCGGAAGAGCGCCGTGCCGACGACCAGGTCGACCACCGGGACGCTCGCGTGGAACGCGGCCGCTTCTTCGCTGACGGGGTACGTGGCCCCAGCGGTCGTGTGCAGGACCCGGTCGGCCGTCCGACTGATGACGCTGCGCACCGCGCTCCGGCTCAGCCCTTGAGGACGCTGGCGACCGCTTCGAGGACCGCGGCGTGGATGTCGCCGCCACTCGTCGCCACGACACCGGTGTTGCGTTCCAGCAGCCGCCCGCGGCCGAAGTCGAACGGCGCCCCATCGGCATCGGTGACCTCGCCACCCGCCTCACGCACGATGAGCCAGCCGGCGGCGTGGTCCCAGATCCGCTCGCGGTACGCCGGCTCGGTCGGAAGGCGCAGGTAGATCGCGGCCTGGTTGCGCGCCACCGTGGCGTACTTGGCCTGGCTGTCCATCTGCAGCGGCGCCGCGAGACCGAGCAACTTGGCGACCGCCGCTCCGGTTTCCAGCGCGGAGTGGCCTGGTTCGACCGATTCGACCCACCGAGCGCGCGTCAGCGCCTTCGGAACTTTGACCTTGATGGCGACCTCGTTGCCGCCGTCGAGTGGCAGCATCCATGTACCCGCGCCGCGCTCGGCCACGAACAGGCAGCCAAGCCCGGCTTCGGCATCGTGCGGGTCGACCGGCAGGTTCGGACAGCCGAGCACGCCGAGCATGACCTCGCCGTCCTCGATGAGCGACAGGGCCACGGCGTACTGGCCGCCACGCAGGAATCCCTTGGTGCCATCGACCGGATCGAGCGTCCAGAAGCGACCCTCCGGTCCGCCCTTGGCGCCGCACCCGTCGATGGCGTCCATGATCCGCGCAGCGTCGGGACCGGGCCGTGCCGCGCCGACATGATGGATGACCGACTGGGCGATGTTGCCCTCGGGGTCGGCACGCATCAGCCGCGCATCCTCCTCGCCGACGATCGCGTCGCCGGGGAAAGCGTCGTGAAGAGCCATGCTGATGAGCGCCTGCGAGCCGAGATCGGCCACGGTGACGGGCGAGGAGTCGTCCTTGCGCGCGGTCTGGTCGGGCATCAGCGCCGCGCGCACGCGACGGCAGAGCAGGCTCGCAGTACGGACGGCAGCCAGCGCCGTCCGTCGTTCGGTCTCGCGGCGCGTCCGCGATCCGGGCCCGATGGCGCTCAGGCCGGGGCGCCGTCCGCGGCGGCGATGGCGGGCACAGCCTGAGACTCCTGCTCCGAGACGGACGCCGCGGGCATCTCCACCGCGCCTCTGGTGCGCGGCTCGTTTCGAGCCGTCTCGAGCCGTTCTCGGAAGAGGTCCATCGGCGCCGACCGGCCGGTCCAAAGTTCGAACGCCGCGGCGCTCTGGTGGAGCAGCATCAGGTCGCCGTTCATGACACCGCCGGCGCCGGCCGCCGCGGCATCGCGCAGCAGGCGTGTCTCCTTGGGCATGTAGAGAAGGTCCATCACCAGCAGGTCAGGCGGCAGCAACTCGGCGCCGATCGGTGTCTCGACCCCGTCACGCCCGATGGAACTCGCGTTGACCAGCAGTTTCGCTTTGGTCAGCTCCGCCTCGATGACCGATTCATGCCATGGCATCGCCCGTAGCTCCATGTGAGCTGCGCTCTTGGCGAAGTGCCGCACGAGCCCCTCCGCGCGATGGAGGTGGCGGTTGAAGACGATGACTCGCTGGAAGCCGTTGGTGATCAGGCCGTAGACGACGGCCCGCGCCCCGCCGCCCGCGCCGAGGACCATGGCTGTCTTTGGCATCTTCTGCTTGCCCACCAGAGCATCGAGCGCCGGACGAAAGCCGAGCACATCGGTGTTGTGGCCGATGAGGCGGCTGCCCTCGCGGGTGATTGTATCGACGGCGCCCGTCGCCTGCGCCTCTTCGGTCAGGCGATCGAGCATGGACACCACACGTTCCTTGTGCGGGACGGTGATGTTGGCGCCCAGGAAGTCGTCGCCGCGCAGGGCCGCGATGGCTTCGGGCAGGTCGATCAGCGGCCGATCCAGCGGCTCGTAGGTCGCATCGATGCCGAGCGCGTCGAAAGCCGCCTGCTGGAGCGCCCCGGACAGGGACTGCCCAACGGGATGGCCGATCAGGACGACGCGCTTCGTCATGCAACACCTCTTGTCGCGGCGGCGATACCGTCGCGTGGTTTCGAGTCCAAATCCCCGACCCGCGATCGCCCCAGTGGGAGCGACCAGTCCAGGTCTGCTGGATCCGCGGAGCGACGGCCAAGCGTGCGGCCGAGACCCGAGGCGTAAGGGAACTCGATGATACTCGCTCCGTACCTCGACGCACGGTGACCCCGTGCTACCATCCCGAACGGCCCTGCTGGAGAGGTCGCATAGAGGCCGAGTGCGGCGGTTTGCTAAACCGTTGAGTGGGGTAACCTGCTCCGAGGGTTCGAATCCCTCCCTCTCCGCCACCGTTCCGCGTGCGCCCGTAGCTCAGTGGATAGAGCGTCAGGTTGCGGACCTGAAGGTCGTGGGTTCGAGTCCCGCCGGGCGCGCCACAGTTCGAAACCGACCCGAGGCCCACAGGACGGTCGCGTACTGGACCGCACGGGACCTTGGGGGGATGGGCCATCGGCCGTCCGGATGGTGGGATGGGGGCGTGTTCATCCTGTACGCCATCGTCGGTGCAATCATCGTCGGGTCGCTCGCCGGCGGCCACGTTTCCAGGCTCGGCCGCGTGCACCTCGACTGGGTCTGGCTCGCGCTCGCCGGCCTGCTCGTGCAGGTCGCGCTCTTCGCTCCGGCGCTGGCCGACCAGGTGGGTCCCATCGGCCCCGCCGTCTACATCGCATCGACCCTCGCCGTGGTCATGTTCGTTGCCCGCAACCGGGTCGTCCCCGGCCTGCCCATCGTGCTCGTGGGCGCTGCCTTCAATCTCAGCGCCATCCTTGCCAACGGGGGCTACATGCCGGCCGATCCGGGCGCTCTTGCAATCGCCGGCCGACACGTGGACGCCGCCTACAGCAACAGTGTCGTCACGGCTCATCCGGCACTGCCCTGGCTGACCGACATCTTCGCGCTGCCTCCGGGTCTGCCGTTCGCCAATGTCTTCAGCGTCGGGGACGTCCTCATCGGCCTCGGCATCGCGTGGGCCATCGTTGCGACGATGTGCTTCGATCGCTCGGTGCCGCGGGTCAACTGACCACGGTTCGCCACCCATTGGTACCCCTGGGCGATGCCCACCGGACGCATGGGGGCATAGCGTGGCCACCGACACCGACAACCGGCGTCCGGTCCGACCGAATGCTCAGGGCAAAACCATCGCGAGATGGCGACGCAAAGCCAGGGATCTCCCTCACAGGGAGACCGCCCGGCCGCCAACGGAGTCGAGCCGAAGCTCTCATCCCAAGGAGACGATCCGAAATGAAGGCGAACCTGAGGCGCCTCTTGCCGGTCATGGTGGCGATGCTGTCCATGGCCCTCACCCTCGGCGCCGGAATGCGCTGGTAATCGGCCGTGAAGGCCCTCGTGAAGGCGCAGACCCGCCGAATCCTCCGAACGCTGTCGACCGCTGGCAGCTCGCCACTCGTGCTCGAGGCCCGTCGCTGGAATTAAGTGGGGCGCGCCTGACACCGAAGAACTGACCCGTTGATCGCGAGACCAACGGGTCTTTTCGATCCCAGAGGAGGGATCCGTCAGGGGCGGCGGAAGGACGGGACGGTGATGCTCGCGGTGGTCGGAACGCCAAGCATCGGCGGGAGGGCATCGGACGCCCGGCGCCCACCCGGGCCGGGGCCGCGTCGTTCGGTGGCCGTGCGGCCGGCCAGCCAGCGTTCCTCGAGCAGTCGTCGGCGAAACGCGTCGGGCGTGATGGGCCGCCCGAAGTCATAGCCCTGGATCACGTCACAGGCGAGTTCCTGCAGCCGGCGCGTGACGCCGGCCGTCTCGGACCCCTCGGCCACGACACGGAGGCCCAGGGCGTGCGCCAGCAGGATGGTCGATTCCACGATGCGCAGGTCGCCTTCGTCGGTATCGATCTCGCGCACGAAGGCACGGTCGATCTTGAGCTCCGAGACCGGGAATCGCTTGAGGTAGGCGAGCGACGCATGGCCCGTCCCGAAGTCGTCGATGGAGACGCCCACGCCGATGTTGCGCAACCGGTGAAGCATCGCCTCGGACCGCACCGGGTCGGACATCAGTGACGTCTCGGTGATCTCGACGATGAGCGCGGCGGGCGGCAGGTCGCGTTCAGCGAGCGCCTCGGCGATCTCGTCGGCGAGGGTCCCGTCGAGCAGGTTCCGGACGGACAGGTTGACCGACACGGTGAGGGCGAAGCCTTCGCCGCGCCACGCGCGGCAGCGATCGAGCGCGTCGCGCAGCACGAACAGCATCAGTGGCCGGATGAGGCCGGTCTGCTCGGCCAGCGGAACGAACTCGCCGGCCGCGATCTCGCCGTGCCGAGGGTGGACCCAGCGCACGAGTGCCTCCGCACCACCGATGCGTCCGAGGGCAACGTCAAGCTGGGGCTGATACACCACTGCCAGTTGCCCCTGGTCGAGGGCGGTCCGGAGCTCGCCCATCAGCGCCAGGCGCGCCGGCGTGTTGAGGTCGCGATCGGGACGGTAGATCTCGAATCCGTTGTGGCTCGCCTTGGCCTGGTACATCGCGACATCGGCCCGCTGGAGCAGCGTGTCCCCATCGCCGCCGTGTTCGGGGAAGAGCGCGATGCCGACGCTCCCTTCGACGTCGACATGGACCTCCTGGATCTCGACGGGCTCATCGAACGCGGCCAGCAGCTGCCCGGCGAGGATCACCGACGCTGGGTAGTCATCGACGCCGGGCGCGAGGACCGCGAATTCGTCACCGCTCAGTCGCGCGATGAAGACCGAGCTGTCGAGCACGCGCGTGAGTCGATGGGCGATCTGCCGCAGCAACACGTCGCCGCTGTGGTGTCCGAGCGTGTCGTTCACTTCCTTGAAGCGGTCGAGGTCCATGATCAGGACGGCGAATCCGCCACCGTCCATCGCGGCATGCGCGACGGCCTGCGAGAGGGCGCGGCGGAAGAGGACCCGATTGGGCAGGCCGGTCAGCGCGTCGTGGGTGGCCTGGAATTCATGATCCTCGGCCTGGTGTCGGAGCCGCTCGACGAGGCGCGCGTTCTGGATGGCCACGCTGGCGTGGTTGGCGAACGTGTCGAGAAGGGTCAGCTGCTCGGCGCGCCAGTCGCCACCGTCGATGCCGACGACCAGGACCCCGAGGGACTCGCCATCAGCCTTCAGCGGCGCGGCGATGGTGGCCATGCCGTCCGGCTCACGACCGGTGATCTCGGCGATCGCCTCTGGCGTCAGCCGCGCGGGCGCCGTGGGTAGCGTCACCGGAGGTCGATCTGGACCGTGCTGTCCGTCCGGTGCCTTCGGCAGCGTCACCCACCCGGCGTCGCCGTCGTGATCGAGGTGCATGACCCGACGCGGACCGTCCGTGCCGCCGAGGAACAGCACGTCGACTCGGTCGGCGTGGAACATGTCTCGGGCGCGCTGAGCGAGCGTCTCCGCCACGCGATCGACCGACAGCGCGAGCTCGATGGAGCGGGTCGATCGTTGCAGCGTCTCCAGGCTCTCGTGCCGCTGGCGCATCGAGCCGTACGCCCGATAGCCGAAGAAGAAGACGCATGCCAGGACGATCAGCAACCAACCCGCCACCGGGTGGAGCAGCAGGACGACCACGCTGACGAGCGCCAGGCTGGTGTCGGCAAGCGTGTAGAGCGTGCCCAGCCCGATGAGTCTCGGGATGGTCGGCGGTCGACCTTCGGACAGCGAGATGGCGGTCAGGACGAGCAGCGTCGCGAGCGTGTCGGAGACGAAGGCCGCCGAGAACCCAGCGAACCACCCGGCCGGACCGAGCGGGTCGCCGAGGGCGACGAGCTGGCGGAAGACCAGCACCGCGATGGCCGTCCCGACCATGAAGTTGCCGATGTTGAACAGGATCTTGATGGGCTGGCGCGGCCCCTGAAGGAGGAGTGCCGCGGTCGCACCGACCGCTTGGGCGAGGATCAGGTCACGTGGCGCAAGGACGAACAGGCCGACGACGAGTGGCAGTTCGCTCAACGTGAACGAGTGCGTGTCCTGCCGGGAAGTGAATTCGATGATGAAGATCTCGGCAACGGCAAAGAAGATCGCCAGCGACCACCACGGCAGCGGCGCGCCGAGTTCGATCGGCGCGAGCGGTGCGATGACGACCACGTCCAGCACCAGCGCCAGCGCGACCAGGGCGGCGCCCAACACCCAGATGACCGGGCGGCCACGCACCAGTCGGGCTTTACCGACGAGGTCGGTGAACCCGACGACGACGCTCGAGGCGAGGCCCGACAGGACCGGGCGACGTTCGCCGATGACGCTCTCGGAGACAGCGCGAGGGCGTGGCGTCATGAGCGTGGCAGGGTCGATCGAGGATCTGGCTGAAGTCCGGACATCGGCAGGAGCACTCCGTACGTTGCCATCACGAAGTGTCGCCCGGGTCTGACGTCCAGGGGTATGGCCCGTTCGGAGGGTGTCCAGTAGTACGCGACTTCGATCGACCGGTGCGAGGTCGGCCGCGCCGTCAGTTCGGGATACCGCCGGTCACGCTGAGGATGAAGTCGCCGATGCTCTTGTTGCCCAACCTCGTATAGACGCCCGGTGACCCGGTCGCCGCGCAGCCGAAGCCCCAGCTTGTGATGCCGACCTCGATCCAGCCACCGGTCACGGCCGGCACGAACAGCGGGCCGCCGCTGTCGCCCTGGCAGGTGTCCTTGCCGGTGCTGCCGGCGCAGATCATCGTGCGCGGATAGAACTCGGTCGTGCCGTCCACCGTGTAGGCCGTGGCGCATTCGGGTTGCGATACGAGCGTCACGTTCACCTCACGCAGGCGATGCGGATAGTGGATGCCACCCGGTCCAGGGCCGACCGGCACGGCGTGGGTGTTGCCCCACCCGGTCGCGATCATCGTCGAGCCGGGCCGCTCGAGCGCGTCGGTCCCGGGGGTCACGACAGCGATCGGATCGATGCCCACCACGGCCGACTTCAGGGTCACCACCGCTGCGTCGAAACGGCTCGTCTTTGGATCCCAGCGTGGATCGATGGCGATGGCGCGGACGCGGCGCTTCTGGCCCTGATGGCTTGTCAGGACCGTGCGCCCGACCACGATCCGGAAGTCGTCGATGCTCAGCTCCTTGCCCGGACCGATGAAGTCGACGCAGTGCGCGGCGGTGAGCACCTTGTTCGGTGCGATGAGCGTGCCGCCACAGAACTGGCGTGCCCAATCGTCGGTCCCGAACGTCTGGCCGAGCAGCGCGGCCTGGAACGGGTACGTGCCATCAGGGACGGCCGTGCCTCCTACCACCGATGGCTGGATGCTCCCGCCGTTCGCGCCCGCACCAGCCGGGCCGGCCGCGGCCACCGACGATGTGCCAACGAACACGAGGGCGAGGAGAAGCAACGCGAGCCAACGGGATCGGAACATCTGGGCGTCTCCGATTACTGGGCCGGTCACGCGGGCCGGGGACGTGGCGAACCTAGCACTGACTGGCTGCTCGCGCTCCCGGCCGGCGATTCGCTACTCTCGCAGGCATGCTTGAGCCCGACTATCCGATCGAGACGGCTCGACTCTCGCTCCGGCCATTCACCCTCGACGATCTCGGCCCCTATCACGCCCTGCACCGGCTGCCCGAGGTCGCGCGCTACCTCTACAACGCGCCGCTCGACCGCGAACAGGCAAGCGTCGCGCTGGCGGCGAAGGCGAGCCGCACGGTCGTGCACGACGAGGGCGATCGGCTCGATCTGGCGGTGATGCTGACCGAGACCGAAGCCATGATCGGCGAGGTCAACCTGATGTTCCGGAGCCGCGAGCATGCTCGCGGTGAGGTCGGCTTCGTCCTCGACCCGGCGTTCCACGGGCGCGGTTTCGCAACCGAGGCCGCACGCGAGATGCTCCGGCTCGGTTTCGACGGTCTCGATCTGCACCGCATCATCGGCCGTTGCGACGGGCGGAACAGCTCATCGGCCCGGGTCCTGGAGCGTCTTGGCATGCGCCGAGAGGCGCACCTGGTGGAGAACGAATTCGTCAAGGGCGAGTGGACCGACGAGTTGGAGTACGCGATGCTCAAGCGGGAGTGGCGGGCGCTGTCAGCCGGCGCCTGAGCCACGCCTCGATCGGCTCTCGACGAAGCGCCACGCAACCGACGAGCATCGCGAAGCTGCCCCACCAGACGACGGGAAGTGCCAGCAGCGCCGCCACCGGCACCAGCCAACGGCGATCGGTCAGCGCCGCGTAGATGACGACGACCAGGCCGACCGGCAGGCGCACGATGAGCGGGATCGGTACGGAGGCGCCAACGGTGGTCGAGCCGGTACTCCCGGCCAGCACGTCGAACCATTCACGCCACAGCGACGGAGCGATCGCGGCCGAGACGCCGACGATGACGGCCGTCGCCACGCCGACCCAGGCCAGCGCGCGCCATTCACGTCGCACAGCGAACCAGACGAGTCCAAGGCCTGGTGTGACCTTGGTCAACAGCACGAACGCCCATGTCCCGGCCCATCGGAAGCCGAGCACGATGGCGGCTGCCAGGAGGATGGTGATGTTGCCGCCCCACAGTTCGGGGAAGCAGAGCAGCAGGATCGGCGCGAACAGGAGCCGGCCGACGAGCAGCCGCAGGACCACGATGAGCAACGCGGTCCAGACGACCAGGAACTCCGTCCACGGCAGCGACTTCAGCGGCGCGATGACCTGCAGGAAGGCGGGCGAATAGAGGTACGCGCTTTCCTGCCCGACCGTGACCGAGCTGGCCGATCCCCCGACGCCGACCGAACCGGCTGGCCCGAGGGAATAGGGCGAATCGGAGTGGAGGGCGACCCAGTAGGCTCGAGCGTCCTGACCCGGGCCGTAGGCGTTCGGATCGAACGGCTCGGCCGTCAGTGCCATCACCGCCAGCAGGCCACCGGCAAGGGCCAGCCCGGTGAACGCCAGGGCGCGGCTGGCGAAGAGGGCGCGGGTCGACCTAATCGGCCGCCGCCAATGACTGGCCGAGCAAAAGCGGATGGCCAAGCAGCCCGGCGTAATGCGGCCGGTACCGGTCGACGTTGTACATCACGTCCAGGTCGACACGCCGGGCGCCGAGCGCCGGATCCGGCAGCCGCGAATGGGAATACTTGCCGTCCCGGATGCCGACCATCCGTCCGCGCGCTCCGTCAGCCAGCAGGTCCATGGCCACGTTGGCGTAGGTGATGGCCACCATCTGGTCGAGCGAATCGGGTTCGCCTGAGCGCAGGTCGTAGGTCAGTTCGGAGAAGACCGTCTCGATGCCGGTTCGACTCTTGATCTCGTCCGCCAGCACTTCGGCGATGTTGACCTTGTGGCGATGACCGAAAGCGTCGGCGTCGCCGACCTCCTGGACCGAGCGGCCTTTCCAGACGGCGCCCTCGGCGGCGATGACGAAGGCATAGTGGCTCGGGTTTGCGCGATGGTCTTCGACCAGGATGTCCAGCAGGTGGTCGAGATCGAACGGCGCCTCGGGGATGAGGCAGCGCGCCGACGTGACGTAGGCCGTATAGAGCGCGGTGAACCCACAGTCGCGACCGAAGATGCGGAAGACGCCGATGCGCTCGTGCGAACCGAGCGTCGTGCGCTGGCGATTGATGGCCTCCTTGGCGCGCGTGATGGCGGTCGAGAAGCCGATGCAGTACTCGGTGCCCTGCACGTCGTTGTCCATGGTCTTGGGGATGGCGATGAGCGGCACGCCGTTGTCGTGGAGCGTCTGGGCGAAGCTGAGTGTGTCGTCCCCACCGATTGGCACCAGATAGTCGAGGCCGAGCGCCGCGATGTTCTCGAGCACGACCGGCGTGAGGTCGTAGATGACGCCGTCCTGGGTGAGCGTCGCAGCTCGCGCCGCGGAGATATGCGCGGGCAGGCGGTCGGCGCGCATCTTGCGCGGGTTGGTGCGCGAGGTGTGCAGCATCGTGCCGCCGGTCCGATCGATGGTCCGGGTGTTGGTGCGGTCGAGCGGGATCAGGTAGTCCGGGTCGGGCGCGGAGCCGCCTCGCTGATGCGTCAGGCCCTCCCATCCGCGGCGGATGCCGAGCACCTCATAGCCGAGCTCCGTTGCCCGGTAGGTGATGCTCTTGATGACGCTGTTGAGGCCGGGGACGTCGCCGCCACCCGTCAGGACGCCGATGCGTCTCGGTCGAGCCATGCGCGCTCCACAGGGGTCGGATTCCAGGGTCAAGACAGGCCCGTCGGCGCCTTCTCGGGGCGATATGCCGATGGTAGCGCGGGTCGGTGCCCGGTGTAGGATGCCGCTTGAGGATGCATTACGAGCTGTACATGAGCGCCGCCCTTGCTGAAGCTGCCGCTGCCGCCGCGTCAGGTGAGCGCGCCGATGGTGCCGTCGCCGTCCTTGATGAGGCGATGGTCGCCCACGGCCGCGAACAGATCGACGCCACCGGCGACCCGACCGCCCACGCGGTCATCGTCGCCCTGCGCGAGACGGCGCGCCGCCTCGGCCATCGGTCGCTCTCGGGTCTGACCGTCTTCGCTGTCGTCGAGCCGTGTGCGATGTGCGTCGGCGCGCTGCTCCAGAGCGACGCCGACGGGCTCGTCTATGCCCTGGCCGATCCGTCCGAAGGCGCCTGCGGCTCGGCCGTCCAACTCGCCAACGCCGACGGACTGACGCGCCATCTCCGGGTCGTCTCGGGCATCCTCCAGGCGGAGGCGGCAGAACTCCGTCCCGACCTTGCCACCAGCCGCGGCGTGGCGGTGCGCGGCGCCATCAGTGGAGCCGCCGTCGCCCGCTGAGTGGCGCACGGCCGTCGCCGCCGCTTGGCGGGACCCCTTTGCTATCCTCTCGAATGGAGAGGTGTCCGAGTGGTTGAAGGTGCCGCTCTCGAAAAGCGGTGTACGCAAGTACCGTGGGTTCGAATCCCACCCTCTCCGCCATCTCGCCCGACTCGGGCCAGCATCACGTCCAGCGCCGCGCCTCGATCGCGGTGTCTCCCGGCCCGCGGAGAGGTCGCCTAGTGGCCTAGGGCGCCGCACTGGAAATGCGGTATGGGGCAACCCATCGAGGGTTCGAATCCCTCCCTCTCCGCCACTGTCATGAGTCGCGACAT
>PNAP01000116.1 GCA_003169735.1 Chloroflexota bacterium | reverse complement strand
GGCCCACAGGTAGGCCACTCGCTGTCCACCGAAGCCCTTCAGGCCGGCATCGAGCGTGTAGATCAGGTTCACCGCGGTATCGATCGGCGCGCCGGACGGATCATCGCAATCGACCGTCACGGAGAGGTTGGGCGACCCGCCCCAGCTGAAGACCGAACAGATCGACATGTAGGTGGTCGCGGTGGCCGGCGCTGCCGAGTCGACACCGCGCTGGCCGAGCCGGTAATAGGCGGTCACGATCACGTTGCCGTGATTGGAGCCCACGTTCGGCAACGTGAACACGTATCGCCCGGCGCTGATGCGATGGGCGGTGTTGATGCCGCCGGTGCTGTTGTAGCTCCAGGTCGCCGATGGCGTGGAGTCGGTCGCACCGGGCGAGTCGAGCAGGAGGTAGGCGAGGTTGCCGACATCGCCCGATGCGGCCAGGAACGTGACCACGAAACGAGATGCAGCCAGGGCGCCGTTCAGCTTCGAACACTGGACGTAGGCGTACTCGTTCGCGCCGACAGCACCCCAGCCGGACATGTTGCACAGGCGCGCGGCCGACCCAAGGGGTGTGACGTTGACCACGCCGCCGGTCGCGCCGACCCCGGCCATCGTGACGTAGTACCGGCCCGTTCCCTTGTACTTGACGGTGTTCGTGCCGCCCGATGAGTTGCCCTGATCGACCGCCGCGGGCGTGTACGTGTGGACGTCATTCGGGTTCTGGTCGGTGAGCCAGGCCCAGCTCGTGCTGCTCTTTTGGCTGGGCTGCACCGGCCGCGCCACGGCTGTCCCGGCGAGCAGCAGGGACGCCAGCAGGGCGAGCACGGTGAGGATGGCGAGTCCACGACCCAGCCGTAGGACATCGAAGGTCATGGCTCTTCTCCAGGTGGCTCGGTCGGGAAGGGCGGCTCGGCCCGTGGTGCGCAGCTTACTCGTAGCGCCGATGGGACTCGCGCTCGCTTGCCCGAGCGAGGGTCATGCCGGTCGGCGCACTCGGATGGGAGCATCGCGATCCTCGGGCCCGCACACCATCGGTAGATCGTCACCGTCGGCAGGTCCGATCTTTGCTCCGCTGCCAATCTGGTGTCCGGTCAGACGACACTGGGTATCGCGGGGCTCGCAGCGTGTAGGCTCCGGTGAGATGCATCGCCACCCCTCACTCGTCTTCCTGTCCTACAACGCTGCCGACAAGGAAGCCGCGCGCTCCATCGCCGGTCAACTCAAGCTGACAGGCGCTGACGTATGGATCGACGAGTGGGAGATCCGAGCCGGTGACTCTATTCCCGGCAAGCTGAACGAGGGGCTCGAGGCGTTCGACACCTTCGTGTTGATCTGGTCTCAGAACGCGGTCCGCTCGAATTGGGTGCGCGGCGAACTCGAGACCGCCCTCCAGCGAGGCATGGCCGACGCCGACATCCGCATCATTCCCGTGATCCTGGATGCCACTCCGCTCCCTCCGCTGCTCTCGCGCCTCCGGTACGTGGACATCGGCGACGGCGTCGCCTCGGCTATGGACGAGATCATGGGTTTCGCGACGGAGCGGGCCCGAGTAATGGCGGTCCAAGGGGCCCTCGACGAAGCCGGCATCGAAGTCGAATACTTCCCGGGCTACGGACCCGCCGTCGGCTGCCCGATGTGCGGCGCCGGCCTTCGCTCACTGCGCGGATGGTCGCAGATGGATCCGGTGCGCGACGATGAATACGCCGGTGTCCGCTGCGAAGAGTGCGGGTGGTCCGGCGGCGGGGAGATGTAGCGCGAATCTTCGCGTCACATGCAGGTTGGCCTTTCCGCGGAGGTCGGTCAGCCGGACACGCTGAATTACTCGACTAAGCATGTGTAACGAAACGCCCGCCGGCGATGTATACGATCCGTTCGCAGAACACCCGTATGCGACCACTACATGCCGGTACTGCGGCGCCGCCCTCGACGCGGAGCCAAAGCGCTAGAAGCGGTGCCCCGAATGCCGTCAATACAGTGGTTCGACGATGATCCCGTCACGCCGAGCGGCTACCCATTGAGAAGCAAGAGTTCGGCGCACGAGGATCGGGGTGCTGGAGTCCACATCTGGGAGTCGGCACCGATCGGTCGGGATGGTCGTCGGCCATTGACCGCGGCCGACACCGCTGACCATACTGACCGGGTGCTCGCGCGCAGGGTTCTCGTCGCGCTTCTTTCGCTCCCATTGCTTCTGGGCGCCTTGGTGCCCGTGGTGCCGGCAGCTGGTGCGAGCGGCGATTGGCCGCAGTTCCAATCCGGACCGAGTCACCTCGGATACAACGCCCAAGAGAGCATCCTTTCACCGGCCAGTCTGTACCGCTTACAGAACGCCTGGACGGGCACGACCGACAGAGGTGCCTCCTCGCCGGTCGTCGCCGATGGTGTCGTCTACGTGGGGTCCCGCGATGGCAAGCTCTACGCCTTCCCGGTCGAGTGCAACAGCGGCGGTGCCTCATGCACGCCCCTCTGGACTGGCGCCACAGGGAGCGGCATCGAAGGATCACCAGCGGTCGCCGATGGTGTCGTCTACGTCGGGTCCACTGACGGAATGCTCTATGCCTTCGCCGTAGGCTGCAGGAGCGACGGCGGGTCTTGCACACCACTGTGGACCGGGGCCACCGGCCTCTGGATCAGCTCCTCGCCGACGGTCGCCGACGGCGTCGTCTACGTCGGAGCTGGCACCCCCGCGTCCGACGTGGGCACGCTCTTTGCCTTCGCCGTCGGCTGCAGCAGCGGCGGCGGCTCATGCACACCCCTTTGGAGCGGCCTCGCAGGCAAGCTCATCTACTCATCACCGGCGGTCGCTGATGGCGTCGTCTACATCGGCTCGAACGACCACAAGCTCTACGCTTTCGCCGTCGGCTGCAGCAGTGGTGGCGGCTCCTGCACGCCCCTCTGGACCGGCGCCACAGGCAGCCTCATCTACTCATCACCGGCGGTCGCTGATGGCGTCGTCTACGTCGGGTCGTTGGACCACAAGCTCTACGCTTTCGCCGCCGGCTGCAGCAGCGACGGCGGGTCCTGCACACCCCTCTGGACCGGCCTCACCGGCGATGAGATCGATAACGCACCGGCGGTCGCTGATGGCGTCGTCTACGTCGGGTCCGGCGATCACAAGCTCTACGCCTTTGCGGTCGGCTGCAGGAGCGACGGCGGGTCCTGCACACCCCTCTGGACCGGCCTCACCGGTGACGCAATCTCGTCATCACCGGCCGTCGCGGATGGCGTCGTCTACGTCGACTCCAGCGACGTCAGCACGCTCTATGCCTTCGCCGTCGGCTGCAACAGCGGCGGCGGGTCTTGCGCACCTATCTGGACTGGTGGGCCTGGGGACGACTTCGGATTCTCTTCTCCGGCCGTCGCCAACGGCGTTATCTACGTCGGTTCGAACAAGCTCTACGCCTTCGCGCCGACCGCGCCGGTCGATACGACGCCGCCAGACGCAACGCTGTCGCTCAACGGGGGCGCGCTGTCGAGCACATCCCTGACCACCAGCGCAACGATCGGTGGAACTGACGCCGGATCGGGCGACGCCGGCTACAGGCTTTCCAATGACGGCATGACTTGGTCGAGCTGGAGCGATTGGCCGGTGGGCCAGCCGAACGTCACCGCGACGTGGGACGTCGCGTCGGGTGACGGGACCAAGACCGCCTACGCGGAGGTCAAGGACGCGGCCGGGAACGTCTCGCTGCCCGCCTCGGCCGCCATCGACCTCGACACCACTGTCGGCTCCGACGACTACGGCGTGTCGATCGACGCGGGCTCCGACTTCACCAACAGCCGCGACGTGCTGCTCGACCTGCCGGCCCTGCCGGGCACCGTGGCGATGAAGGTCTCCAACGACGGCGGTTTCTCAGGCGCGGTCTGGCAGCCCTATGCCGCGCACCTCGCCTGGACCCTCGGTGACCCGCACGGCGTGATCGTGACCAAGAACGTGTACGTCAAGTTCAAGGACGCCAATGGCATCCTCAGCAACCGCAGCGACGACATCGTCATCGATCCGACCGCTCCTGCGGCTGGGTCAGGACCGGCCTCGGTCGGCGTGCCAGGTGCACCCTCGGCGGTGGTATCGCCCGCCTCGGCCAAGACCGCCCACCTGAACACCACCGCCCACGATCAGAGCGGTGGTTCCGGTGTGACCGACATGGAGCTCTCGGCCAGCAAGACCTTCGCGGGGGCCGTCTGGCAGCCCTACGCGCCGTCGGCCACGTGGTCGTATGACACCCGCGCCGCGACCACCGTCTACGAGCGCTTCCGCGATGGCGCGGGCAATGTCAGCAAGACCTACAAGAAGGTCCTCGCCAGTCCCGCCACGCCGACCATCCCGACGCAGGTCGCGCCACTCAACGGTCTCACCACGACGAGCCGCCATCCGGCCTTCAGCTGGC
>PNAP01000107.1 GCA_003169735.1 Chloroflexota bacterium | reverse complement strand
GGTGATGGTCTTCATCGGATCGAGCCGAGCCTCGAGGGCCGCCTCGAGTCGCGCCATCCGGTCGGCCAGCTCGCGGAATGGCAGCAGCTTCATGGCGCCGAGCGCGGCGCTGACCATCGTCCGCGAGCGTTCCGTCGTCCGCTCCAGGGGGATGACCTCGTAGTAGGGGATCTCGAGGGCGCGCTGGATGGCATCGACACTGCCGAGGCCCTGGAAGTCGACGCTGGCGGCCATCAGGCGTTCCGCCTTGTGGCGCAGGCCGCCCCGCCGGCTCGCCTCAGCCGCCTCCTCGGCCGACCCCGGATCATGCCGGTAGCAGTACGCGCTGTCGCTCACCGGGTTGGCGTGACAGACCCTTCCGGCGTTGGTCCGGGCGATGCACATGCGGCGCACCATCGACATGGGGCCATCGTGCCGGTCCGCTGGCCGCCACCGAGGGCGGTTCATGGCCCGACCTCGGTGACCATCCTCCGAAGATGGGTCGAGGCGATGGAGTGCGCCATCTCGCGTCGTTCGTCCGACAGGTCGAGGCCGTCGAGGACGGCGTCGAGGACCTTGGCCAGGGCATCGGCCTGGGCTTCCGGGATGGCAGCCAGCTGGTCCGGGGTGAGCTCGGCCATCACCGCCTGGCGCACCCGCTCGGCACACGGGTCGATCCTGCGACTGCGGATGACGAGCGCCGCGAGTCGCACGCGATGGAGACGGTCGGGGTCGGACCACCGATCGGTGCTGAGCTCAGCCGAGTCCATGTCAGTCATCGACGCGCACCGCGGTCGAACCGCTGAACCTCTCCCAGCGCGTCAAGATGACGTCGCAGTAGACGGGATCGAGTTCGAGGCCGTAACAGGTGCGGGACAGCTTCTCGGCGGCGACGAGCGTCGTGCCGGAGCCGAGGAACGGGTCGTAGACGTCGCCCGTGTGGTGCTCGATGGCGCGCGCCATACACTCCAGCGGCTTCTGAGCCGGGTGGTCCTCCTTCCGTTCTGTCGACCCGGACATGATCATCTTCGGGCTGGCCACCTCGATGACGGTCGAGGGGTGGTCACCCACCCAGCTCGCCGTCTTGCCCTTCCTGATCGCGAACCAGCACGGTTCGTGCTGCCACTGGAACGCACCGCGGCCCATCGCGAACTGGGTCTTCACCCAGATGACCTGGCTGCGGATCTCGAAGCCGATGCGCTCGAGACCGGCACCCACGGCCACGGCGTGCACCCCTGCGTGCCACACATAGGCGACCTCGAGCGATGGGACCAGCTCGAACGCCTCCGACCAGTCGACCCGGGTATCGCCCGACATGCTCGTATTGCGGTGGCCCTTGGTGCGCATGTACGGCTTCTCGCCCGGGCCGAGCGCGTTGTACACCCCGTCGCGCCAGGTCGGATCGAGCGACACGCCGTAGGGTGGGTCGGTCGAGAGCAGCTTCGGCTTGGCGCCATCCAGCAGCCGTTCGACGACCACGGGGTCGGTGGCATCGCCGCAGGCCAGGCGATGATCGCCCAACTGCCACACGTCGCCGAGCTTGGAGCGGGGTTGCCGGGTCGCTTCCTCGAGCGCCGCATCGAGGTCGAACTCCTCGGTGCGGTCGAGCTTCTCGCGCGCGTCCAACGAGCGCAGTAGCTCCTTCAGTTCATCGGCGTCGAAGCCGCTGAGGGTGAGGTCGAGGTCGGTGTTCAGCTGGAGGTCGGCCAGCATGCGCGCAAGCAGCTGGTCGTCGAACGACCCGCCGGTCTTGTTCAACGCCAGGTTCAGCAACCGCGCCTGTTCGATGGTCAGGTCCAGGAGGATCGTCGGCGCAGTCTTCCAACCGAGCCGGCGGGCCGCCAGCAGCCGTTGATGGCCGCCGATGACGACGTGGTCCGCGCGCCGTGCCAGGACGGGCACGACGAAGCCGAAGTTCCTGATCGATCGGGTCAGGGATTCGAGTTCATCCTCGGTGATCTTCCGAGGGTTGGCGGGGTCTGGTCGGAGATCGTCGAGAGCGACCTGCTCGACCTGGTAGCCGGTGGGGACGAGGGTCAATGCACTCCTCTTTCGTGCGAGTTTGGCCTTGATCCGCCCAGGGGTAGAGAAGCTAGACCCCTGGGTGAGGGTTCGATACGCGTTTCCTCCTGGCGGGTCGATCTGATTCGATGAATCGTAGCTGCGGTCGCGCTCAGCGTCCAGAGCGGAGCGAACATCCGTTCGGATGGCGAACGGATGTCGATCCGTCCCGCGGCCGCCCTCGATCTTCGGCCTTGCATCACGTCGCCAGCCGAGTGACACATGTGTCCGAACGGGTGCCAGATGGGCACTCGCCAACGGAAAGGACGACGAAGATGACCACGAAGAAGACCACGGAGCCGGGATCGCTGCGCCGGTGCATCGGCTCCGCCAAGTTCGGCATCGAGAGCCACGAGGCGCCACCGAGCGACTTCCCGGTGCAACCCAGCCAGAAGGATGGCCTCGGCCGGATGTGCAAGGTCCACTGGAACCAGTACACGAACTCCCTTCGGAAGGCCGCGCAGGCCCGCAAGGCCGACGATCCGGAGCCCGATCCGACCGAGCCGGCGACCAAGCCCGTCAAGGAGCCCAAGCCGGCGCCAGCGCTGGCACCCGAGAAGGTCGCCAAGGTGCGCGCCGCCAAGGCCAAGCTCGCCGCCACCGAGACACTCGCCGGCACCGAATACACCGAAGCCATCGGCAGCGACGAGGTGCAGGCGGCGCTGGAGGTCATCGCCGGCGCTGACACCGCCACCGTGGTGGTCGAGGACGAGCAGGAGGCCGCCGTCGCGTAGTCCTCGCCACCAGCGCGGGCACACGGGCCCTGGGCGCGAGCCCGGGGCCTTCGTCGTGGTGGTGATGCTGGTCATGGCTGCGGTGCCGGTCGGATGACATCGAGCACGATGGGGAAGACGTTCCAGCGCATCTGCCAGGCGATGCCGGTGGCGATGACGTCGTCGTCATGGGCACCCTCGGCTGCCTCGGCCCGGCCGCGCTCGTTCTCGTGGAACATGCCGAACTGCTCGATGGTGATGGCGTCGTGGAGGACGAGCGCATCGGTGCGCATCGCTGATGCCAGGCCGTCGACGATGATCGCCCGCGTCTCGGCCGTCTGCAGCCAGCCCAGCTGACGGTCCTTGGCATGGAAGACGCGATAGGGCGCTGAATGGCCATACAGAGGGACGAGCGCCACCCGGACCGCATGACCGTGGTTGTTGCGCTCCCAGCACAGCAGCACGGGCGTGCGCAGCCTCGGTGTCGGCAGCGAGCCGTAGTGGCGGGCGAGGGCATCGAGCTTGGCCGCGAAGACCTCCGGTGGGAAGCGGCCCCGCAACGTCGCCACCTGTTCGGCCTGGAAGCCATCGACGACCTTGTCGATGCACAAGACGGTGGCACTCGACCAGTCGCTGTCGATGAGACCCTCGGCCGGATCGGCACCGATGGCATAGACGATGCCGGCCACCGGTGGCGCGAACTGGATGGCACCGGCGATACCCGGGATGGGGATCCCGGTCCGGATCTCCTGCTCGGCCAATCGCTCAGCATCGAAGATGGGACTGCCGATGGCGACGATGGCCTCGGTGTCGTCACGCGGATGCTCCTGCGTGAACATCGCATCCGACAGCGACGCCATGGTCCGCCGCTCTTCCTCCCGCCATGCCGCGTCATGATCGGGATGGGCGTCATAGGGGAGGAACATCGCCCGCCAGCCGTTCGGTCCGACGGTGCGCGTGATACGCAGCGGCAGGGGCGTGCCATCGCCGAGGTTGGTGACCAGCAGCGGCTGGCCGTCCTTGGCATCGAGGAACAGCTTCGAGTGCAAGGCGCCGGTGCCGTTGCCCGAGCTGATGGACAGGATCCGCCCGGCCGATGCGGCCGGCAGCACTGCCGCCAGGATGCGCCGCGCGAAGGGCTGATGGGCGTGCTCGTCGAGCACCACCAGGTTGGCCGTCCGGCCGCGACCGGCATCCTCGGTCGCCGGCATCGCCTCGATGTCGGAGCCGTTGGCAAAGCTGATGGTGCGGGCGTTGACGATGGCCTTCGGTTTCCAGACGGGGAGGCGCTCATACAGGTAGGCGACCTTGGCGAGCAGCTTCTCGGCGTCGTTCTGGCCGCGGCTGATGAGCAGCACCGCCTGACCGGGCTTGGCGATGGCCGTCCACAGCGCGAACATGGCGGCCAGCCAGGAGACACCGAGTTGGCGTGCCTTCAACACCACCGACAACCGGGTCGTGCTCCACAGCCATAGCAGCGCGAACTGCCACGGCCAGCCGACATCGGCGAAGGCGACGTCGCGACCGTGGGCATCGGCGATGCGGCAGTGGCGGGCGAAGACACGCACATCGGCGTAGGCGGCGTCGCGCTCGACATCGGACGGGCTGCGCACCGAGCGGGCGTCGAGCCGGTCGGCGAGGATCAAGAACGGGTGGCGCGGGCGGACGTTCGTGTAGGGAGTGCTGGGTCGTGCTGGGTGATTCCGACTTCGTTCGCGTAGGAGGGAGGAATCGATCCTTGAGCCGTGATTCGTTCGAGCCGTGCTCACGACCCGTCACCAGACCCGTCACTTTGTCCCGCAGGGCCGACATCCGCGCGCAGCCCGATGCCCTCGTAGAAGGCTCCTCGGTTGTCCCGATCCTTTCCGTATCGTTCGCCGAGCTTGGTCCCGAACTGGGTGCTGGTGAGGGTCTCGCGTTCGGTCAGGGAGCGATCACCGGCCCAACGGCGATAGGCTGAGTAGGCCTCCGAGGCACGCACCACGAGCTTCGGACCGACGACGCAACAGCCGGCAATGAAGTCGGCGAACGGATCGGACTCGACGCGGTAGGTCTCGGTCGCGGAGGTCACGGCGCCAGGCGGTCGAAGCCCATACCGCTGCCAGGCGGCCACACCCTTGACGGCCCACGCGAGGATGCCCGGCAGCTCGTCATACAACTCATCGATGAGCGTCCGCTCGGCCTCTGCATCCTCGAACGTCCGCAGGAAGGGAATCAGCCGGACGCGTCGCCAGAACGCGCGTGAGTGATCGCGCACCACGGGCGGGTGGTTGACGGCGAGCCAGATCTTGCCGACCGGCCGGAAGGTGAAGAACTCCTGGTTGAGGAAGCGGGCCGTGGTCACGTCGCCGCCGGTCAGCACCTTGATGCGCGCCTCATTGAGGCGCGTGCCCTCGCTCGTCTCGGCGGCCGTGACGATGCGCCGACCGGCCAGCGCGGCGATGTCGTTGGGGATGCTCGATCGGTCGCGCAACTCGAAGGTCGTGAACGGCGTGTTGGCCGCATACATACCTCCGACCGCTCGCAGGACTTCGAGGAAGACGCTCTTGCCGTTGGAGCCGCTGCCGTGGCAGGTGAAGAAGCACTGCTCCGACACGTCGCCGGTGAGGCTGTAGCCGATGGCCTTCCAGACGTAATCGATGAGTTCGTCGTCGGCCATGAACACCTCGGCCAGGTATCGATCCCAGCGCGGGCAGGTGGCGTCCGCGTCGTAGGCGATGTCGGTGTGGAGCGTGATGCGGTCGTCTTGGGTGCCCGGACGTAACGAGCCGGTGCGCAGGTCGACGACACCGTTGGCCGCGCCGAGCAGCCAGCCATCGAGGTCCCAGGCGTCGCCCGTATCGGCGATGGGCGGTTCACTCTTGGCCGACAGCAGCATCGCTTCGATCCGCGCTCGGTTCTCGGTGTTGATGGCGAACCTCGATTCGCGCCCCCGCTCCTCGAGGTCACCGATGCGCAGGGCGGTCCGGTACCGTTCGCGCGCTGCCTCCTTCGCGAGGATGCGCACGTGGGCCATCGCATCGTCGGCCCACCAGTGCCGTCGCCATAGCATCCACTTGCCGCGCCGGTGGTCATAGCGGACGAGATCGCCGTGCAGCTTGGCGAAGTACTCCCCATTGCCGGCATCGGTGCGAGGGAACGAGCCCGCCGGCACGGCGCGCTGCCAGTCCTCTCGCTCGTGCTCGGTCAGGCCGCTCATCGGGCTGTCCTTCCGAGCGCCGAGCGGATGGTCGCTGCCACTTCCCGGTCACCGAGCCCGACCGCTATGCCCGCCCTCGCCAGGACCGCGGCGGCGACGGTCTCCGGAACGCCATCCTCGAGAGCGCACCGCGCCGCCCAATAGAGCACGCTGTTGCGACTGCCTTCGTCGGCCGCCCGCACCGTCCGCTCGAGCGCGGCCAGTCGACGTTCACCGCGCACCAGGCCGATGGGCTCGATGGGTCCTTCGTGGATCACCGTCGGACGCCGGTCGACGAGGCCAACCAACCAGTCGGGCGCATCCGCGACCGGGCGGTCGAGGGGTGACCGGATCCACTCGTACGGCCCGCTCGTCCGCGACGGGCAGACGACGATGAAGCCGCCCTTCGACTTCAACTCGCCGATGTGCACGCCGTCCAGGTGGAGCGTGTGCCCGCTGTCGCCCGTGGCCTTGGTCAAGATGTGGATGCCGCGGCGTCCGGAGCGCGCGATGGGCGTGTCGGGCAGGCGGTGACCCTCGGCGAGGAGCCAATCTCGCAGGGCGGTCAGATGGTCGGCCTCGATGTCGAAGGCGACGAACGTCTCGCCGGTGATGATGCCGATGTTCGGACCGGGCTCGGAGCGCCAGTGGCGAGCGATGAGGACGGGGTCGATGGTGGCGTCGCGCTGCCAACCCGCGAACATGGGTCGCTTCGCTCCGGGGACGACGGGAAACACGCGAAGGTCCAGCTGTGCGTAGGCGAGGGCCCAATCGCGCGTGCTCACGCGGCCACCTGCGCCCGCCGCCGACCCGACGGCAACTGCACCACCCGCCGCACGTTGGTGTAGTCCGGACTCGCACCCGTGTCGCTGCGGCTGGTATGGCGACGCACAGCGGGCATGTCGCTGCCCGCCGGACGATCCCGAGCGCTACGTGCGCAAGATCAGCGGCCCATTGCTCGATCGCCTCGACATCCGGGTCGAGATGCCCCGCGTCGCGCCGCGCGACCTGGTCGGGCCGGCCACCAGTGAGTCCACGGCCGTGGTCGCGTGCAGGATCCGCGTTGCGCGGGAACGGGCTCTCGCTCGCAACGGCCGGCGGCCGAACGCGAACCTGACAGGCGCGGCAGCCGCTCGAGCGTGCGCACTCGGGCGAGCCGAGGAGCGCGTGGTGGCCGATCTGGCGACTCGCGGCGGCATGACCGCCCGCGGCGTCTACCGCGTGCTCCGCGTGGCCCGCACTCTTGCTGACCTCGATGGCCGCGAGCGCGTCGGTGACGCCGATCTGCTGGCCGCGGCCGGCCTGCGCGACCCGGCCGGTCTCCCCGCCATGGCCGCGTGAGTCGGCCGGATGGTTGCCATCGACGAGCGAACGGCGTGGATCGCACTGTCGGCCACTGTCGGCATCGGCGAGGGGACGTTCTGGTCGGTCATCGCGCGATACGGCGGCGCGGCCAATGTCCTTCAGGAAGCGGCGCGCGGCGCGAGGCTGATCGGCGGCGATGACCGGAACTTGCCCGCCCGGACGATGACGACACTGCGCGAGACGGCCGGTGATCCGAAGCACTTACTGCGCCGCCTGGACGAACTCGGGATCTGGACGACCACACCGATGGACGCGGATTACCCGACCCGCATGGCCGTCATCGACCCGCAGCCCATCGTCATCTACGGCTGGGGCGACCGAGCAGCCCTGGAGCGGGCGCGGTCCGTGGCCGTCGTCGGTACCCGACGCCCGACCCTGTCCGGCCGCGATCTCGCGTCGCGCGTGGGCGCTCGACTTGCCGAAGCGGGAGCGGTGGTGGTCTCCGGGCTGGCCATCGGCATCGATGGGGCAGCGCATGCCGCGGCGGTCGCCGCCGGCGGGCAGAGCGTCGCGGTCATCGGGGGCGGCCACTGCCAGCCAGGGCCGCGCGCCCACCGCTCGCTGCTGCGCGCCATCCTGGACGTTGGTGGCGCGGTCATCAGCGAGTACGCACCGGACGTGTCGGCCACCAAGGGCACGTACCCGAGGCGCAACCGCATCATCAGCGCCCTCGGCGACGCGACCATCGTCATCGAGGCACCGGCGCGGAGTGGCGCACTCATCACCGCGCGGCATGCCCTGGAGCAGGGCCGCCAACTGTTCGTGGCGCCCGGCCGCCCGGGCGATCGTCACATCGCCGGCTGCCTGGCGCTCCTGCGTGAGACCGACGCGCGCCCGCTCATCGGGCTCGACGAGCTGATCGTCGACCTCGGTTGGGACGCAGAGCCGGGTGCGACCGCCCGACCTCCCGGCGCCACGTTGTCCCTTGAGTCCGCCCTCGACCTGCTCGGCCCCGCCGAACGGGCCGTGGCTCGTCGCGTCGCCGCCGGGCCCGTCAGCGCCGACGCGCTCGTCGAGGAGACCGGCCTGGCGCCGCCGGTGGTCTCGGGCGCCATCACGCTGCTCATGCTCCGTGGCTGGGTGCAGGCCTTCGGGCCGGCGTATCTCCCGGCCGGGCCGCTCCTCACGGCGAACCACCGGTGACGTGGCGACCGGACCTCCGTACGGCTGACGGCGTGCCAGTCGGGGCCGTACGGTCCCGATGTGATCCGCGACATCGTCATCCACATGAACGGAGAGCAGCCGCTGGTGGCCGACATCGAGGCGATGCCGACCGCCACCGACACGTGCCTCGTGTGCACCAACCTCCGCTACATCGACGGCAAGAAACCGACCTTCGTCGACTTCGTCGATTCGTGGTTCATGGTGCCCATGGCGCTGATCCGGTTCGTCGAGGTCCCGAAGCGCTCGCTCGAGCCTGTGGAGGGCCTCATCGCGCTGCCCGCCGGGCGCGTCTTCGATGATGTCCCGGAGATGGACGCCGAATCGAGCGCCGCTTTCCTTCGGCGCATCGCCGAGGCGTAGGGGAAAGCCCGCTTCCGGGAGCGCGGGGACCCGGTGCTATAGTCGCCGCCGATGACCAAGAACCTCGTGATCGTCGAGTCGCCGGCAAAGGCGCGGACGATCGAGCGTTATCTCGGTCCCGACTACCAGGTCCTGGCTTCGTACGGACACGTGCGCGACCTGCCTGAGAACCCCGGCAAGGGGAAGTTCGGGGTCGATGTCGCGCATGATTTCGCCCCTGAGTACGTGGTGACGGACGATCGCCGCGTGCAGGTCGAGCGCATCACGCGCGAGGCGCGCAAGGCCGACTCCGTCTACCTCGCGACCGACCTCGACCGTGAGGGAGAGGCGATCGCCTGGCACGTGGCCGAAGCCGCGCACGTGCCGGCCGCGAAACAGCGCCGCGTGACCTTCAGTGAGATCACCGAGCACGCCATCCGCGATGCCTTCGCGCATCCGCGCGCCATCGACGTCAACCTCGTCGACGCGCAGCAGACGCGCCGCATCGTCGATCGACTCGTCGGCTACACGCTCAGTCCGCTGCTCTCCCGCAAGGTGCGCGGCGGTCTCTCGGCGGGACGCGTCCAGTCCGTCGCCGTGCGGCTCGTCGTCGAACGCGAGCGCGAGATCAATGCGTTCACCGCCCGCGAGTACTGGACGCTCGAGGTGACGCTGACCACGAAGGACGGCGAGACATTCACGGCCGAACTCGCGCGCATCGACGGCAAGGCCCTTGCGCGCGGCGGTGAGATCGGCAAGGACGACGTGGTCATCGCCGACGGCGACGGGGCCGAGAGACACGCGCGGGCGCTTCGCGCCGCCACGGCGCTGGTCGAGAAGGTCACGGTCCGCGAGAGCAAGCGCAGCCCGGCGCCTCCGTTCACGACGAGCACGCTCCAGCAGGAAGCCAGCCGCAAGCTCGGCTTCAGCCCGAAACGCACGATGTCGGTCGCCCAACGCCTCTACGAGGGCATCGAGCTCGACGGCGAGCCGACCGGACTCATCACCTACATGCGCACCGACTCGGTGGCAATGGCCGGCGTGGCGATGGGCGAGGCACGCACAGTCATCAGCGACCGCTTCGGGGCCGAGTACACGATGCCCAAGGGCCGCGTCTACAAGACGAAGTCCAAGGGCGCCCAGGAGGCGCACGAGGCGATCCGTCCGACGAGCTTCAGGCGCGACCCCGATTCGCTCGCCGACGGCCTGAAGTCGGACGAACTCCGGCTCTACCGACTGATCTGGCAACGCGCCATCGCCTCGCAGATGACCGAGAAGCGGCTCGAGACCACATCGGTCGACCTTCAGGCGGCCGACCGGTACGGCCTCCGCGCCTCGGCGACACGGACGCTCTTCGATGGTTTCTCGCGCGTCTACACGGAAGGCCGCGACGACGACGATGAGGAGGAGGCCGAGCGACGGCTGCCGGCGCTCGCCGAGGGCGACGTGGCCGATGTGCGCGACGTGGCGCCGACGCAGCACTTCACCGAACCACCGCCGCGCTATACCGAGGCGACGCTGATCAAGGCGCTCGAAGAGCACGGCATCGGCCGCCCCTCGACCTACGCAGCGACCATCTCGACCATCGTCGATCGGGGCTACGTCGTCGTGGTCGAGCGTCGCCTGCGTCCGGAGCTGGTCGCCGAGATCGTGACCGACCTGCTCGTGGAGCACTTCGGTGAATTCGTGGACCTGGAGTTCACCGCGCGCATGGAAGAGCGACTCGATGAGGTCGCCCGTGGCGAGCGCGAATGGGTGCCGCTCCTGCGCGAGTTCTACGGACCGCTCAAGGAGCTGGTCGATCTCAAGCGCCGCGAGCTGAAACGCGCCGACTTCACGACCGAGACGACCGACGAGGTCTGTTCGCTCGGCCACCCGATGGTCATCCGGCTCGGCCGCAACGGCCGCTTCCTGTCGTGTTCGCTCTATCCGGAGCACAAGGAATCGCGGCCGCTCCCCGGCGAAGAGCCGGACGTGGCGCCCGTCGAAGGGGTCGGCGAGAAGTGCCCGCAGTGCGGCGAGGGCGAGCTTGTCGCGCGACGCGGTCGGTTCGGCGTCTTTGCGGGCTGCTCTCGCTATCCCGACTGCGATTACATCAAGAAGACCGGGCCGCCACCCCCTCCGCCCCTGCCGTTCGAGGTGGAGTGCCCCAAATGCGGACAGGGCCACATCACGTCGCGAAGGGCGCGACGGACGGGCAGCGTCTTCTGGGGCTGCTCGCGTTACCCCAAATGCGACTTCACCACGAGCCGCGAACCGGTCGGGGCGCTCCACGATGCCGATGGCGGCCCCGTGGCACGCAACGGCGAAACGGGCATCTGCCTGCGTTGTGGCGCCGAGGTGGACCTGCCCGATCCGATCGTCGTCGGCGAGAAGCTGCCCGGCGGCCCACCGAACCTCGGGGCGCTGGCGACACGGCGTCGAGGCTCAGCCAGCGCCGTGGCCGGCGGCCCACCGCCGGGCCCCGCAGGCCTCGCCGGGGGTCGTGGCACAGCAAAACGGAGCCAGCCGGCCACGGTGCGCAAACCTGCCACCCGCCGCGCCCCGGTCAAGCGATCGCGTCCCGCCACTCCGCCTGCCGCCGACGCGGCGTGAACGCACCAGGGAGCGACCGAAGCGGCGAGGCCGCCCGTGACGCGTTCCTTGGCTCTCTCGCCGCGCGCGACGCTTCGCCACATACCAGCCGCGCCTACGCCACGGGCGTGACCCGCTTCCTGGACTGGCTCACCGAACACCCCGAGGACGGCCGCGACTGGACCGATCCATCTCGCCGGCAGCTGCGGGCATTCCTCTCCGCGCTCGATGCCGACGGCCTGGCGCGCCGCTCCATCAGCAGCCGCCTCGCGGCGCTGCGCTCCTTCTATCGCTACGCGCGGCGTCAGGGCTGGGTGACAGGCGATCCGTGGGGCGCGGTGACGACCCCGCGGCTGCCGCGCCGCCTGCCGTCCGTGCTCGACATCGGCGAGGTCGAGCAGATCCTCGACGCGGTCGGCGGCTCACGCGCACGGCGCTCCCTCTCCGCCGGGTCGCGTGCCGCCGACCCGAGCGATCCGCTGACGCTCCGCGATCGGGCGATCGTCGAGACGGCGTACGGCGCCGGCCTGCGCATCAGCGAACTGGCCGGCGCTCGCCTGAGCGACCTTGACCTGCGGCGCGGCGAGCTGCGCGTCCTCGGCAAGGGCCGCAAGGAACGAGCCGGACTGCTTGGCCGGCCCGCGGTCGAGGCGCTGACCATCTATCTCGCCGACGGGCGGCCGCGCCTCCGTGAGCACGCCTTCGGTGCCGATCCGGGCATCCTGTTCCTCAATAACGCCGGCGATCCGCTCTCGGTGCGTGGTCTGCGCTACCGCATCGACCGGCTGTTCCGGATGGCCGGCGTGTCCGAGGGTTCCACGCCCCACACGCTGCGCCACTCCTTCGCAAGCCACCTGCTCGAAGGTGGCGCGGACCTGCGGGTCGTGCAGGAGTTGCTCGGCCACGAGAGCTTGGCCACGACCCAGATCTATACGCATGTCTCGCCGGCGCGCCTCCGCTCGGCCTATCGGGATGCGCATCCCCGCTCGACCATCGGTCCTCGCCAGCACCAGCCGTGACGGCACGCAACCTGGCCCGGGCGGGCGTCGTCGTCGTCGCCGCCTACTTCGGTTCCCGCGTTCTCGGCTGGGTGCGCCTCGTCGTGGTCGGCAACCTGTTCGGCGCCGGGTCGGAGCTGGACGCTTATTTCTCGGCCTTCCGCATCCCGGATCTGATCTATCAGCTCGTGGCCGCCGGCGCCATCAGCTCGGCGCTCGTGCCCGTGCTCGCCGGCCTGTTGCACGACGGCGAGAACGAGCGCGCCGACAAGGTCATCTCGACGGTCATCAACACGATGTTGCTGGTGCTCGTCGCGTTCTCCATCACGATGGCCGTGTTCGCGCCGCAGATCGTGCCCTTCCTGGTGCCGGGCTTCGACTCGGTCACGACCGAGCTGACCATCCGGCTGACTCGCATCATGCTCATCGCGCCGATCCTCCTGGCACTCGGCGCGGTGGCCGGATCGGTGCTGAACATGCACGGGCGATTCGCCGCCGCTGCCATCGCGCCGATGCTCTACAACGTCGCGATCATCGGCTGCGCGATCTTCCTGTCGCCGATGCTGGGTATCGACTCGCTCGCCGTCGGCGTCGTCCTCGGGGCATTCCTGCACATCGCGGTCCAGCTGCGGCCGCTCCGCCAGTGGCTGCACTACGACCTCGTGCTCGACCTCACCGACAAAGCCGCGCGCCGCATCCTGAACCTGCTCATCCCTCGCGCGTTGGGACTCGGGGCCGGGCAGATCGTCTTCATCGTCAACACGACGCTGGCGACGGTGGTGGCGGTCGGTGCCGTGACCATGTACAACATCGCCTTCACGATCTTCGTCATCCCGCTGGGCATCATCGGCCTGCCGCTGGGGGTCCTGATGCTGCCGGCGATGTCGCGGGCGATGGCGGCGGGTGAGCTTCGGTCGTTCGGGTCGCTGCTCGTTGGCTCGGTGCGGCTATTGGTGTTCGTCTCGCTCTTCCTCTCGATCGTCGGCATGGTCATCAGCCGGCAGGTGGTCGGCTTGCTGTTCGGGTATGGCGCGTTCGACCCGGCCTCGCTCGACCTGACCGCCCAGACGCTCGCGGTCCTGTTGGCGAGCATGACCGCCGACGCCCTGTGCCTGATGCTGGCACGAGCGTTCTTCACGGCCCAGGACACCAAGACGCCACTCGTCGGTGTGCTGCTCTGCGTCGTGGTCAGTGTCACGGTCTCGATCGCCACGGTCAGCTTCCTCGGCCTGCTCGGCCTGGCACTCGGCGTCGTGCTCGGCGACTGGAGCGAGGCCCTCTTCCTGATCATCATGCTGCGTCGAAAGCTCCCGACGCTCGAATTGTTCGGCCTCCTGCGGGTCATCCCCGTGTTGGCCCTCGGCGGGGTCATCGCGGGCGGCGCCGCGTACGTTGTGGTGCATGTCATCGAGACGTACGTCGGCACCGATCCCGGCAAACTCGCGCTGCTCTTCGAGATCGTGGCCGCCAGCACGGTCGGCGGCGCGCTCTATCTGCTGTACGCCCGTCTGGTCCGTCTCCCCGAGTTGCCGCGTGCCTTCGGCCTCGTCGCCTCACTCTTCCATCGCGACGGGTCCGACGCGAACTGAAGCTGATGGCCGAAGCGGTCGCGGTCTCTGGCTGAGGTCCCCTACGACCTCCTGTCGGGCGCTCCTACGGTGAGCAGGAGCGCGGAGGCCAAGAACATGAACCCGACGAGCATCGACTCCGGCTCGACAGACCGAGTGTCCGGGACTCCCGGCGGTGGACTGACGTCACGCAGAGGAGTCGTCGCAATGTAGGCGAGCAGACCGGCGCAACAGAAGGCGCCGAGTGGGCCGACGATTCGCATGAGGCGGACACCTCTCAGCGCGCCGATGCCGACTACGAGCAGGGGAAGCCCGAGGACAAGAAACCCCCAGCCGCCTGGTTCCCCAGTAGCGAGTCCGGCTATGGGCCACACGATAGCCGTCAGTCCCAGGACCGTCATGAGCAGTGCTCCGGTCCGCCACGCCCTGCGGCGTGCTCCAGACATCCGATCCGCTGGGATGCTTACGGGCACCATCACGCTACCTCACGCTTGGGCGATGCTAAGCGGTAAAGGCGGGACCGTCGAGGGCCGATCGGCCTGTCGCTTGGGCTGTCAGCGGTCAGGTGAGCGGGATCTGCCCCATCAGGACGGCCTCGACGGCGCCGGCGGCGCGCAACAGACGCGCCTCTCCCTCATGGAGCAGCACCTCGGCCGGGGTCGGGTGGCTGAGGAAGGCGAGGTTGCTGGCGCTGTAGCCGTAGGCGCCGCTGTAGAAGACGCCGATCAGATCACCGACCTTGGGCGTCGTCAGCGTCAGGTCCGAGCCGAACGAATCGAGCGGCGTGCAGAGCGGACCTGCGACGGTGATGCTCTCCTGTTGCTCGCCGTCCATCCGCGACAGGTTGAGCAGCGGGAAGGACTTGCGGAAGACCTGGCCCATGTTGCCGGTCGCGGTCAGGTGGTGGTTCATGCCGCCGTCCGTCACCACGAAGGTCTTGCCGCGGGCTTCCTTGACATCGACCACGCGCGTCACATAGATGCCGGCGTCGGCCACGAGATAGCGGCCCAACTCGAAGATGAAGCGGCAGCCGGCCAGCCGCGGGTCGGCGCGATGCGCGGCGAGCAGCTCGCGGAAGCCGGCGCCGAAGCGCTCCAGGTCGAATTCGACGAGCTTGTCGAAGTACGGCACGCCGAAGCCGCCGCCGAAGTCGACCATCTGGAGCGGCTCACCGGCCAAGTCGGCTGTCCGGAGCGCGATGTCGAGGATGTTCCGGCAGTGGTCGAGCAGCGGCTCCGGCTCGAACACCTGTGTCGCCGTGTAGACGTGGACGCCGCGCAGGATCAGTTCCGGATGGGCGAGCACCCGCTCCACCGCGGTCGCCAATTCGGCCTGGTCGATCCCGAACTGCGAGACCGTCCCGCCCATCCGCATCTGCGACCCCATCAACTGGTTGGTCGGATTGATGCGGAGGCCGACGCCGACCCGGCGTCCCTTCGCCCGGGCGATGCCCGCCAGCCGCTCGATCTCATTGAGCGACTCGACGTTGTCGGCGAAGATCCCCGTATCGACCAGCCGGCCGAGCTCGTCATCGGTCTTGCCAGGCCCAGCGAAGATGATGTCCACCGGCGCGAAACCCGCGGCCAGCGCCACTGCCAGCTCGCCCGACGACGCCACCTCGGCGCCGGCGCCCGGCACGGCAGCGACCAGCTGGCCGATGGCGAGGCTCGGGTTGGCCTTGACCGAATACGAGACCTCCGTCCCCAGCGCCTCCCGGACGCGACCGATGCGCTCGGTGATCATCTCCGAGCTGTACAGGTAGAACGGCGTCCCGTACTGCTCGGCGATCTTGCCGACGCGCATCCCTGACGGCGCGAATTCCCCTTCGGGGCCGCTCCCGAAGCGCGCCACCAGGGCACGTGCCTTCTCGGTCTGCGCCGCGCTCACTTCGCGCCGTAGGTGTCGCCGATGGCCCGCCGATCGACTTTGCCTGTCGTGCCGTGTGGCAGCTCGGCGAGGACGATGATCTCCCTGGGCGTCATGTAGACGGGGCCGTTCTTCATCGCGTATTCGCGGATCGATTCGGCCGCGCTCTCGGGCACGCCGTCCCTGAGCGAGACGACGGCCATCAGCAGCTGGCCGAGATCCGGGTCGGGCACGCCGAAGGCGCACGCCTCGCGCACGAGACCCGACGCGATGAGCAGGTTCTCCACCTCGTCGGGGCTCATCCGGTAGCCCATCGACTTGATCATCGCGTCGTTGCGGCCGACGAAATAGAGGTAGCCGTCGGCATCCTTGCGGACGAGGTCGCCCGAGTAGACGACGCGCTCGATCTCGAAGAGCTCAGGCGGCGCAAGTGGATTCGGCCGGTACGCCCGGCGGGTCTCCTCCTCCTTGCCCCAGTAGCCCATGGCCACGGTCGGGCCGCGGTGCACGAGTTCACCGACCTCGTCCGGGGCGCACTCGCGGCCGTCCTTGATGACCAGGATCTCGGTGTTCGGGATGGCCTTGCCGATGCACTCAGAGCCGCGGTCGATCTCCTCGGGCGGCAGGTAGGTCGAGCGGAATGCCTCGGTGAGGCCGTACATCAGGAAGATCCGGGTGCGGGGAAGGAGGCGTCGCATCTCATCGAGGTTGGCCTGCGGGATGCGACCGCCCGAATTCGTGATGTAGCGGAGGGATTCGAGCGGTTCTGCCTCGAGCGACGTCGTGTTGCGCAGCAGCAGTGACCAGACCGGCGGCACGCCCGCCACGCCGGTCGCGCGGTGGCGGCGCAGGCCGCGCAGCAGGTCGCCAGGCAGTCGCGAGTGCTGGATGATCAGCGTCGCCCCGACGCGCAGCGCTGTGGTGAGCTGGTTCAGCCCGTAGTCGAAGCTGAACGGCAGCACCGACAGGATACGGTCCTCGGCGGTGTTCTCCAGGTATTGCGACACGATCTGCGCGCCGACCACCAGGTTGCGCTGGCTGAACGCCACGCCCTTGGGCATGCCCGTCGACCCGGAGGTGTAGAGGATCGTGGCGAGATCGGTCTCGAGCGCCACGCGCCGCCGGCCATCACCGCTCCCGGACAGCACCTCGGCGAGGTCGGTGGCGTCGCCCTCGGGCACGCGGCGACCCTTGTAGAACGCCGTCTGGATCGTTCCCGGCTCCAGCGCGTCGAGCTTGTCCGAGTCGCCGAGCATCACCCGTATGTCGGCATCCCCGACGATGTAGGCGACCTGGGCCGGCTTCAGGCCGGGGTTGACGTTGACGAAGACGGCGCCCGCCTGCGACGCCGCCAGGCAGCCGACGATGGCCTCCCACGATTTCTCCATGTAGATGCCGATGCGATCGCCCTTGGCGACGCCGGCCTCGATGAGCGCGGCCGACATCGCGTCCGTGGCGCGGGCGAGGTCGGCATACGTGTACTCGGCGGCGCCATCGATGACGGCGAGGTGGTTCGGCGAGGTGCCGGCGGAGTTTCGGAGGAAGTCGTCGAGTCTGAACTCGGGAAGCGCGGTCACGCGGTCCTGCGCACCACCAGCGCGGTGATGGCTCCGACCGTGCCGAAGTTCTCCTCGACGAACTCGTCGTCGGTGACCTCGATACCGAACCGCTGCTCGAGGAAGAGCACCAGCTCGACCGTCTGGAGCGACGTCAGGAGACCGTTGGCGATGAGCTCGTAGTCGTCGGGGACCTCGAGGCTGCCCGTGACGTGCTCGTGGAGCCAGGCACGGATGACGCTTGCGGTGTCCGTCGTTTCGATGGCCATCGGTCCTCCCTTTCGCTTCCGGAGTATAGGCGGGGAGGCGGGGACGGCAGCTGGTGGCACCGTCGCCGCTGGCGCGGCGGCAGGCGGCCGGACGGTCGAGGACGCTGCGCTAGACTCGGTCGGTGCCTCTTCCTGACGCTCGCGGCGAGCGCCCCCACACCCTGGCCGCGCTCGTGGCGGCGCTCGAGGGGAGGGGCCTGTTACGCGCCGCCCATGCCGCCGGGTCTCGGCCGCTCTCGGAGATCGCGGTCCTCGGCGTGAGCCATGATTCGCGGCGCGTGACCTCGGGCACGGTGTTCGTGGCGGTGCCGGGTCAGCACGAGGACGGCCACGCGTTCGCGCGAGACGCGGTCGCGGCGGGCGCGCCGGCGCTCATCGCCGAGCGTTTCGTGGCCGGTGTCGCGGTGCCGCAACTCCTGGTGCGTGCCGCTCGTCCGGCCCTGGCGTTCGTGGCGGCTTGGGTCAACGACGACCCGAGCCGGCACCTCGGTATCGTCGGCATCACCGGGACCGACGGCAAGACGACGACCGCGCATCTCGTTCGCGCGATGCTCGAAACGTGTGGCCAGCCGACGGGCCTGGTCGGGACCATCGACGTCGTCGTCGGTGGGCGAAGTCTCGGGAATCCCGGCCGCGCGACGACGCCAGAGGCGCCCGAACTACAGGCACACCTGGCGGCGATGGTGGCGGCGGGTGACGGATTCGCGGTCATCGAGTCGACCTCGCACGGCCTCGCCCAGGACCGCGCCAGCGAGGTTGCGTACGACGTGGCGGTCCTGACCAACCTGACCCACGAGCACCTTGAGTTCCACGGCACGCACGAGGCGTACCGCGCTGCCAAGCGGCGGCTCTTCGAGCAGCTCGCGGTCAGCGCAGCGAATCCGGACAAGGGCTGGGGCAAGAGCGCCGTCATCAATCGCGACGACCGCTGGGCGGACGAGTTCATCGGCACGGCGCGCGATGCGGGCGCGCGCCTCATCACCTACGGAGCTGATCCCTCCGCCCCGGCCGACGTCCGTGCCACGTCCGTGCGGGAGCGAGCCGGCGGCATGTCCATCGATGTCGAGACGCCGCGGTGGCGTGCGCCGGTCACGCTCCGCCTGGCCGGTCGCTTCAACGTCCACAATGCTCTGGCGGCGATCGGCGTTGGCGAGGCGCTCTCGCTCGACCCGGCAACCGTCCGCGCGGCGCTGGCGGACATGGCGGGCGTGCGCGGTCGGATGGAGCGCATCGATGAGGGCCAACCGTTCAGCGTCATCGTCGACTACGCCCACACGCCCGAAGCCCTGACCAAGGTGCTCGAGAGCCTTGGTCCGATGGCCGCGGCCGGCGGAGGCGGGCTCATCGCCGTCTTCGGCTCCGCGGGTGATCGTGACGTGCAGAAGCGCCCGATGATGGGCCGTGCGGCGGGCGAACGCTGCCGCCTCGTCGTCATCACCGACGAGGACCCACGCTCCGAGGACCGCGAAGCGATCCTTGACCAGATCGCGGCCGGGGCGGAGTCGGTCGGCAAGCGCCGCGACCACGACCTGTGGCTGATCGCCGATCGTGCCGTCGCCATCACCCGGGCGTTGGAGATGGCACGTCCCGGTGACGTGGTGCTGCTCGCCGGCAAGGGCCACGAGCAGACCATCGAGATGCGCGACCACGCCATCCCCTGGGACGACGCGACCGCGGCCCGGACCGCGCTCCAGGAACTCGCCTAGCGCCGCTCGATCGGTCAGCGGCCGACGAGCGTCTTCAGGATGTCGCGTACCGCGCCGTGGACGAAGATCTGGCTGCGGTTGGTGCATACCACGATGGATAGGCGATCGGCCGGGAAGTACCACATCTCGTCGACGAAACCGCGGATGCTGCCGTAGTGGCCGACCGCCAACCGCCCGCCGTAGACGTGCTCATGGGTGCCGAGGCCGTACTCAGCCCCCGGCGTGAAGGTCAGCATCTGGGCGAGTGAATCGGCCGACACGACCTGACCGCCGTACAGCGCACTGGCCCAGTCGGCAAGGTCGGTGGGCGTCGAGGCCATCGCCCCGGCAGACCACGCGACCGTCACCGCGGACATGTTGGCGATGACCGGGCTGTCACCGGTCTGGTCCTGGAAACCATGCTTGTCGCCGAGGAACCCGTGCGCAGCGTCGACCGCGGGCAGCTCATCGGGCTGGAAGACAGTGTGGCGGAGATGGAGCGGGTCGATCAGCCGCCGCCGGATCTCGTTCGCGATGGTGTCGCCGGTGGCCAACTCGACCACCTTGCCGAGCAGCACGAAGTCCGTGTTCGAGTAGTGGTAGCAGGTGCCGGGATCGCAATACGGCTTGCCCACCAGCGACAGGATCTGCTTGAAGGTCCAGACACGGGTCGGGTCGGCGTAGACCTCGCCGACGTACTTCGGGCTGGTGAAGTAGTCGAAGATGCCGGCCGTGTGGGAGAGCAGCATGCGCAGCGTGATATCGGCCGCCTGCGGGTAATCGGGCAGGTATTTGGCGAGCGGGTCGTCGAGGGAGAGAGCGCCTTCCTGCGCGAGTTGCATGACCACCGCCGTGACGAACGTCTTGGTGATGCTCGCGATGCCGAACTCGGTCTCCGGCGTGACCGGTCGGTCGGGGCTCAGGGCAGCGTTGCCCGATACGCCCGTCCACACCTCGCCGGACGCCAAGCGGATGGCCACCGAGATGCCCGGCACGGGGATGGCGGCCCGCTCCGCGTCGACGGTCGCCTGGAGGGCGGCTGAGAGTTCTGGGCTGATGGTCGCCGGGACGAGGCCCTTGGGGATCGGCGTCGGCGCAGGTGTCGGGGTCGGACCCGGCGTGGCGCTGGGCGTCGGTGTTGGCGAAAAGGGCGACGTCGGTGTCGGGGCGGCCGTCGTGTCGGTAGGCGACGGGGTCGGGCTGGCGCCGATGATCGCTGGTGACGACCCCGAGGGCGAGGCACCAGCGCTGGCCCGGGGCGCCGTCGGGGAAGCGCTGCTCGGCGGGATGGGCGTCGAGGCACAGCCCGCCAGCAGGAACACGGCCGCGAGCGCGAAGGCGGAGCGGCGGAGGCGCGGCTCGTCGGCGTGAGCGACCGGGTGGCGGAGCATCGGTCTCGGTAGCGTCGTGGACGATCGGCCGGCGGCGGTTCGGCCGGCGGGAGGGTCACGGTACACTGGACCGGCGATGGCCATCCAGCCGCTCCCCACGAAGCGACCGGCGGCCGCCACAGCAGGACCCGCATCCGCGAAGGGCGAGGTCAGGCCCGAGCGCCGCCGCGCGTCCACCCCCGGCGCGTTCACCACGCGCGCCCTCGACGCCGCCGAGCGGCGCCTCGAACGGGAAGTGGCCGTCCACCACCCGCAGCAGGACCTGGCGCCGATCGGCGCGGCGTACCGCTTCGCGCGCGAGGCGCATCAGAGCCAGCATCGCGCCAGCGGCGAGCCCTACATCACGCACCCGCTGGCCGTAGCGCAGATCCTCGCAGAGATGGGCTTGGATGCCGTCGCCGTCCAGGCCGCGCTGCTCCACGACATCCCGGAGGACACCGACTTCTCGGTCGCCGACGTCGAGGAGCGCTTCGGCGCTGAGGTCGGGCGGCTGGTCGACGGTGTCACCAAGCTGTCCCGGTTCGGATCGGCTCGAACGCACGAGGAACAGGCCGCCGAGAACATCCGGAAGATGTTCCTGGCGATGGCCGAGGACATCCGCGTCGTCCTCATCAAGCTTGCCGACCGGCTCCACAACATGCGCACGCTGACCGCGCTGCCGCTCGAGAAGCAGCTGCGCATCGCCAAGCAGACGGCCGAGATCTATGCCCCGCTCGCCGAGCGTCTCGGCATCTGGCAGATCAAGTGGGAGCTGGAGGACCTGTCGTTCAAGGTGCTCCAACCCGAGACGTTCGCATCGCTCACCGCGCAGCTCGAGACGCACCGCCGGCAGCGCGAGCTGCTGGTCCAGCGTTCGATGCACGTCCTCGGCGAGGCGCTCGCCGCCGCTGGCGTCAAGGCGGAACTGTCCGGTCGACCGAAGCACATCGCCAGCATCTACAAGAAGATGCAGCGCAAGAACGCCACCCTCAGCGAGATCTACGACATCCACGCCGTGCGCGTCCTCGTCGATGAACTCAAGGACTGCTACGCGGCGCTCGGCGTGGTCCACTCGCTCTGGCGGCCCATCCCCGGGCAGTTCGACGACTACATCGCGATGCCCAAGAACAACTACTACCAGAGCCTCCACACCGCGGTCGTCGGCCTCGAGGGTAAGCCGCTCGAGGTCCAGATCCGCACCCACGAGATGCATCAGGTCTCGGAGATCGGCATCGCGGCGCACTGGCGCTACAAGGACGGTCCCGGCGGCCGGTCCGATCGAACGTATGACGCGAAGCTCGCCTGGGTCCGCCAGCTCATGGATTGGCAGCGGGACGTATCGGATGCGACCGAGTTCGTGGAGGGCGTCAAGCTCGATGTCTTCCAGGACCAGGTCTTCGTCTTCACGCCGAAGGGCGCGGTCAAGGACCTACCCGCCGGCGCGACGCCCATCGACTTCGCCTACCGCATCCACACTGACGTTGGCCATGCCTGCATCGGCGCGAAGGTCAACAACCGCCTGGTGCCGCTCGACTACAAGCTCCAGAACGGCGACATCGTCGAGATCGTCACCACGAAGGCGGCCCACGGCCCGTCGCGTGACTGGATGGATAAGGTCCGCACCAATCACGCCAAGGAGAAGATCCGGCAGTGGTTCAAGCGCCAGGAGCGTGACGAGAACATCGTCCACGGCCGGGAATCGCTCGACCGCGAGCTCCGTCGGCTGGCCCGCACCTCGCTCGAGAAGCTCGGCCAGGACAAGCTCATCGAGATGGCCGAGGCGTACCGCTACCCGACGCTCGACGACTTCTACGCGGCGGTCGGGTACGGCGCGGTCAGCACCCAGCAGGTGGTCATGCGCCTGGGCGTCGCCGACGACGCCAACCAGGCCGTGCTGCCGCAGCTCGCGCCGCCGCCGCCTGCTCGAACCGGAGGCGTCCGCGTCAACGGCGTCGGTGACCTGATGGTCCGCTTCACCAAGTGCTGCAACCCCATCCCGGGCGACCCCATCGTTGGCTTCGTCACGCGCGGTCGGGGCGTCACGGTCCACAGCCGGACCTGCCCGACCATCGTCAATGAGCGCGAGGTCTCACGCCTCATCGAGGTCGACTGGGAGACCGAGGCGCAGCAGACGTACCCGATCGCCATCCGGCTCGAGGCCTACGACCGACCGGGGCTGCTCTCCGACATCAGCAACGTCGTGGCCGGCGACCACATCAACATCATCGCCGCCAACGTGACCGTGCACGCCGACCATCGCGCCACCATCCAGGCCACGCTGCAGGTCACGTCTGTTTCGCAGCTCGCCAGGGTCATGGCGCGGCTCGACCAGTTGCGCGACGTCTACTCGGTGCAGCGCGACCTGAACTGAGCGTTCACGGGCGGGGCTGGCGGAGCGCATCGGCTGCGGCTCGTGCCTCGACCTCGAACGGGTTGTCGCGATAGCCGTCGCCGCCGGCGCGGGTGATGCGCCGGGAGGCCCACAGGTAGCGCACCGCGAACGTGATCCCGTAGCGCCGCCACTGCTCGACGTGCGCGAGTTCGTGGGCGAGTTCGACGTCATCGAGGCGGCGCCACGCGAAGATGTGCCGGCCGATGGTGATGGCAAGCCATTCCGGCAGGAGGAGGCGCTGGCCGGGGCCACGCAACACGCGCCACACGTGCAACCGATAGCCAGCTCGTTCGCCTCGTCGACTCACGGTCGATCGCTCCATCGCTAGACTCGCCGAATGGCACGCTTCCAGGCACCGCGCGGCACGCGCGACCTGCTCCCCATCGAGAAGACCGCATTCTCGCGCCTGGAGAGCATCGCGGCCGACCTGGCCGAGCGCTACGGCTATCAACCCATCGAGACGCCGCTCTTCGAACAGAGCGAGGTCTTCGAGCGCGGCGTCGGTGGTGTCACCGATGTCGTCGAGAAGGAACTGTTCCGCGTCCAGGCCGGTCGCGGCGACGAGGAACGCGAGCGTTGGGCGCTCCGCCCCGAGCCGACGGCGGGTATCGTGCGGGCCTATCTCCAGCACGGTATGCAGACGTGGCCGCAACCGGTGCGCCTGGCCACCTTCGGGCCGATGTTCCGGTACGACCGGCCGCAGGCGGGTCGCTTCCGCCAGTTCTGGCAGTTCGATGTCGAGGCCATCGGAGATCCCGGGCCGGCGGTCGACGCCGAGATCATCGATCTGGCGAGGCGGTTCTACCTCGACTCGGGTCTCGCCGAGCCACGGTTGCTGCTGAATTCGATCGGCGACGCCGCGTGCCGGCCGGCCTATGTGGCCGATCTTGCCGCGTACTACCGCCGACACGAAGCGCGGCTGCCGGCCATCGAGCGGAACCGACTCGAGCGCAACCCGTTGCGACTCCTGGATTCCAAGGAACCCGTGATGTTGGAGCTGAACGCCGCGGCCCCTTCCATCGGTGAGCGCCTGTGCGGGCCGTGTGCCGAGCACTTCGCCGGCGTCACCGCCCATCTCGATACCATCGGTATCGCCAGCACCATCGAGCCCAGGCTCGTGCGCGGGCTCGACTACTACACCCGCACGACGTTCGAATTCGTGCCACAGGATGCCCACGGCCAGCAATCCGCCATCGGTGGAGGGGGTCGCTACGACGGCCTCGTGGAGCTGCTCGGCGGCCGGCCGACGCCGGGCATCGGGTTCGGCATCGGCATCGACCGGCTGATCCTGGCGCTCACCGAACAGGGGGTCGTGGCGCCGTCGCTGCCGCATCCGACGGCCGTGGTCGTCGGCGCCGACCCGTCGGACACGGCGACGCGCCTCGTCATCGCCACGGAACTGCGTGCGGCGGGCGTCTCGGCGAGGGCCGATCTCGCGGTGCGGAAGCTGTCGCGCCAGCTCGAGGGAGCGGCCCGGGATGGGGCCCACTTCGCGGTCATCTGCGGCGACGAACTCGATGCTGGCCAGGTGCAGCTGCGCGACCTCGAGGCAGGTACGCAGCGGGTCGTGGCGCGGGCTGACCTCGGACGCGAGTTGCTGCGGGCGGCAAAGAGCCACCGCCACGGCTGAACTGGCGCTTCGCTGCCCGACGCTAGAGCGCAGCCAGTAATCGGAAGACAGGTGCCGCCGCCGCGAAGGCATCGCACAGGAGGTCGGGCAGGCGTGGTGATCCGATCTCGCGCTCGGTCAGTTCGCGTCCGAAGACCACGTTCTTGAGTCTCAGCAGCTCCGCGTCGGGGTGATCCGCGGCGTACCCGGCGGGCACGCGCTTGAGGCTTTCACCGTCGCCGCTGACGCCGCCGTGAGTCTTGACGAAGTCGGCGTCGTCGATGGCCGCGTGCACGCGAGCCGGATCGCCGTCGACCAACGCCCGCCAGGTCGCGAGTCGCTGTGGCTCGGGATGCCACATGCCGCCGCCGACGAACGACCCGGTCGGGGAGAGGTGGAAGTACCCGCCGGGGCGGCCGTGGATCGGCTCGTCGCCGGTGGTCTCGGGACCTTCCGACCACGGGAAGTCGGCCCCGATGTTGGTCTTGTAGGGCGACTTGTCCTTGCTGAAGCGAGTGTCGCGGTAGATCCGGAACGGCGACCGCTTGGCATCGGCGACCATCGGGATGCCCCGATCCGCGAATCGTTCGGCGAGCGCGCCGCATAACGCTTCGAGCGGTTCCTTGAGTAGCCGCTCGTAGTCGCCCTTGCGCGGCTGGAACCAGGCACGCTCGTTGTTGAGCGACAGGTCGACCAGGAACTGCAGGGCTTCCGGTCGAAAGCCACGGAACGGCTGAGGGACGCTGTCGGCCATACCGTCACTCTACGCCGACCCCGGGGCGACCATCCTCTACCATTCGAGGCGTGGAGACTGCCTATCGCGACCTCACCTGCGGCGACGCTCGCCTGTCCCACGTCGGCCGCGAGGTGGCGCTGGCCGGATGGGTGCATCGCCGACGCGACCTCGGGCAGTTGATCTTCCTCGATCTGCGCGACCGGTACGGCATCACCCAGGTCGTCATCGACCGGCACGACGCGCCCGAAGCTCATACCGTCGGCGCTGACGTGCGGACCGAGTTCGTGGTCCGTGCCAGGGGTGTGCTCGCCAAGCGTCTGGCCGGCACCGAGAACGCGAAGCTGGCGACCGGCGATGTGGAGCTGCGAGTCCAGGACCTGCGGGTCCTCTCGACCGCGAAGACGCCGCCGTTCCCCATCAACGAGCCCGACGCCGAGGTGGACGACGCGCTGCGCCTCAAGTACCGCTACCTGGACCTGCGCCGTGAGCCGATGCAGAAGCGGCTGCTGCTTCGATCACGGCTCGTCCATGCCATCCGCGAGGTCCATCACGCGGCCGGTTTCGTGGAGATCGAGACACCGCTCCTGATCAAGGCCACGCCGGAGGGGGCGCGCGACTTCATCGTCCCGTCGCGGCTTCAGCCGGGCAGCGCCTACGCCCTGCCGCAGAGCCCGCAGCAGCTCAAGCAGCTGCTGATGGTGAGCGGGTTCGATCGCTACTTCCAGATCGCGCGCTGCCTGCGTGACGAGGACCTGCGCGGCGATCGCCAGCCCGAATTCACGCAGCTCGACCTCGAGATGAGCTTCGTGACCGAGGCCGACGTGATGGCGTTCGTCGAGCGGATGGTCATCGAGGTCAGCCGATCGGTGACGCCCGAGCGGCCTATCGCCAACGACCCCTTCCCGCGCATGACCTACCGCGAGGCCATCGACCGATACGGCTCGGACAAACCCGATATCCGCTACGGCCTCGAACTCCACTCGCTGGCCGACGTGGCGGCCGGCAGCGGTTTCCGCGTCTTCGACGAGACGCTGGACGGGGGCGGCGTGGTGTACGGATTCGCTGCGCCCGGGATGGCCGGTGCCCCGCGCTCGCGCCTCGATGAGCTGACAGAAGACGCCAAGCGGCACGGCGCCCGCGGCCTCATCTGGATGGCCCTCGAGGAAGGCGGCACGATCCGCTCGCCCATCGCCAAGTTCCTGGTCGAAGGTCGCGCCGCGGCCATCGTCGCGGCGGTCGGCGCGAAACCCGGCGACCTCGTGCTCATCGTGGCCGGCGACGACATCCATGCCCAGGAGGCGCTCGGCCGACTGCGCGTCGACTGTGCCGCCCGCCTCGGCCTCGGCGACCCCGACGTCCTCTCGTACCTGTGGGTGAACCGCTTCCCGATGTACCAGTGGGACGCCGACGGCCATCGCTGGGACGCCACGCACAATCCGTTCAGCGGAGTCCTGCCCGAGGACGAGGAGCTGCTGGCGACGAGCTCGGGTGACCCCTCCGATCCGAGCCCCGGCGACCCGGCCGGCCGGGCCCGAGCCCTGCAGTACGACATCGTGCTCAACGGCTGGGAGCTCGGCGGTGGATCCATCCGCATCCACCGGCGCGAGCTGCTCGAGCGCTCGTTCCTGCTGATGGGTCACTCGGAGAAGGCGCAACGCGAGAAGTTCGGCGGGATCCTCGAGGCGTTCGAGTACGGCCCGCCGCCGCACGGCGGGATCGCCCTCGGCATCGATCGCTGGGCGGCGCTGCTGACCTACCAGACGAACATCCGCGAGGTGATGGCGTTCCCGAAGACGCAGTCGGGGACCGACCTGATGCTCGAGGCTCCGTCACCCGTCGACCCGGCACTGCTCGACGAGCTCGGGCTGGCCCTGAAACCGCGAAAGAAGCCGGATGCCTGACGAGGGTCGCGCGTTGATCGACCGTTATGTCGAGGCGCTTCGTGACGAGGACCCGCACAAGGTCGATCGACTCATCGCCGACACCTTCGTCGAGGAGTGGCCGCAGTCCGGTGAGCGCATCCTCGGTCTCGCCAACCGCCACTCCATTGCCGCGGCCGATCCGCAGCCGCGACCGATCCTGACCCGCCTGCGACGAACGCTCGGCCACGGTGACCTGTGGGTCGTCGAATTCGCCGCCGAGCGTAGCAACGGCCAACCTCCGGCGTTCGTGGTGCAGTCCATCGGGCTGCACGGCGGCAAGGTCGGGCATGTCACGACGTACGTCGGCCATGCGTTCCCCGCGCCGGCGTGGCGCGAACAGTGGGTCGAACGCTTCGAGCCGTTCGCGCCGCCCACGGAGATCCCGCATGAACACGCCATGACGACCGAGGAAGGCGAGACGCTGGCGAAGCGCTACGTCACCCTCGATTCGGAACGGGCCTACGACAAACTCCAGCCGATGCGCCACCCCCGCTGGACCGCCGAATGGCCGCAGAGCGGCGAGCGTGTCCCCAGCCACGCAGCCGATGAGGCCATCCACAGGAACTACCCCGGCTTCCCGGATGTCGCCATGGGCAAGGCGGCCGCCGAGAGCGAGCGCTGGGCCGTCTCACCGATGCTCATCCCGATCCGGGTCGCCGGTGCCGGGAACATCTGGGTCGCCACCGGCCTGAACACGTATTCGGGTGGCGACCGATTCGTGGTCACCAACATCATCGAGTTCTCCGGCCGCCTGATCCGCCGCGAAACGATGTACTTCGTGGAGCCGTCAGAAGCACCGGCTTGGCGCGCGCCGTGGGTCGAGCGATACGACCCGTTCCCTGGTCAGGCGGGTTCGTAGGGCGCGAGCGCCGGTCCTTCCAGCGGGTTCTCGTCGCCGGCTTCCGCGGCAGCGGCACCCCACTCGGGCGGCGGTCCGCCGATCGGCTCGGGCGGGCCCTCGTAGGCCGGCAGGTCGTCGATCTCGGTGTCTCGGTCGATCGTCACGCCCGGATCACCCATCTCCACCGGCCGGATGACCACGCCGCCCGCGGCCAGGTCGGCCATCAACTCGTCGGGCATCCGGTCGGGCGCCAACGCCGCCAGCTGATCGAGTCGATCGAGCGGAAGGAGCACCGGCCACCCCGGTTCGCCATGCCAGGTCGGGCGAAGCGCGCTCATCGGGTCCGCTCCGTGGCCCTCGATGAGGGAGGTGATCGTCTCGGCGTCGACCCAGACCATGTGCGCCGGCCAGATGAACGCGGCGTCCGTCTCGGAGACGCTGTTCTGGGCGACCTTGATGCCGCGCACCATCTGGCCGACGGGGCCGGCCGCCGGCGGCGCAGGCTCGGCAAGGACGGCACCGGAGCCCGAGAGGGCCGCGGCCACCTCGCCGTCCCGATCGTGCGAGACGACGATGATGGGCACCGCGCCACCGGCCCACGCACTCTCGACTATGCGGCGGACGGCCGCCCGCCCAGCGGCCGGCGACAGCGCCGAGTCGACGCTCGCGGCGAGGATCACGGCGGCGACGGTCACGAGGGACACACGGTGGCGGGCATGGCCGCGCGAGCATACCCGCCCTTCGGCAGAGGGATGCGTGCGAGAGTGCGACAATGGGCGCTCCCCATGACGACTGCCCACCATCCGAACGCGCCCGCCGCTGCCTCCGAGCCAGCGAACGTCGAGACGCGGCACGACCTGCGCGACCTTGCCATCGTCGCCCACGTCGATCACGGCAAGACGACGCTGGTCGATGCGATGCTCAAGCAGAGCGGCGTCTTTCGCGAGGGGCAGACCGTCGCAACCCGTGTGATGGATTCGAACCCGCTCGAACGTGAGCGCGGGATCACGATCCTGGCCAAGAATACGGCGATCAGGCACGGCGACATCAAGTTCAACATCGTCGACACGCCTGGCCACGCCGATTTCGGCGGCGAGGTCGAGCGGACGCTGCTGATGGTCGATTCGGTGCTGCTGCTGGTGGACGCGTCGGAGGGGCCGCTGCCGCAGACGCGCTACGTGCTCCAGAAGGCGATGGCGCGCCATCTGCCGGTGGTCGTGGCCATCAACAAGATCGATCGTTCTGACGCACGGCCGGCCGAAGTGCTGGACGCGGTCTACGACCTGTTCATCGACCTCGGGGCGGATGAGCACCAGATCGATTTCCCGGTCGTCTACACCAACGCCAAGACGGGCACCGCCACGACCGACCTGGCGGTGCCGGGCAAGAACCTGCGGCCGCTGCTCGACATCCTCGTGGCACACACGCCCGCTCCCATCCATGAGCCCGGCCATCCGCTGCAGTTGCTCGTCACGAATCTCGCGGCGAATGACTACGTCGGGCGCATGGCCGTGGGGCGTATCCGCAACGGCACGATCCGGATGGGCCAGCGCATCACCGTGGTGCGGGAAGCCCCGGAGACGACCGACGGCAGCGTGGAGCCGGGTCGCGTGGTGATCTTGACGGGAACGGTGACGTCGCTGACCACGGCGCGTGGCATCGAACGCGAGGACATCGCCGAGGCCGGTCCGGGCGAGATCGTGGCCGTCGCCGGCCTGCCCGAAGTGACCATCGGCGACACGCTCACCGACCCGGCCGATCCGCGGCCGTTGCCACGCCTCGATCTTGACGAGCCGACACTCTCGATGACGTTCGGCGTCAACACGTCACCGCTGTCGGGTCGCGACGGCAACCTGCTGACGAGCCGCCAGATCAAGGCGCGCCTCGAGCGTGAGGTGCTCGGCAACGTCTCCATCGAGGTGCTGGCGACCGATTCTCCAGACACGTATGAGGTGCGTGGCCGCGGCGAACTCCAGCTGGCGATCCTCATCGAGCAGATGCGCCGCGAAGGTTTCGAAATGCAGGTCTCGCGGCCCGAGGTGCTCCTCCGCATGGTCGACGGCGACGTCCACGAGCCCTACGAGCGGGTGACCGCCGACATCCCGCCCGAGTTCATCGGCACCATCAGCCAGTCACTGGCCGCCCGCAAGGCTCGGCTGGAGCAGATGACGACCGACGCCGACGGCCGCGTGCGGATGGAGGCGCTCATCCCGACGCGCGGCCTGATCGGCTTTCGTGGCCAGTTCCTGACCGAGACGCGCGGGACCGGGTTGCTCAACCAGATCGGGGCGGGGTACGGGCCGTGGGCGGGCGACGTGACGCACCGCACGACCGGCGTGCTCGTCAGCGATCGCATCGGCGAGTCCAACGCGTATGGCCTGTTCAACCTCCAGGAGCGCGCTGCGATGTTCATCGATGCCAACGTCGAGGTCTACGAAGGCATGATCGTCGGTGAGAACTCGCGCTCGGGCGACATGGACGTGAACCCGACCAAGACCAAGAAACTGACCAACATCCGGACCCACTCGCACGACGATGCGCTGCACCTCGTGCCGCCACCGCCGATGACGCTCGAGTCCGCGATCGAATTCATCGCCACGGACGAACTCGTGGAAGTGACGCCGAAGACGATCCGCCTCCGCAAGCGCGTCCTGCCGATGCACGACCGCCGCCGCGAGCGCGGTCGCGACGAGGACCTGCGCCGCGCCACCGAGCGGGAAGAGTCGGGACAGCCAGCCCGTCGCTGAGCGGCCGGCGTCGCGGCGTACAATCCGGCCGATGATCTACCTCGATAACGCGGCCACGACGGCGCTTCGCCGCGAGGCGCTCGAGGCGATGCTTCCCCTGCTCACCGAGACGTTCGGCAATCCATCATCGGCGCACGCGGCAGGGCGGCGGGCACGCGCGGCGCTCGACGAAGCGCACGAGACCATGGCTCGCGCCATGAACGCTGAGGCGCGCGAGGTCATCTTCACGGGCGGCGGGACGGAAGCCATCAACCTCGCCATCAAGGGCGCGGCATGGGCCGGCAAGGCCGTCGGCAACCAGATCATCACCAGCGCAGTCGAGCATCATGCCGCGCTCCATACCGTCCGCCACCTGGAGAAGTTCGGATTCGAGCCGGTCATCCTGCCGGTCGATCGGTACGGCCGAGTCGATCCCGACCAGCTGGCCGCCGCCATCACGGACCGCACCATCTTGGTCACGCTGATGGTCGCGAACAACGAGGTCGGCACCATCCAGCCCATCGCTGACCTCGTGCGCGCCATCCGTCAGCACAGGGGCATCCTGGTCCACCTCGACGCGGTCCAGTCGGCCCCGTACATCGCCATCGACGTCCGCGACCTCGACGTCGACCTGATCTCGCTCGGCGCGCACAAGTTCGAGGGTCCCAAGGGCATGGGCGTGCTCTGGATGCGCCACGGCACGACGATCCTGCCGCAGCAACAGGGCGGGACCCAGGAGCGACACCGCCGCGCCGGCACCGAGAACGTGGCCGGTGCGGTCGGCATGGCGACGGCGTTCCAGCTGTGTACCGAGGAGCGGGCCGAGACCAACAAGCGCCTGCGGCGGCAACGCGATCGCCTGCGCGATGCGGTCCTGGCCGTGCCCGGGGTCGAGCTGACCGGCCACCTGCGCGAACGGCTGCCCGGCCACCTGTCGATCATCGCCCGTGACACCGACGGCGTCTCGGTCTCGCTGGCGCTCGACCTCGACGGCATCTGCACCTCGACCGGGTCGGCATGCACGACGGGATCGACCGAGCCGTCTCACGTGCTGACCGCGATGGGGTATCCCGAGGAAGAGGCACGCGGCGCGCTGCGCATCAGCCTCGGCCGTACGACGACCGATCAGGAGATCGCCCGCGCCGAAACGATCATCCCCGAGACGCTCGGCCGGATGCGCGCTGCTGCTGCCGCCGTGACCGCCGATCCGCTCGGCCAGGAAGTCATCGTCTAGCGCCATGTCCGAACGGATCCTCATCGCGATGTCGGGCGGTGTCGACTCCTCGGTCGCGGCCGCGCTCGTGCGCGAGTCGGGCGCGGAGGCGGTCGGCGTCTGGATGCGCCTGCACGACGTGGCCGATTCCTACAGCGAGTTCAAGAAGAGCTGCTGCTCCCTGGACGCGGCCGACGATGCCCGCCGCGTTGCCGCGCAGCTCGACATCCCGTTCTACGTCCTGAACCTGGAGCGCGAGTTCGCGGCCGGCGTGATGGAGCCGTTCCTCGCCTCGTACCTCGATGGCCGCACCCCGAGCCCGTGCGTGGATTGCAATACTTACGTCAAGTTCGGCGCGCTGCTCGGTCAGGCACGCCGGCTGTACGACTGCGATGCGGTGGCGACGGGCCACTACGCGCGAGTCGCGGCGCCGACCCCCGATCAGCCGCACTACCGGCTGCTCGCCGGCCGCGATGCCAACAAGGACCAGAGTTACTTCCTCTACGGGCTGCGCCAGGACCAGCTCGCGCATTGCCGTTTCCCGCTGGGCGAGCTGACCAAGCCCGAGGTGCGCGACGTTGCGCGCCGCCACGGCCTCGTCACCGCCGAGAAGCCGGAGAGCCAGGAGATCTGTTTCGTGCCCGGCGGCGACTACCGCGAAGCGCTCCGGACGCGCGCCGGTTGGCAGGAGACCCCGGGCCGGCTGATCGACCAGGAAGGGGCCGCGGTCGGCGAGCATCGCGGTGCGGCGGCGTACACGGTCGGGCAGCGCACCGGGCTTGGCGTCGCCTTCGGCGAGCGGCGGTACGTCAGCGAGATCGATGCTGCGGCTAACCTCGTGACGCTGGGCCGACGCGAGGACCTCGAGCTCAGCGCTTTTGCGGTGGAGGCCGTCTCGTTCGTCGATGGCCGGCCGCCAGCGCGTGATCGATTCCACGCTCAGATCCGGATCCGCCACCGCGCCGAGCCGGTCCCCGGCACCGTCCACCGGGTCAGCTCGGTCGAACCCGACCGCGGCGGTCGATGGAAGGTCGAGCTCGAACGACCGGCCTGGGCGCCGGCTCCCGGTCAGGCGGCAGTCTTCTATGACGGCGACGTGGTCATCGGTGGCGGCCGGATCGCGGCAAGAACGAGCGCATCGCGCGCGGCCGAGGGGGCAGCCGCCACTCCGGCAGCCGCCACTCCGGCCGGCATCGCCTGACCGGGAGCCGACGGCCGTGAGCATCCTCGACATCGGCCCGGGCGTGATCCTCTCGCTGGTCGTCGGCGTCTTCCATACCGCGCTCTATGTGCTCATCCGAGGCGCCATCGGCGTCCGGCTGCCGCTCGTCCTCGCGGCGGCGATCCTCGGGGCCCTCGCCGGAGAGGCGCTGGGTGCACGGATCCCGGACCCGGTCCGGATGGGCGACTACCCGCTGCTTCTCGCATCGCTGCTCGCGTGGGCCGGCATCCTTGTCGTGGCCGTGACGAGCACGCTCGGTCCTTCCCGACCGGGCCCGTCGTGACCACGTCGATGAGGCTCCGCGTCGCCGCCGGCCTGATCGCCGCGCTGGCCGTCGCGGGTTGCTCGAGCGGCTACGGGCCCGGCGCCGCGCCGAGCGTGCCACCGAGCCCGGCACCGACCGCCTCGCCGGCGGCATCACCGACGCCGACGCCGACACCGACCCCCAGCCTCGCCCTGAGCGCCTCGGCCTCGATGGCGCCACCGAGCGGATCCCAGACGGTCGCCGCGCTGCGAACGTTCGCTTTCGTGACCTCGCCCGACGGCGGTCCGGTGGCCTGCCCGATGTTCGCTGTGGGCGATCCCGTGACGGGCACGCTGGAGGGCGATCCGACCGACCCGCTCGAGCCGATCTGGCTGCGGTCGACCGATGGGCAGCGGATCTCCATCGTCTGGCCGGCCGGCTTCAGCGTGAGCTTCGAGCCGGACGCGGTCCTCGCGAACGAGAAGGGCGTCGTCGTCGCGCGTGCCGGCGATACCGTGACGCTGACGCAGGTGAGCATCACGTCGCACGCGGGCACGTTCGCCGATCCGTACCTGGCGCAGGGAAGCGTCTTCGGGGGCTGCTACACGCCCATCCCCTGAATGGGGTGCGGTCGGAGCCGGCCCGTCGTTACACTCAGGAGCATGCCCGACCTATCCGCCGCGGACCGACGACCGGACCCGAGCATCCCGTTTCGGCCGGCCGCCGAGATCCGGCAGCGCTACCTCGACTTCTTCGACGAGCGGATGCACACGGTCGTGCCCAGCGCGAGCCTGGTGCCGGCGGGTGACCACACGCTGCTCTTCACGAACTCGGGCATGGTCCAGTTCAAGGACGTGCTTCGCGGCGTCGAGACGCGGTCGTACCAGCGCGCGGTGGACGTGCAGCGCTGCCTGCGGGTGGCCGGCAAGCACAACGATTTCGAGGAGGTCGGCCGGACGCCGCGCCACCACACGCTCTTCGAGATGCTCGGCAACTGGAGCTTCGGCGACTACTTCAAACGCGAGGCCATCCACTGGGCGTGGGACTTCCTGACGAGGGAGATGGGTATCCCCGGGGAGCGGCTCGCCGCGACGACCTATAAGGACGACGAAGAAGCCAGAGCCATTTGGCGCGACGAGATCGGCCTTCCGCCCGAGCGGATGGCCACGTGGGGTGACGTCGACAAGGGCGACGACAAGAACTTCTGGCGGATGGCCGACACCGGACCTTGCGGCCCGTGCAGCGAGATCCACTTCGATCGAGGCGTGGAGTTCAGCGAGGGCCCGCACTGCATCCCGGATCATTCCGAGACCTGTCCGCGCTGGCTGGAGATCTGGAACCTCGTGTTCATGGAATTCGACCAGCAGTCCGATGGCGCGCGTCTGCCGCTGCCGTTCAAGAGTGTCGACACGGGCATGGGCCTCGAGCGCCTGGCAAGCGTCGTCCAGCAGGTGCCGACCAACTACGACACCGACCTGTTCACGCCCATCCACGCCCGGATGCGCGAGCTGCTCGGCCACGACCCCGAGGCGTTCGAATCGGAGCGCTTCAGCTACCAGGTCATCGCCGATCACTCGCGGGCCATCACGTTCCTCATCGCCGACGGCGTGCTGCCGGCCAACGAGGGACGCGGCTACGTCCTGCGGCGCATCCTCCGCCGCGCTGTCCGCCACGGCCGGTTGCTCGGGCGGCACGAACCGTTCCTGGCCGAGACTGCGCAGGTCGTCATCGACACGATGCGCGTCGCGTACCCCTACCTCGACGAGCGGCGAGACACCATCATCGGCGCCATCCTGCGCGAGGAATCGGGCTTCGCGCGGACTCTCGACGCGGGCACCATCCACCTGGAAGAGGCGCTCATCCCGCTGACCGGAAGCGAGCGCATCATCGGCCGTTTGGCGGAGCATCTGCCGGCCGATTCGCCGGTCCTCGCGGGTGACATCGCGTTCCGGCTGCACGACACGTACGGCTTCCCCATCGATCTGACCGTCGAGCTGGCCGCCGAATACGGCGTGCGAGTGGATCGCGGCGGCTTCGAGGCGGCCCTCCGCGAGCAGCGCGACCGCAGCCGCAGCGGCAAGAAGGCGGATCTCTCACGCCAGGCCGAGCTCCAGGGTCTCTACGACAACATCGCCCGGGGCAGCGGCGACACCACGTTCGTCGGCTACGAAAGCCTGACCGCTGACGCGCGTGTTGTGGCCATCCTGCGCGACGGCACGAGCTACGAAACGCTCGAGGCACGTCCCGAGGTCGAGCTGCGCGCCGCGACTGCGGCGGATGCCGAGCTGGTCCTCGATCGCACGCCGTTCTACGCCGAGGGCGGCGGGCAGGTCGGCGATCACGGCGCCATCCGCGCCACGACGAGCGGCGAGATCCTCTTCACCGTCGAGGACACGCAGCGACCGGTCGGCGGGCTCATCGTCCATCACGGCAAGCTGCACGGCAAGATCGCCGTGGGGCAGCCGGTCGTCGCCGAGGTGGATGCCGATCGCCGGGCGCGAACGATGCGGAACCACACCGGCACCCACCTGCTCCATCGAGCGCTGCGCAACACCGTCGGATCGGCCGCCCGCCAGGCGGGTTCGCTCGTCACGCCCGACTACCTGCGCTTCGACTATCCGTTCGAGCGGCCGCTGACGACGGACGAGAAGCGCACCATCGAGAACGAGGTCCGCGGCGTCATCCGCGACGATCGCGCGGTCAGGGTCGAGCCGATGACGATGGCCGAGGCTGTGGCCGCCGGTGCCGACGCGTTCTTCGACGAGAAGTACGCCGAGACGGTGCGGACCATCCACGTCGAGGGCTACAGCCACGAGCTCTGCGGCGGTACACACTGCCGCGCGACCGGCCAGATCGGCGGTTTCGTGATCACGGGCGACCGGAGCATCGGCTCGGGCATGCGGCGCATCGAGGCGCTCACTGGCGATGCGGCCGAGACGCTCGCCGACGAGCGCTCCGAGCTGCTCGACCGGGCGACGGCCGCGGCTGGCGTGCAGCGCCAGGACCAGCTGCCCGCTCGGATCGAGGAACTCCGCAAGCGCATCCGCGACCTCGAGAAGCGGGCTCAGAGCGCCGGCTCGACCGGTGGCGCGGGCGGCCCCATCCGCCCGTCGGACCTCGTCCGGACGGCCGAGTCGGTGGACGGAACGCGCTTCGTCGCGTATGCCGCTCCATTCGACTCGATGGAGCTGCTCAAGGGTTACGCCAAGGATCTGCGCGGCGCGCTCGGGGAGGGGGTCATCGCGCTCGCGCTCGAGGCCGATGAACCGCAGCTCTTCGTCACCGTCAGCGATGACCTCGTGAAGCGCGGTGTCTCGGCGAGCGACCTCATCGCCACCGGTGCGCCGTTGATGGATGGGCGCGGCGGCGGCCGGCCGGAGATGGCCCAGGCGCGTGGCACCAGGCGCGATCGGCTGCCCAGCGCCCTCGAGGCGATGCGGCAGGCTCTCGCCGAGCGGCTGGCCGGATAGCCGGCATGGAGTTCTGGCGGCGACTCATCCAACGTCCCGGACCGGACGCCCTGGCGGCCTGTACCGCACTCGATGTCGGGACGGAGTTCGCCAAGGCGCTCGTCTTCGAGATCGACAAGGAAGGCCACGGCGTGGTGCGCGGCGTCGGGCGCAAGCGCCAGGGGCTGTCGCACATGCAGTCCGGCACCGTGGCGGACATCGCGGCCGTCGTCGACAACTGCCAGGTCGCGCTCCAGGAAGCCGAGGAGATGGCCGGCTTCCGCTCGACCCAGGTGGTCATCGGCATCGCCGGCGAGCTCGTCAAGGGCTTCACCATCAGCCACGACCAGGAGCGCAGGCGCCCGGACCAGCCCATCAGCGACCAGGAGCTCCAGCGGCTGATCGACGGCGTCCAGCGCGAAGCGCTCCATGAGGCGGAGCGCGCCATCACCTGGGAGACGGGCCTGCCCAACGTCGACATCCGCCTCGTCCACGCGGCGGTCACCGGCGCGACCATCGATGGCTACGCGGTCACGAACCCAGTCGGCTTCCAGGGCCGCCATGTGCGCATCAGCATCTTCAACGCCTTCGCGCCGCTCGTCCACCTTGGCGCGCTGCAGAGCGTGGCGAGCCGCCTCGACCTTGACCTGCTGGCCATCGTCGCCGAGCCGTACGCGGTGGCGCGCTGCCTTGGCGGCGATCAGGTCGGGCAGGCCGGTGCCCTCTTCATCGACGTCGGGGGAGGGACCACGGACGTCGCGCTCGTCCGCAGTGGCGGCGTCGAAGGGACGCGCATGTTCGCGCTCGGTGGTCGCGCCTTCACGAAGTCGCTCGCCGATCGGCTGGAGCTGCCGTTCGCGCGTGCCGAGGACCTCAAGGTCGATTTTGCCAAGGGCGTCGCCGTTGACCGGCCGGACGAGGTGGCGACGATCATCGCCGAGGATGTCGCGGTCTGGTCGGCCGGCATCGAACTGGTGCTCGAGGAGTTCGGCAAGAACGCGCTGCTGCCCGGTCGCATCTACCTGTGCGGCGGCGGCTCGCGACTGCCCCAGATCCCGGCCGCGCTGCGCGACCCTGCCTTCGCGCGGCACCTCCCGTTCTCGCGGCCACCGCAGGTCGAGACCATCGAACCCGGCCAGGTCGAGGCCATCGGCGACGCGACCGGGCTGCTGGTCGATGTGCAGGACATCCCGCCGCTCGGCCTTGCGTTCCAGGCCATCGAGATGGCCGCACCGGAGGCTCCGCTCGACGCCGCCCTTCGGAAGGTCCTGCGGGTGATGCGCGTCTAGGGCAGACTCCTAGCAACCATGACGGTTTGCTATCTCGAGATCGACGACGAGATCACCGACGCGGTCGCCCGTCTGCGCACTGCCGACGACCGGCGGTTCATCCTCGTCCTGCCGCCCGGGTCGCGCATCGCGACCAGCCGGATCAACTTCCGCCTGCTCGCCCGGGAGGCGCAGGAACGGAACGTGATGGTGGCGATGGTCAGCCGCGAGGCCGGCGTGCGCTCGCTGGCCATCTCGGCCGGGATGCCCGCCTATGGGTCGCTCGAAGAGGCAGAAGTGGCCATGCCGCCAGCAGCGCCCACGGGCGCGCCGCCATCGATCGGCGCGGCACCGGTGCCACCGATCATGGACAGCGCGATGCCGGCGTCGCTGACGACGGGCATGATCTCCGCCACGCCGGTCGAACCGACGGCCGCCCAGGCCCGCCGGAGCGCGAGTGCCACCAACGCAGCCGCGTCGATGCAGGCGCCGACATCTCCGCCGCCATCGGTCGCGCCCAGCGCGCCAAGCGCCCCGAGCGTCCGAAGCGGCACGCCCATCCGCGCCACGCCCGCGCCGAACCAGCCGGCCGTGCCGGGGATCCGGCCGGTGAGCCAGGCCTTCGCGCCGCCGAACGGACCCGACCTGGAAGCGACGCGCGTCCTGCCGCGCTCATCGGCCAGTCACCAGATGCCGCATCCCGGGACTCCGGCCACTGTGCCGCCCACCGACGCGTGGCAGCGAGAAGAGGCGGCCCGGCGGCCGGCCCGTGCCCGCGGCCGATCGGTTCGCCGTCGCCTGTTCGGCTGGGTCGTCCGCCTCGCCATCATCGCCGGGCTGATCGGCGGTGCCCTTTACGCCGCGTACCTCTACCTCCCGAACGTGACCGTGACCATCGAACCGCTCACGACGACCGCCGGGCCACTGACCGTCGAAGTGACGGCTGATCCATCGGTCGCCGTCTCCGACCCTGACAAGGCGGTGGTGCCCGCGCAGAAGGTCGATATCCCCCTCAGCGCCACGGACGACTTCCCGGCCACCGGCACGGATGTGGTCGAGACGAGTGCGACCGGCACGGTCACCTTCACGAGCGAGAACACGCTCTTCCAGGTGCCCATCCCCGAAGGGACCAAGGTCACGACCGATTCCGGGCTGGCGTTCCTGACGACCGAGCCCGTGACCCTTGACAAGGCGACCTTCGCCAACGGCCCCTCGACCGTTGACGCGACGATCAAGGCGGTCAATGCGGGGACGCGCGGGAACGTCGATGCCGGGGCCATCACGACCGTACCCGACGCCTTCGCCACGCAACTCGTCAAGGTCACCAACGCCGATCCGACCACCGGTGGTTCGCATACCGAGACGCTGGTCGTCACCAAGGATGACTACGACGCCGCGGTCGCCTCGCTGAGCGCGAAACTGGATGCCAGTCTGGCTCAAGCGCTGACCGACCCCGCCACGACGCCGAGCGGCCTCGTCTCCTTTCCAGCGACCGGTACCCGAGAAAAGGCGACGACCGATCCGGCGTCGGGGGACATCGTCGGCAAGACGACCGACACGTTCACCCTGAGCGCCCAGAGTACGGGCACGGTCCTGGCGGTCGACGAGGGGCTCGTCGCCGCGGTCGCAGCAGAACGCCTGCAAGCCTCCGCCACGGGGACGTCGCATCTGTTCCCCGACACCATCGTCGCCAACGCGGGAACGGGGAAGGTGGTGGACGGGAACATCGTCTACGAGGCCACGGCGACGGCGCAGCAATACGCCACGCTCGATCAGGGCGCGCTCGTCCGCGCCATCCGCGGCAAGACCGTCGACCAGGCTCGCGTCATACTGGCCGCCTACGGGACGGTCCAGATCACGCCCTGGCCGGACTTCATCGGGACCGTGCCCGACGATCCGCGGCGGATCAACCTGACCATCCTCCAAGCGCAACCGAGGAGTCCTTGATGCCCTTGACCCGGCACGACGCGTCACCTGGGCGTCTCCTTGGCCTCGACTTCGGCGAGCAGCGCATCGGCTGTGCGGTGGCGGATTCGACGACAGGCGTGGTCCGCGCTCTGGCGACGCTCCACCATCGGGATGTGGCACGCGACGCGGCTGCCATCGCCACGCTCGTTAGCGAGCATCGCGTCACGGAGCTGGTCGTCGGCCTGCCACTTCGACTGGACGGCTCGGAAGGGGAGCAGGCGGCCGTGACCCGAGCGTGGGCGGAGGGCATCGGTGACGAGCTCGAGGTGCCGGTCCGCTTCCGCGACGAGCGCTTCTCGAGCATCGCGGCTGAGGAGCGGTTGCCGCGCGCGCGCAGGGGGAGTGCCGGCGGGCCACCGTCGCAGCGGGCCCGCCGCGCGCAGCGCTCACGGATCGACCGTGAGGCGGCGGCGGGTATCCTGCGCGCCGAGATGGAAGCGCGAGCAGGGGTCGAGCATTGACCGTCCAGGGAAGAGGCCGGCTGCCGGGCGTCGAGATCCGGAGCGGCACCTACCGACCGCGCCGCCGCGGACCGAGCACCCTGCGCGGCTTCGTGGTCATCGTCCTGCTGGCCGTGGTCGTCGTCGGCGGGGCCGTCGTCGTTGCCGGACCGGCGTTCCGTGACTTCGCCCGGGGCATGGCCCGTGACAACCCCCAGACGCTCAACTGGCCGTTCATCTCGGATGTCATCAAGTCCGACCTCGGCGCGTCGCTGAACGACCCGATCGGGACCGAGGCCACGCCCATCGAATTCAGCGTCACCGCCGGCCAGACGACGTCGCAGATCGCCCAGAGCCTGGCCGACGCCGGCCTCATCAGCGACCCACTCGTCTTCGAGTACCTCGTCATCACCCAGAACCTGGACGGCAAGAACCAGGTCGGGACCTACAGCCTCAACAAGACGATGACACCATCGGCGATCGTCGCCCGGCTCCAGCAGCCACCCGACCCGGTGGTGGTGAAGGTGCTCATCGGGCGGCCAGGGATCGGCATCCGGACAGGGAGTCGCATCGAGCAGCTCACGGCGCTCCTTGAATGCGGCGTCGTGGACACGAACGGCAACTGCCAGGTGCCGCCGAAGCCATACGCCCAGATCAACGCCCAGGACTTCTACAACCTGGCACTGCACCCCGATGCCTATCGCAGCGACTACCCCTGGATGAGCGTCATCCCGCAGGGCAACAGCATCGAGGGATTCCTCGGCTCGGGCACCATCGAGGTCGATCCGACCACCAACGCCGACCAGCTCATGCGCATCCTGCTCGACAAGTGGACGGCGGACATGCAGGCCGTCTACGCGCAGGCCGCGGCCGACCCCAAAGTCAACTTCTACGACGTGATGGTCCTGGCCAGCATCGTCGAGCGAGAAGCCAAGCTCGATTCGGACCGAGCGCAGATCGCCGGCGTCTACACCAACCGCCTGAAGGGCCTGGCCAACGGGGTCAAGTTGCTCAACTCCGAGCCGACGGTCATCTATGCCGTCGATACCGGGAAGTTGCGCGCGATGCCGATCACCGATTGGCCGACCTACCTCTTCTGGGGGCTCCTTGGCGTCGCGGACCTGACCAACGTCGCAGTCCCGGCCGACCTGGCCAGCTTCCAGACGTGGCAGTCGACCGGACTGCCGGATTGGCCGATCACGTCGCCCTCGCTGGCGTCGATCCAGGCGGCGCTCGCCCCGGATACCAGCGGCGGGTATATCTACTTCTTCGCCAAGTGCGATGGCTCGGGCGGCACCTGGTTCGAGAAGACGGCAGCGGAACACGCCGCTCACATCGCCCAGTGCGCGGGCAAGTGAATCCCTGCGACGCGGCCATCGGCCGATGATCCTCGGCGCGAAACTGGCGCCTCCGACGCCGGCCGACCTCGACCGCTGGCGCGAAGCCGATCGGCTCGCGCGGTCGAAACGGTTGGCACGCTTCCGGGAGCGGATGGCCGCTGAGAACGTCCAGGCCTACTTCGGTGTCCGCCGCGAGAACACGCGCTATCTGACCGGGCTCGACCTTGGCGAGGGTGAGGAGAAGGTCTCGGGCGTGTCGGGCCAGTTCTTCATCTCGCCCGATGAGGTCGTCGTCCTGGCCGACTCGCGCTACACCATCCAGGCGCGCGAGGAGTGTCCGGACGCGCGCATCGAGAACGTCTACAACGACCTGCTCGAGATGTGGCCGAAGATGATCGCGTCGCTGGCCGGGCCGGTGAAGCGGATCGGCATGGAGGCGGGTTTCGTGTCGCACGCCACGTGGGGTCGGTTGGCCGCCGCATCGCCCGATGTGGAGTTCGTGCCGGCCGAGGGCTGGATCGAGGACCTGCGGCAGACCAAGGAAGCGGCCGAGCTGGAGCGCGTGGCGTCGTCGTGCGCCGTCGCCGACGCGGCGCTGGAGCGGTTGCTGCCCCAGATCCGGCCGGGCGTCACCGAGCACGAGCTGGCGCTGGCGCTGGAGTGGGAGATGCGCACCAACGGCGCCGAGGCGTTGGCGTTCGGCGTGGCGTGCCTCGCCGGCGAACGTGCCGCGCTGCCCCACGGTTCTCCGACCACGCGCGAGGTCGCCGCGGGCGAGGTGCTGCTGTTCGACTTCGGGGCGCAGGTGGCGGGCTATCGGTCGGATATGACGCGGACCCTGTTCATTGGCGAGCCCGCGGCTCTGGATCTGAAGATCTACCAGCTCGTAGCCGATGCGCAGGACGCCGCGTTCGCGGCCCTGGACGCGGCCGTCGCGGCCGGCGAGCACCCCATCAACCGTGACATCGACAAGGCCGCGCGCGATGTCATCGTGGCCGCCGGCTACGGCGAGCAGTTCGGCCATGGCCTGGGCCACGGCATCGGGCTTGCCACGCACGAGCTGCCGTCTCTCGGCCGCCTGGCCGTCAAGGCGCCGCTCCCCTCACCGACGGTCTTCTCGGTGGAGCCCGGCATCTACCTCGACGGCCAGACCGGCGTCCGCATCGAGGACCTCGTGACCTTCGACCCCGCCACGCGGCGCTTGGAGCGGATCACGCTGTTCCCGCGCGAGGTCACCGTCGTCGGCGGGTAGAATCGGCCGCCCGCCCTTGTTCGTCCGACCGCGCCCAAGGAGTACCCCGAACCCATGATCTCGACCGGTGACCTGCGCAAGGGGATCGCCATCGAACTCGACGGAGAGCTCTGGCAGATCCTCGACTACCACCACATCAAGATGGGCCGTGGCTCGGCGCAGGTGAAGATCAAGCTGCGCAATATCAAGCGCGGCCAGACGGTCGAGCGCAGTTTCCAGGCCGGTGAGAAGTGGCCGCGCGCGTTCCTGGACAAGCGCGGCATCCAGTTCCTGTATCGCGACGGCGCGGACTATCACTTCATGGACCTCGAGTCGTACGAGCAGTTCGCGCTCAACGCGGAGCAGCTCGACGATGCCGTGAACTACCTCAAGGACGGCATGACGCTCGACCGGACGACCTACGAGAACGAGACCATCGGCGTCGAGCTCCCCGTCACGGTCGACTTGAAGGTCACCGAGACCGAGCCGGGCTTCGCCGGCGACACGCAGAGCGGCGCGCGCAAGCCGGCGACGACCGAGACCGGGTTCGTGGTGAGCGTGCCCATCTTCGTGGCCGAGGGCGACACGATCCGGATCGATACCCGGACGGGCGAGTACCAGACGCGCGTCTAGGCTCGAGCGCAACGATCGTCGCATGACGAGACCGCCGGACGACCAGCCGCGCCTCCCGTTCGAGGAGTTCATCGCGCGCGGCGCGCCCGAGGCTGTCCCAGGACAGGCGAAGACCAGCCGCGGCCCGCGGATCCTGCTGGTCGGCGAACTCACCCGCGTCATCCGCGATTCCCTGCGCGAGGCGCCCGGACTGCGCGACCTGTGGGTCGAGGGCGAGGTTGGTCAGGTCAGCATCAGCTCGGCCGGGCATTGTTACTTCACGCTCAAGGACGAGCGCGCGCAGCTGCGCTGCATGATCTTTCGCGACGACCGGATGGCCATCCCGTTCGAGCCGCGGACCGGGTTGCGCCTCGTGGCGCACGGGCGCATCGACGTATTCGAGCCTCAGGGCACCTACCAGCTCTACGTCGACACCATCCAGCCGGCGGGCTTCGGCGACCTGGCACTGCGATTCGAGGCGCTCAAGGCGCAGCTGTCCGCCGAGGGGCTCTTCGACGCCACCCGCAAGCGGCCGCTCCCGGCGTGGCCGCGCACCATCGGCATCGCCACGAGCCTGTCCGGGGCCGTCCTCCAGGACATGCGCAAGGTCCTCGCGCGGCGCTGGCCGATGGTCCGCGTCGTCGTTTCGGCGTGCCAGGTACAGGGCGTTGGCGCGGCGCCCACGATCGTGGCCGCGCTGCGCCGGCTCGCCCGCTGGACCGACCCGACCACGGGGCGCGGCACGGACGTCGTCATCCTGGCGCGCGGCGGCGGGTCGCTGGAGGATCTGTGGCCGTTCAACGAGGAGGCGGTCGTGCGGGCTGTGGCGGCACATCCGTGTCCGATCGTGGTCGGCGTCGGCCACGAGACGGATGTCACGCTGGCCGAATTCGCGGCCGATGTCCGTGCCGCCACGCCATCTGTGGCGGCCGAACTGGCCGTGCCATCCCGCGCCGACCAGGAAGCCGTGTTGCGCGTCCTCGCCGGGCGGCTCGGCGGCGCTGTCGCCCGGACCATCGCCTCGCCGCGTCAGCAGCTGGGCGCGGAATACCGCGCGCTCGAATCGTTTCGCCCGAGCGCCTACCTCGCCGCCGAGCGCGAGCGGGTCGGCCTCCTGCTCGATCGGGCGACGCGGGTGGTGGAGGGCCGGCTGGAAGTCGACCGCGGTCGGGTCGGACGGGCGAACGATCGACTGCCGATGCTGCTGCAGGGCCGACTCGCCCGAGCCCGGACCGACCTTGGACGGCTGGAGGCTGGTCTGAGCGCTCTTGGGCCGTTCGCCACGCTGGAGCGCGGGTACGCCATCGTGCGCGACGCGAGCGGCGCGGTCGTCCGTGACGCGGCCGCGACCTCACCCGGCGATGCGCTCCAGATCCGCGTTGCGCACGGCGAGTTGGACGCGCGCATCGAGCGCGTGCGAGACTCGACACCGTGACCGAGCCCCAGCCGACTCCCGCCGCGAACCCCGACATCGCCGCGCTGCCCTTCGACAAGGCACTCGCCGAGTTGCAGACCGTCGTGCAGCGCCTCGAAACCGGCGGCCTCGCCCTCGAGGACTCGATCGACCTCTACGAACGCGGCGTCGCCCTGCACGACCACTGCTCCAAGCTCCTCACCGGCGCCGAGCTGCGCGTCCAGCGCCTCGTCGAGCAAGCCGGCGGGAGCCTCCGCGCCGTCGACCTCTCGCCAGACGACGAGTCGTAGCCCGTCCTCGCCCATGACCACCCGTCGGTTCCCGACCGTCCGACGGCGCTGGATCGTCCTGGTCGTCGTCCTTGCCCTGGTGCTCGCCTGGATCCTGGCGTACTACGAGTCGGTCCCGATCGTCTACTACCGCGTCATCGACGATCACACGCTTGTCGTGGGCGCAGAGAACAGCGGCTCGTTCTGGTCGGGGGTCACGGACGTGACCGAGACGAGTTCGACGATCGTCATTCGCGTGAATGACGTGCGGGCTCCCCTGCCGGGCACTGGAAGTGGCGTCGGCGAGTTCACGGTGACGCTGCACGAGCCGATCGACGACCGGACGGTGATCGATGCCCTCGATGGCATTCCGGTACCGCGGAGGTGATGGGGTCACCCTCAACCTGCCGGGAATAGCGCCTCGAGCATCGGGCCGGCTTCGGTGTGGAATGTCGATGTCTCGTGGTCGCCGGGGACGACGACCGGCGTGACGGTCATGCCGCGGGCATCCAGTCGGTCGGCGAGGACGTTGACGGCATCGATGATCCAGGGGTAGTCGTTGTCGCCGTGGCCGAGGAAGATGCGCAGCCCGGTGATCGGTGCCGTCTTGGCGAGGAGCAGGGGATCCTGCGCGGCGCGATCGGCGGCCGTCGGGTACATCCAGTCCCGATCCGGGAGCGAGCCCTGGAAGATCGCCGGACTCACACCGCCGACGCCGGCGAAGAGCTCGGGGTGGCGGAATGTCGCGTGGAGCGCCGCGTAACCGCCCATCGACAGACCGCCGATGAAGCGGCGGGCTGGGTCGGCCGTGCCAGGGAATCGAGCGTCGATGGCGGGGATGAGCTCGTCGATGATGTACTGCTCGTAGGCGCCGTGGGAGTAGCCCTCGGAACTGGGCGGCGAGTCCATCCCGTAGCTGTCGTCGATCTTGGCCGACACGATGATCGGCGGATCGATCAGGCCGCGAGCGGCCAGGTCAGTCGCGATGGCGTCGATCGTGACGCTGAAGACGGTGCCGAACCAGCCCCACTCGTCCCCGCCTCGGCCGTTGAAGAGGATCAGGACGTCGTGCGGCGCGGTGACATCCGTGCCCGGCGGCACCCACACCTCCGCCGGCATCGACTTGCCGAGAGCGCGGCTCTCGATCGTCATGGCCGAGATGTTGGCCTCGGGGATGACGTGGACGACCGAGAGGCCGACGTATCCCAGTGCCAGCCCGGCAACGACGACGATCGCGAGGACCACGAACCACCGATGTCTCATCGTCACGTTGGACGGACCAGAACGGACGCTTGATGCGATAGTGGCGCGAGGAGGTGAGCGATGGTCGATCAGTGGGCTGCCGCGCAGCGACTCCTGGGCACGTGGGAAGGGCCGGCGACCGGCCGACCGGGCACGGGCCAGCAGGTCCGCGTGTACAAGACGATCCTCCAGGGGCGTTTCATCCTCGGAACGGACGATACCCGCTGGGAACCGACGCCCGAACGGCCGGAGGGCTTCACCCACGAGGACCTGTCGGTGCTGGGCCTCGATAGCGCTGCTGGCCAGCTCGTGATGCGGAGCTTCCATGGCGAGGGGTTCGTCCACGAGTACCGCTGCGTGGAGGCGGCACCGGACGGCTCACGCTTCGTCTTCGAGGCCGCGCAGGTGGAGAACGGGCCGCCCGGGATGCGAGTTCGCGAAACGATGGTGTTCGACGGCGACGATGCGCTTGAATCGACGTTCGAGATGGCCATGCCCGGCGGCGACTTGGAGCCCTACACGCATGAGCGCCTGCGACGAACGGCGACCGAGGCGGGCCGCTGAAACGGCTTGGACGCGACCGAACGACCCGGCACCGGCCATGCACCGCTAGAATCCGCCGGACTCATCGCAGCGGGGCGCGCCTGCGAATCGTCATCAGGGGTTGATCCACAGCGCGAGGCCACGTGTCCGTCCTCCAGAACGTCACCAGACCGTCCGACCTGCGGCGTCTCAACGAACCGCAACTGCGCGAGCTCTGTCATGACCTGCGCTCGACCATCATCTCGACGGTCGCCCGCACCGGTGGCCATCTCGGCAGCTCGCTGGGCGTCGTCGAGCTGACCGTCGCCCTCCATCGGATCCTCGATCTCCCGAACGACAAACTCGTCTGGGACACCGGCCATCAGGCCTACGCGCACAAGCTGCTGACCGGACGGCAGGCCGAGTTCGGGACGCTGCGGCAGCTCGGCGGCCTCGGCGGCTTCCCGCGCCGTTCGGAGAGCCCTTACGACGTCTTCGATGGCGGCCATGCCGGCACGGGTCTATCCATTGCCGAGGGCCTGGCACTCGCCCGCGACCAGCACGGGGCCAACAGCAAGATCGCCGTCGTGGTCGGCGACGCGGCGCTGATGACCGGCATGTCCCTCGAGGCGCTCAACGACATCGGCCATCGCAAGACACGGATGCTCATCGTCCTCAACGACAACGAGATGAGCATCTCGCCCACGGTCGGCGCCATGAGCACCTACCTCAGCCGCATCAAGCTGTCGCGCACATGGCGTGGTTCCAAGCGCGCCTATGACGAGCTCATCGTGAAGCTGCCGGTGGTCGGCCCGAGCGCGCTCGAATGGTCGAAGCGGTTCCGCAAATCGGTCGTCAGCTTCGCGCAGCCGGGCCAGCTCTTCGAGGATCTCGGCATCACCTATGTCGGGCCCATCCCCGGTCATGACCTGCGGGCGCTCAATTCGACCCTGCGACGCGCGCTGCGCGACATGGACGGCCCGGTGCTGGTGCACGTGCGGACCAACAAGGGCCGCGGCTATCGGCCGGCCGAGGCGGACAAGGTCGGCTTCCACGGCGCTGCGTTGCCGCCGATGACCGTCCTCGAGGGTGGCGACGGCAACACCTTCGGGCCGATCGACGCGGCCGCCAACACCGGCCACTCATCGCTCAACGGGAACCACAGCGACGGCGACGCGACGCTGTCCGCGACGCAGGCTGCGGCCGCTCGCTCCAAGCCGCCCAACTACACCGCGGTGATGGCCCAGGAACTCATCGCCATCGGGCGGGAGGACACCCGCGTCGTGGCCATCACCGCTGGCATGCCCACCGGCACCGGCCTCTCCAAATTCCAGGCCGAGTTCCCCGGCCGCTTCTTCGACGTCGGCATCGCCGAGCAGCACGCCGTCACGCTCGCGACCGGCCTGGCGCTCGGCGGCCAGCGGCCGTTCGTGGCCATCTACTCGACCTTCCTCCAGCGCGCCTTCGACCAGATCGTGCACGACGTCTGCCAGAACGACCAGCCGGTGGTCATCGGCGTTGACCGGGCGGGCCTCGTGGGTGAGGACGGCACGAGCCACCAGGGCATGTTCACCATCCCGGCCCAGCGGCAGCTGCCTAACATCATCGTCGCCTCGCCGAAGGACGAGCAGGAGTTGCGGGCGCTCCTTCGCACGGCCTTCGCGCAGGACCATCCCTTCGCCCTGCACTACCCGCGCGACCCGGGCTTCGATCTGCCGGCAGTCGAGCCGGCGGTCATCCCGATCGGCACCGCGGAGGTGCTGCGCGAGGGCTCGGACATCCTGTTCATCGGCTTCGGGCCGATCGTCCATCGCGCATCCGAGGTGGCCGATGTGCTGGCCAAGGATGGCTGGTCGGTCGGCGTGGTCAATGCGCGCTTCGCCAAGCCGCTCGACCGGGACCTCATCCTCGAGCAGGTCCGCCGCAAGTCGCTGGTGGTCACGTTCGAGGAGAGCGTCGCCATCGGTGGCTTCGGTACCGGCGTGCTCGAACTCCTCGCCGAGGCGGGCATGAGCGACGCCGCCGTGCGCTCGATCCCAGTCCGCGTCATCGGCCTGTCCGGCGGCCAGTTCATCGACCATGGCTCGGTCGGCGAGCTTCGCCGCGTGGCGCGCCTCGACGTCGAGGGGTTGCTCGGCCAGGTCCGCGAGGCGCTCGACACCGCCGCCGTGCGCCCGGCCACGACCGAGGCGCTCCAGAAGGCGCGATCCGCCTGAGCTCGTCGCGCATCCGCCTCGACCAGCTGCTCGTGGAGCGAGGACTGGCCGAGACGCGGTCGCGGGCCCAGGCACTGCTCATCGCCGGCCGGGTCCGAGTCGGAACCGGCGATGGTGCGCGCACCGACCGCAAGCCCGGCGAACAGGTGCCGACCGACTCCGCCCTCGAGGTCATCGAGCCCGCGCCGTTCGTGTCGCGCGGCGGCGAGAAGCTGGCCGGCGCGCTGGATGCCTTCGGCGTCGATCCGGCCGGTCGCATCTGCCTCGATGTCGGCGCCTCGACGGGCGGATTCACGGACTGTTTGCTGCAGCGCGGCGCGCGGCGCGTCTATGCTCTCGACGTGGGTCGCGGACAGTTGGCGGAGTCGCTGCGCGGCGATCCCCGCGTCATCTCTCTGGAGCGGACGCATGCCCGCCGTCTCGACCCCGCCGATCCGGAGGCGATGACCTTGCCGGAGCCCGTCTCGCTGACCGTGATCGACGTGTCGTTCATCTCGGTGACGCGCGTCGTCGGACCGGTCGCCGCGGCCGTCGAGCCGGGCGGCGAGATCGTCGCGCTGGTCAAGCCGCAGTTCGAATCCGGGCCGCGCGACGTGCCCAAGGGCGTCGTGCGTGATCCGGCGGTCCGCGCCGCGGCCGTCTCCCGCGTCCGCGCAGACGCCGAGGCTCGCGGTATGCGCGTCCTCGGCGAGGCCGAGTCGGTGCTGGTCGGCCCCTCGGGCAACCACGAGATCTTCCTGCACCTCGCGCTGCCGGGCGGGCCGACCTGATGCGGCTCGGTTTCGCCTTCAATCCGACCAACAGCGCGGCACTTGCGCTGCGCGACCGGGCCGTCAAGTGGTGCGAAAAGCACGACACCGACGCGTGGTCCGCCCCGGCTGGTGAGCTCGAGACGCTCGTCGCCGAGCTGCCGACGACCGAAGCGCTGGTCGTGCTCGGTGGTGACGGCACGTTCCTGCGGGCGGCCCGCGCGGTGGCGGCCATCGACGTGCCCATCCTTGGCATCAACTCGGGCAAGGTCGGCTTCCTCTCCAAGGCGGAGCCGGCCGACCTGGACGCGGTGCTCGGCCACGTGATCAAGAACGAATACCGTCTCGAGGCGCGGATGATGCTCGAGGCGCGCGTCCTGCCCGAAGGCAAGAGCCACACCGGCGAGACCCACGTGGCCCTGAACGAGGCGGCCATCGTCCGCGGCTCGCAGGCGCGGGTCGTCCGCCTCGACGTCTCGGTCGACGGCTCCCACCTGGCTACGTATACGTGCGACGGCCTGGTCATCTCGACCCCGACCGGCTCGACCGGCTATTCCTTCAGCGCCGGCGGCCCGATCCTGGACCCGACCAGCCGCAACATGGTCGTCACGACGATCGCCGCATACCTGTCGGCCATCCGCTCCATCGTCGTGGGTCCGGAACACACCGTCGTCGTCCGCGTCCTGGACGCCTACGACTGCCAGGTCAGCATCGATGGGCGAGAGGACCTTCCCTTGAAGGTCGGTGACGCCGTCGAGGTCGTGACTCGAGACCGGCCTATCCGGTTCATCGAGCCGGAGGGCTCACCGCCGTTCTGGGAGCTGCTCCGACGCAAGGCGGAGCTCCTGCCGTCCTGACGTGAGCCTCCTTGAGCTGACCGTCACCGACCTTGCCCTCATCGAACGGGCGCGCGTCTCCCTCGGGCCGGGCTTCACGGTCATCACCGGCGAGACCGGCGCCGGCAAGTCGCTGCTCATCGATGCCCTGACGCTGGTGATGGGCGGCCGCTCCGACGTCGGCCTGGTCCGGCACGGGGCGGTGGTAGCACGGGTCGAAGCGCTCTTCGAACGCGATCCCGAGCCGCTCATCTGCGTGCGCGAGGTGAGTGCGTCGGGGCGCACGGTGGCACGCATCGACGATGAGACGGTCACCGTCGCCCGCCTCGCGGCGACGGTGGAGCCGCTGGTCGAGGTGCACGGCCAGCACGACCAGCAGCGGCTGCTCTCCGGCGCGTGGCAACGCGAACTGCTCGACGCCTACGGCGGACATGGCGCGTTGCGCGCAATGGTCGCGGCGGCGGTCGAGGCGCTGCGCTCGAACGAGGTGGCGCTGCGGGAACTGGCACTGACCCCCGAAGAACTGGCGCGGCGCCTCGAGCTGGCCGAGCATGCTGCGGCAGAGATCGAGACAGCGGCGCCGTTCCCCGGTGAGGTCGAGGCGCTCCGGGGGCGGCTCGCCACGGCAGGAAGCGCGGAGCGCCTGGCGCGGCTCTTCGAAAGCGTCGTCGAACAGCTGACCGGCGAGACGAGCGACGCCAGGGATCGCCTGGGTATCGCGGAACGCGATGCCGCCGAGCTCGTCCGACTCGACCCGCGGCTGGCGCCCATCGCTGCCCGCATCCAGGGGCTTGGCGCCGAGACCGACGATATCGCCGCCGAGCTGCTTCGCGCCATGGAGGTCGCCGAGGCCGACCGCATCGCCACGGCCGACATCGAGGAACGGCTCAGCGTGCTGTACAGCCTGCTGCGCAAGTACGGCGAGTCCGAGGAAGCCGTCGTTGCCCACGGCGCCGCCGCCCGAGCGGAGGCGGAGCGCCTTCGCGACCTCGGCGGAGCGCGCCATCGGCGGGAACGCGACGGCGTCAGGCTGGCAGCCGCGGCCGGCGAGGCGGCAGCGGAGTTGTCGGCGGCGCGCCACGTGGCCGGCCAACGGCTGGCTCCAAGCGTGACCTCGACGTTGGAAGCATTGGGGTTCCCGAGCGCCTCCTTCGAGGTCGAGCTGACCCCGACCGAACTCGATGCGACGGGGGCCGACTCGGTCGCCTTCATCCTGGCGCCTAACCCGGGCGAACCGGCGCGGCCGCTGGCACGGGTGGCGTCGGGCGGTGAGCTGTCGCGCGTGGCGCTGGCTATCAAGAGCGTCCTTGCCGCGGCCGATACGACGCCCACGCTCGTCTTCGACGAGGTGGATGCGGGCATCGGCGCCCGCTCGGCGGACCCGGTCGGGCGGACGCTGTGGCGACTGGCCCGCGACCACCAGGTGCTGTGCGTCACCCATCTCGCCCAGATCGCGGCCTATGCCGATGACCATATCCACATCGAGAAGCGCATCCGTGACGGCCGCACCGTGACCGAGGTGCGGCGGCTCATCCCGGACGAGCGCGTCGCCGAGCTGGCACAGATGCTCGGTGGCGCAGCCGGTGGCGCGACGGCCGTGACGGCGGCTCGCGAGTTGCTGGAACGCGCCGACGAGACCCGCCGTGTCACGCCGAGACCGGCCGGGTGACTGCGGTCGTGGGGTCGCCGCCCCTGCCGCTCCCCGACGCCATCGACGCGTACCTGGACTACCTGCGCGTCGAACGTGGCCTCTCGACGGCGACCATCCGTGCCTACGACAGCGACCTGCGCGGTTATGTGCGTGCGCTCCAGGGTGCCGACTGGCGCGCCGGTCCGGACACGGCGACGGCGTATCTCGCGTCCCTCGGCCGACCGCCGAAGCCCCTTCGGCCCGCGACGCACCGCCGCAAGGCGGCGGCGATCCGCGCCTTCTATCGCTTCTGCGCCACAGAGGAGCTGGTCGAAACGGATATCGCCTCGCTGCTCGACCTGCCGCGGGCCGGCCGGCAGCTCCCCGACACGCTCGACGTGGCTGAGGTCGAGGCGCTCCTTGACGCACCCGACCCGAATGACCCGGTCGGCATCCGCGATCGGGCGTTCCTCGAGTTGCTGTATGCGTGCGGGTTGCGCGTGAGCGAGGCGCTCGGGCTGGACCGGCAGGACCTGTCGCTCGAAACGGCGTCGGTGCGGGTCATCGGCAAGGGCGATCGCGAGCGCAGCCTTCCCGTGGGCGATGTCGCGTTGGCCGCACTCGCTCGCTACATCGACGAGGTCCGGCCGAGCCTCCTCGCGCCCGGCGGCGCGGCTCATGGCAAGCGCGGCGGGCCCTTGTTCATCTCACCGCACCACGCTCGGATGGGTCGCATGGGGGCCTGGCGCATCATCCGAAAGGCGGCGCTCACGGCCGGTCTCCACGGCCATGTGACACCGCACACGTTGCGTCATAGTTTCGCCACGCACCTCCTGGAGGGCGGCGCGGATCTTCGCGTCGTCCAGGAGTTGCTCGGACATGCGAGCATCACGACCACGCAGCTGTACACGCATCTCACCGGCGAGCGGATCCGGCAGGTCTACGCGCGGTCGCACCCCAGGGCATAGCGCACAGGAGGTCGAGGGAAGATGAGTTACACCCAGTCACTGCTCGCAGAGGGCGAGACCATCGAGATGCAATCACGCCAGCACTGGCTGGCGCTGGTGCTCGACGCGCGGAACGCCATCGGCATCTGGGTCATCACGTTGTTGTTGTTCCTGGCGTCGGTGATCTTCAAATTCACCGGCGACGTCAGCAAGTACGTCGGCATCATCGTGCTCGTTCTGTTCCTGGTCGGCCTCGTGATGTTCGCCTACCGCTACATCGAATGGATCAACGAGGCCTACATCGTGACCAACCGGCGCATCCTCAAGGTCGAGGGCGTCCTCAACAAGAAGTCGATGGACAGCTCGCTCGAGAAGATCAACGACCTGACGCTCGAGGAGAACCTCCTCGGTCGGATGCTCAACTACGGCGACCTTGAGATCGACACGGCGTCCGACGTGGCCATCGACCGGTTCCATATGCTGCGCGACGCCAAGTCGTTCAAGAAGGAGATGCTCGAGCAGAAGAACGCCCTCGAGCAGGGCGACTTCTACAAGCCGAGCCCGCCGCTGATGGCCAACGCCGCTCCGTCGACCCCGGCCGCGACTATGGCGCCACCCGCGCCGATGGCCGCGCCCGCACCGATGCCTGCCGCTCCGACGGCCGCGCCCGCAGCAACGGCTGACGCAAGCGCCGCCGGCTCGCCGATCGCCGCCGTCGCCGCGACCGACGCCGACGACGCCTCACAACAGGTCACCGCGACGCTCGCCCGCCTGGCGGACCTGCGCGATCGCGGCGCCATCAGTGCCGAGGAGTACGAGGGCAAGAAGGCCGAGCTGCTGGGTCGCCTCTAGGCGTGTTCAACGATCCGTCGTATCTCGTCCCCGCCCTCATCGCGGTGGGGGTGATGCTCCTCGTCGGTTTCCCGGTCCATGAATTCAGCCACGCGCTCGCTGCCTATCGGTTGGGCGATTCGACGGCACGCTGGCAGGGGCGACTCACGCTCGATCCGCGCAAGCATCTCGACCCGCTCGGGGCCGGGATCCTGGTGCTGAGCGCCGTCGCCAGCGGATTCTTCATTGGCTGGGCCAAGCCGACGCCGGTCAACCCGATGAACCTCGAGGGTGGTCGTCGGGGCGAGGCGCTGGTGGCCGCGGCCGGGCCGGTCTCCAACCTGGCGCTGGCGGCGATCGTCGCCATCCCGCTCCGGTTGGTGATCTCGAATGACAGCCTGCTCCTGACCATCTTCGAGAACCGTCTCCTGAGCCTCGTGTACGACGTCAGCTACATCTGGGTCGTCATCAACGTCTCGCTCTTCATCTTCAACCTGCTGCCGATCCCGCCGCTCGATGGCTGGCGGGTGCTGCTCGGCCTGGTCGATTCGCGCACGGCCTGGCAACTTCGCCAGTTCGAGCAGTACGCCATCCTGCTGCTCGTGGTCATCATCCTTGTCGGCGGGCAGATCATCGGGCCGATCATCCAGTTCTTCCTCGACATCCTCGTGCCCGGAGCGCCGTTCTTCGCGGTGATGTGAGCGGCTGGTGGGCCGGGAAGGCTCGGCAGTTCCGCCGCTATCTGACGGGACGGGTAGCGACAGACGAACGGAACGCGCTGGGGGAGTGGCTGACGCCGGTGCAGGCCGCCCTCTTCGAGGGCATGCCTCGGCCGGACCGGCGCCACGGCCTGGATGTGGTGGGGTCGCTGCGTGCCTCGGGCCACGGCGCGGATACGGAGCTGCTGTTGGCCGGCCTGCTCCATGACTGCGGCAAAGGCCCGGACGTCGGCCTGTGGCCGCGGGTCGCCTGGTCGCTCGGTGAGCGGTATGGTCAACGGGTGCTCACCGTGACCGGGCGGATGCCCGGTTTCGCCGCGCCATTGGCACGGATCCGCGTCCACGCCGCCGTCTCGGCGGAGATGGCGCTCGCGGCCGGATGCACGCCACGCACCGCTGAGCTGATCCGCAACCAGTCCGCCCCTCTCGACGCCTCCGCCGGTGAGGCGCTGCGCCTCGCCGACGAAGCGAACTAGGGTGACGCCGATGGACGCCGTCGCCGGACCGATGATCGCGCCGCGGCGGGGCGTCGCCAGCGTGCGCGTCGAACAGGGCCGCCATCCCGATCAAGCCACGCACGTGCGTCTGGAGGCCTTCGATGGCCCGCTCGCGCTGCTGCTGTCGCTCATCGAGCAACAGCGGCTGGACATCCTGGAGGTCTCGCTCGGCGACCTCGCCGGCGCCTACCTCGACGCGATGGCAGCGCTCACCGACGACCAGTTGCCGCATTTGAGCGCTTTCATCGCCGTCTGTTCCGAGCTGATCCTGATCAAGAGTCGCGCGCTACTGCCACGCCCGCCGGTGGTGCCGCTCGGCACAGCTGACCTCACCCTTGATCCTGAGGCCGAGTTGCGGGCGCGGTTGCTCGCGTACAAGCGGTTCCGCGATGCCGGCGCGGCGCTCGCGGCCCGGGCCGCGGCCGGCTTCGTGATGGTGCATCGAGAAGCTGCGGTCGCCAGCGCCTCGAGCGCGACCGGGGCTCGTGCGCCGGCCGGCCCGCCGCTCGATCCACGCGTCCTTGCCGAGGCGCTCTCCGCCTCGCTGCGACTACTGCCACCAGCGCCGCCTCCCGACGAGGTGATGCCGCGCATGGTGACGCTCGCCGAGCGCGCGGCCATCATCCGGGCCGCGCTGCGCCGGACACCGATGGTGGTGCTCCAGGAGTTGCTCCACGACGTGCGGGATCGTGTCGTCGTGGCGGTCACCTTCATGGCCATGTTGGAGCTCGTCAAGAGCCGGGAGCTGGTCGTCGAGCAATCCGAGCCGTGGGGACCCATCGTCTGCCGCGTGGCGCGGAGATGAACGACTGGCAGGTCGTCGAGATCGAGGTCGACATCACGGCCGACACGCTCAGCGTCCAGCAGCTCGAAGCGCTGCTTTTCGTCGCCGAGCGTCCGCTCACGCGCCGCGAGATCCGCGACCTGACCGGCGCCGACGCCGAGACGGTCGACGCTCTTCTCGGCGATCTCGAGGTCAGCCTGCGCGACCGCGGCATCCGCCTGTTGGCCGCGGGCGACCGCGTGCAACTCGCGACATCGCCCGACGCCGGCCGGCTCATCGCGCGCTACATCGGCCTCGACGGCGTGCGGCTCTCCCAGGCAGCGTTGGAGACCTTGGCCATCGTCGCGTATCGCCAGCCGGTGACGCGTTCGGTCATCGAGCGGATCCGGGGCGTCGACTCGGATTACGTGCTGCGCAGCCTGCTCCATCGCCGCCTCGTCACCGAGCAGGGACGTGCCGACACGCCCGGTCGGCCGATCCTCTACGCGACCGGCTTCGAGTTCCTGGAGCGATTCGGGCTGACCTCGCTCGACGAGCTGCCGGTGCTGGACGCCGAGGTCGCGGCGCGGCTGGTCGAAGACGTCGGCGAAGTCACCGACCTCGATGGTTGAGGCGATCCGAATCCAGAAGGTCCTGGCCGATGCCGGCATCGCCTCGCGTCGCGGCGCTGATGCGCTCGTCGGCGCCGGACGCGTGTCGGTCAACGGAAGGCCGGCGCTCGTTGGTGAACGCGTCGACCCGACGACCGACGAGATCGCCGTCGATGGGCAGCTGCTCGGCGGGCGATCGGCCCCGGTCTACCTGGCGCTGCACAAGCCGGCCGGCGTCACGAGCACGGTCTCGGATCGCCACGCCGAATCGACCGTCATCGAGCTGCTGCCACCCGAGATCCGGGCGCGCCACGCCCGCATCTACCCGGTCGGCCGCCTCGATCGCGAGTCGGAGGGACTCATCCTCATGACCAATGACGGGGCATGGGCGCAGCGCCTGCTCCACCCGAGCCACGAAGTCGAGCGTGAATACGCCATCGGCGTGGCCAGGCCGCTGGACCACGATCAGGCCGAGGCGCTGATGGGCGGCGTCGACCTTGAGGAGGGGAGGGCTCGGCTGTTCGGGCTGCGACCGGCCACCGCGACCGAGACCCGTCGGCTGGAATCGGTCGCTGGTCGATCCTCGCGGGAGCTGAACTGGTATCGGGCGGTCCTGACCCAAGGCTGGAAGCGGCAACTGCGCCGCATGTTCGCCGCCGTCGGCATCAGCGTGGACCGCCTCGTGCGGGTCCGCATCGGCAGCCTCCGACTCGATGACCTCGTCACCGGCGCGGTCCGGCCACTCACGGCGGCCGAGCGCGGCCGGCTGGCCGGCCCGGACGGCGCTGGACCTGCGGTCGGGCCCGCGGTTGGGCCCGCGCGTGGACCCTCACCTCGATCGGGCCTCGTGGTCAGCCTCGACGGGCCGGCTTCGAGCGGCAAGAGCACGGTCGGCGCTGGCGCGGCGCAGAGACTCGGCTATCGGTTCTGTGACACCGGGGTGCTTTATCGGGCGCTGGCCTGGCTGGCGCTCGACCAGCGCGTCGATCCTGGCGATGCTGCCGGCCTGGTCGCACTCGTCCCCCGGCTGGAGCTCCGACCGGACGATTCAGGCTGGTTGAAGGATGTCTCGGTCGCCGGGCAGGACGTGACCGAGCGCCTCGAATCGCCGGCTGTCGATGCCGTCGTCAGCCGCGTCTCCGCGCACGCCGACGTACGCGCAGCGTTGATGCCGGTCCAGCGGACGCTCGCCCGTGATGGCCGGATCATCATGGCCGGCCGCGACATCGGCACGGTCATCCTGCCCGAGGCCGATCTCAAGCTGTTCATCGAGGCATCGGCAGCTGAGCGGGCCAAGCGGCGCGCCGTGCAACGCGGCCTGCCCGCCGACGGTCCGGACGCCGCCCGCATCCGGACGGAGATGGAGGAACGCGACCGCCTCGACAGCACCCGCGACGTGGCTCCGCTGCGCGTCCCCGATGGCGCAACGGTCATCCACGGTGACGGCCAGACCGTGGAGCAGACCATCGCGGAGGTCGTGTCCGTCATCCGGCGCCGCGAGGCCGCTCCCCGGTGAGTGCCGAATGGACGCTCTATACGCGATTGGTGGCCGCCGGCGCGCGTGTGCTCGTTTCGGCGCTCGGGCGCGTCACCGTGGAGGGGCTCGAGGATGTGCCGTCGAGCGGTCCCCTCGTGATCGTCGCCAACCACATCAGCAACCTCGATCCGCCGCTCGTCGGCGGCTGGCTGGCGCGCGCGCTGCGTCGGCGGCCACGCTTCCTCGCCAAGTCCGCGCTGTTCGTGGGGCCGATCGGTTGGTTCCTGCGCTCGAACGGCGTCATCCCGGTCAAGGCCGGGGGCAGCGACGTGGACGCGTACCGGGTGGCGAAGGCGGCGCTCGACGGCGGCGGCGTGGTCATCATCTTCCCCGAGGGGACCCGCAGCAAAGACGGCGTCCTCCAGGAGCCGCTCCCCGGCGTGGCGCTGTTGGCGACGCGCCTCGGTGTGCCCATCCTGCCGATCGGCGTCTCCAACACGGACACGCTGCTCGGCCGGGGCAAGCGACTGCCTCGTTTCGGCACGCGCGTCACGATGCGCGTGGGAAAGCCGTTCACGATCACCCCGGACGCGACGCTGTCCCGCCGCGCCGCGCTGACGGCGACCAGCGATCAGATCATGCGATCCATCGCCACGCTTCTCGACGAACGCCATCGCGGCCGCTTCGCCTGATAGACTAGTCTCAGACTAGTTGGAGAACGACATGCGACGAATCGGTGCCTACGAGGCCAAGACCCATCTTCCAAGGTTGCTCGATGAAGTGGCCGCCGGAGAAACCATCACCATCACGAAGCATGGAGTAGCGGTCGCGATCCTCTCACCTGTTACCGAGCCACCGCCGATGACGGTCGAAGAGGCGATCGCCGGACTGCGCGAGTTTCGCCGCAGTCATCCTCTGAATGGCATCACCATCCGTGAGCTCATCGACGAGGGTCGCCGATAGTGTTCGTGCTCGATGCATCCGTCGCTCTGGCGTGGTGCCTCGATGACGAGACGTCCGAATTCGCTGATCGCATCCTTGCCCAACTGGACCTCGATGATGCGATCGTCCCCGCGATCTGGCCGCTCGAGGTCGCCAATGGTCTGCGCACCGCCGAACGCCGAGGTCGAGTGGACGTCACGGGCCTTTCGCGCGTCCACGCCCTGCTCCTCTCGCTGCCGGTGCGGGTCGAAGCAGTCCTCCTCGGTGACGCCTTCGGCAGCGTGACAGACGTCGCGCGCCGGTCGGACATCAGCGTGTACGACGCCTCTTACCTCGTCCTTGCCGCCCGCCGTCACCTTCGGCTCGCGACGATGGACGATCGCCTGCGCCAAGCGTGCCTTCAGACCAATGTCGAGCTCGTGCTGTAGGGGCAGCCAGCGCAGCGCGCCATACTAACCACGACATGGGTACCGTCGAGACCGTCCTGATCGCCCGCCGAACCGGGTTCTGCTACGGCGTCCGCGAAGCGATCGACTACGCCAAGCTGGCTGCCGCCGACGGCAAGTCGACCCACACGCTCGGCCAGGTCGTGCACAACGAGGGCGTCATCGAGGAGCTCCAGGCGCAGGGCATCCGGACCGTCGATTCACTCGACGATGTCGATCGCGGCGCCGCCATCGTCATCCGCGCCCATGGCGTGACGCCCGAAGTGATGGCCCGCGCCGCGGATAAGGGTCTCGAGGTCATCGACGGTACCTGCACCTGGGTCATCCAGGAGCAGAAGGAGCTGGCTCGCCTGGTCGACGAGGACTACACCATCGTCCTGCTCGGCACGCCCAACCATCCCGAGGTCGTCGGGCTGCTCGGGTTCGCGCCCGACGCGATCCTGGTCGATGAAGAAGGCGATTGGGAGCGCATCCCGCGCCGGAAGCGGATGGCGCTGATCAGCCAGAGCACGCAGCCACCCTGGAAGTTCGAGAAGCTCGCCGCCTACCTCGTCTCGCATTGCCACGAACTCAAGATCGTCAACACGGTCTGCCCGGTCACCATCCGGCGCCAGCAGGACACGATGGACCTGGCCGATTCGGTCGACCTGATGGTGGTCGTCGGCGGGCGCAACAGCGCCAACACCAAGGAGCTGACGCGCCTCTGCAGCATCGCCGGCCGGCCGGTGACACAGATCGAGAATGCGGCGGACCTGACCGACGCAGCCGTCTTCGGCGAGGCCAGGATCGTCGGGGTGACCGGCGGCACATCCACGCCGATCGAGGATCTCGAAGGCGTCGCGCGACGCGTCTATGAGTTGGCGGGCACGGATGGGCTGCGTTCGCGTGCCGCGGAACTTGCCCGCGCGGCCGTCACCGCCGTCGCCGATCCGGCGTATCGCAGCACCTCGATCGGGCGGCTCCGGACCGCGACGGCGTCACATCCGCCGATCTCCGGCGCGGCCTGAGTGTCGCCTCGAACGACGCGGCGGACGTCGCGCACCGACATCCGCGACGTACCCGTCGAGGGGCTGCCGGTCGTCGCCATCGTGGGCCGGCCGAACGTCGGCAAGAGCACGCTCTTCAACCGCATCGTGGGTGGCCGCACGGCTATCGTCGAGGACCGGGCGCGCACGACGCGTGACCGTCTCTATTCGCCGGCCGAGTGGAACGGTCGGCGGTTCGTGGTCATCGATACCGGCGGTCTCGAACGCCGACCGGGTGACCCGATCGAGGAGAAGGTCCAGGAGCAGGCGCGCCTGGCCATCTCGGAGGCGGACCTGATCGTCTTCGTGGTCGATGCCGAAGCTGGCGAGACGCCCTCCGACGCGGAGGCGGCCGAGACACTCCGCTCGGCGACGGTGCCCGTCCTGGTCGCCGCCAACAAGGCCGATAACGAGCGCCGCGAGCTGGAGGCGGCCGAGTTCCATCGTCTCGGTTGGAACGAGACCTACCCCATCAGCGCGCTGCACGGTCGCGGAGTGGCCGATCTCCTCGATGCGGTCGTCTGGGCATTGCCGGCAGAGTCCGATTCGGAGGTCGAGCGTAAACGGCGCGAGGCGGACGTCGAAGACGCCAACGAGTGGGCGGAGCTGGAGGCGGAGTCCGCGTCGCGCGGGTACCCGTCGGCGAATGCCGATGTGGCCGACGCCGACGAAACCGACGACGGAGATGCGGCGCCGCTCCCGGTCATCCGCGTGGCCATCGTCGGGCGGCCGAATGTCGGCAAGTCGTCGCTGCTCAATGCGCTGCTCGGCGAGGAGCGCGTCATCGTCAGCGACATCCCCGGCACGACGCGCGATGCCATCGACACGTCAATGGTCTGGGGGGAGCGCCCGCTGCGGCTCGTGGACACGGCCGGGATCCGCCGGCGCGGCAAGGTCGCCTCGGGTCCCGCGGCCGAGAAGTACGCCGCGCTGCGCGCCGTCAAGGCCATCGGCCGCGCCGACGTCGCCATCCTCGTGCTCGACGCCATCGATGGGTTGACCGCTCAGGATGCCCATGTCGCTGGGTACGTGATCGACGAAGGGGTCGGTCTCGTCATCGCCATCAACAAATGGGACCTGGTCGAGAAGGACGAGCACACGTTCGATGAGTACACCGATCGGATCCGCCGGGAAGTGCCGTTCATCAGCTACGCGCCCATCGTGGCGATCAGCGCCAAGACGGGGTTGCGTGCCGGCAAGGCGCTCGAGGCGGCCATCGTCATCGCCGACGAACGGCGGCGTCGCATCCCCACGGCCGCACTCAACAAGGTCCTGACCGAAGCCGCGTTCCGTCAGCCTGCACCGAGCGTCAAGGGCAAACGACCGCGCTTCTACTACGCCACACAGGCTGCCATCGAGCCGCCCACGTTCGTGCTCTTCGCGAGCGAGGCGCAGAGCGTCCACTTCAGTCACAAGCGCTATTTCGAGAACCGCATCCGCGACGCATTCGGCTTCAGCGGCACGCCGATCCGCTTGATCTTCCGCGAGCGATCACGGATCGAGCTCGAGCCGCGCCGCGCACGGCGGTCGGCCAAGAAGTCTGCTTCTCAGGCGGGCTTCAAGGGAAGCGGCAAGGGGACCGGCAAGACCTCCAAGCCTGGCACGCGACCGGGAGCCACGGGTCCGGCAAAGGCGATCCGCGCCTCGCGCCCCGCCCGATGAAGCGCGCCTGCCGATGAGCGCCTGCCGATGACCGCGGCATCGCGCGCCGTCGTCGGTGCCGGCACGTGGGGCACGACGCTGGCCCTGATGCTCGCCCGGTCCGGTCCGGTGACGCTGGTCGCTCGTGACACCGAGCATGCCTCGGCGCTCGTCGAGCGGCGGGAGAACGAACGCTACCTGCCCGGCGTGACGCTTCCCGTCGAGATCGAGG
>PNAP01000097.1 GCA_003169735.1 Chloroflexota bacterium | reverse complement strand
CTCGACGCGCTGCGTCGCGCCGCCCAGATCGATCGCGCCGATGCGTGCCTGAACCTCGGGGAGAACGACACCGTCATCGTCGAACTCACCGGCCTGGTCGGCGCGGACCCGACCGATGAACGACTCGCCGGCCGACTGATGCTTGCCCAGTACCGAGGCAGCGGCGCGAGCGTGGCATTGGCGACGTTCGAGCGGGTCCGCGAGGCGCTCCAGGACGAGCTCGCCGCCACGCCGGACACGGATCTTCTTGAACTCCGCCTGGCGATCGAGCGCCGCGATCCAACGCTGACCGGCCCGACGGCTGGCCTGCCGGCCCCGGTCACGCGTTTCGTCGGTCGTGAGCGGGAGCTCCAGGAGACGCTCGACCTGCTCGGCACGTCACGTCTTCTGACGCTGACCGGGCCGGGCGGCTGCGGGAAGAGCCGCCTGGCATTGGAACTCGCACGAGCCATGGCCGCGACGCGCCTCGCTGAAGTGCATCTCGTCTCGTTGGCGACGCTGCCGCCGGGCGGTTCGGTCACGCGCCTCATCGCCGACGGCCTCGATGTCCGAGAGCGCCGCGGCGAGTCGCTCATCACCGGCATCGTGTCGCACCTCCGCAACCGGCGCGTGCTGCTCGTCATGGACAACTGCGAGCACGTGCTCGCCACGGTGGCTGCCCTGTCCGCCGATCTCCTGGCCGGTGCGCCGGGACTCCGGATCCTCGCCACCAGCCGCGAACCGCTCGGCGCGCCCGGCGAGGTCACCTGGGCACTCGCCGGGCTCGGTCTCCCGTCGCCGGCGGCATCGCCCGCCGAAAACCTGGCGGCGGATGCCATGCGACTCCTGGCCGACAGAGCAGCCTCGGCTCGGCCCGGGTTCGACCTGTCCGGACCAGCCATGATCAGCGCGGTCGCGTTGTGTCGACGATTGGACGGACTCCCGCTGGCCATCGAGCTGGCTGCGGCTCGCCTTCGCACACTCTCGCTGCCGGACATCGTGGAGCGTCTCGAGGGCCGGATGGACCTTCCCGCCAGCCGAGGTGAGGTGAGCGCGGAACGCCACCGCACGATGCGTGCGGCGATCGACTGGAGCTACGACCTGCTGGCCGCGGACGAGCGCCAGATGCTCCGTCGGCTGGCGGTCTTCCGCGGAAGCATCGATCTATCAGCGGCTCTCGTCGTCTGGGGCGACATCCTGGCGACCGACGACCCATTCGAGTCGATCTGTCGGCTGGTCGACCGATCGATGGTGGTCGCGTCGCCAGGCCTCGATGGACCGACCGGCTATCGACTTCTCGAGACCATCCGCCAGTACGCCGAGGAACGCCTGGCCGAGGCGGGCGAGCAGCAGGCGACTCGTGCCCTGCACGCAGCCTGGTGCGCGAGCCTCATCGACGCGGCACGCGATTGGGGCGGCTCCGAACAGGAGACCTGGCTGGCTCGACTCGGCGAAGCGCACAGCGACCTGCTCGCGGCACTGACCTGGTTGCTCGGCGAAGGCGGCGATCCGGATCGCGCCCTGACCATGACCGCGAACCTGTGGTGGTACTGGTACGTGCGAGGTCACGTGGCGGAAGGACTGGTGTGGCTCCGGCGGACGCTCTCAGCGACTCCGGCGACTCCCTCACGGACGCGGGCCGCCGCACTTCGCGGCGCGTCGGCGCTGGCCCGCAGCAGCGGCGACTACGGAGAGGCCATCCGGTCGGGAGAGGCGTGCCTCGCCATGTGCCGCGAGCTGGACGACCGACAGGGCGTCGCAGGATCACTGAACAGCCTGTCGGCGACGGCACTCGCGATGGGGTGCATCGACGACTCCGTGCACTACGGAGAGGCAAGCCTCGCTGAGGTGCGCGGCTCCGCGAATCAACGCGGACTTGGCGCGTCGCTGACGAACCTTGGCACGGCGCTGCGCAACCAGGATCGGTACGAGGCCGCCGATGCGGCGCTGCGGGAGGCGACGGCCGTCTTCCACGCCCTCGGCGACGTCCGCGGCGAGACATCCGCCATCATCAACCGTGCCATCGTGGAGCGGCGCAGCGGCCGATCCAAGGCGGCCCGCAGCTCCTGTCTCGAAGCACTCCGGCTCTGTGTCCTGCTTGGCCATGCCGAAGGCCAGGTCGACTGTGTCGACGTCGTCGCGACGCTTGAGGTCGGCGAGGGACGGTTCGCCGAAGGACTGCGCCTCTTCGAGATTGTCGATGCAGCGCGGCGGCGCCTCGGTCTCGAGATCGCCACGCCCGACGAGCGGCGCGACCGGGAAGCCGCCGTCACGCTGGCCCGCGAGAAGCTCGACCCGTCCGCGATCACGGTCATCGTTACTCTGGCTGTGGACGCCGACATCGCAACGACTGCCAGCCAGTTCCTCGACGCCGCCACCTGACCACTGCCACCGATGACTGCGACCGATCGGCCCAAGGCTCCGCCGCGCTGGATCGTCCGGCTCAACGTCTGGCTGCTGCGGCGCGGTCTCGCCATCGGCAGCCAGCACCTGCTGACCGTCCGCGGCCGGCGGAGCGGCCTGCCCCGGAGCACGCCGATCTCGATCGTCACGCTTGAGGGCGCGCGCTACATCGTGGCCGCCCTGGCCGAGGTCGATTGGGTCAAGAACGTGCGCGCCGCGGGCGAGGGCGTGTTGAGCCGCGGCCGGCGTCACCAGACCGTCCATCTGGTCGAGCTGCCCGTCGAGGAACGCGGTCCTATCCTGCGCGCCTTCCTCGTGCAGGTACCCGGCGGCGTCCGCTACTTCGGCATCTCACCGGATCCCGATGAGTTGGCAGCCTCGGCGACTCGGTACCCCGTGTTCCGGGTCGAGGGTGTGGTAGGCGGATAGGGCGGGTGGCGCCTGCTGGTCATCCGGTGATCCAGCTGGCCGTGCTGGCGGCCTCGCCTCGGTCACCGACGCGGCGACCCGGGTGAGCGAACCGGTGCCGCCCGTCGATCCTCGACACGGACTCGGGTCGGACGCTCGCCGACCGACCACTCGCCGGCCGATGCATCGCGGGTCGCCTCGACGCCGGCGCGACCGAGCGACTGACGATCGATCTCAGCCTGCCGCTCACCAGCGGCGACGAGGTCCAGGGGGGCGCGCCGACGTATCGGTATCGGTGACCGCATCGCCCGACGTGCCCTAGCGGCGGGGGATCCCCCGGTCGGTCGGCCGGGGAAGGCACGGCTGGTCGCGCGACCAGGCGTCGGTCAGGCTCGGCGGCATGGTCAAGTACTCGCACCTGGTCGGTCACTGCCAGTTCAAGGGCGAGCGCGTCGAGGACCACGACGCCCACGTCGCCGGCTACACGCTCGCGCGCTCCCGATGGCGACTGCTGGTGGTGCCGCCGCATCACCAGCCGACGCGCCGGCCGGGACCGGCGCGCCAACCGCCGAGCGTCGCGCCCATCATGCTCTGCGACCGCCACGCCCTTGCCCTCAAGGCCACCCCGTTCGGGAGCGACCGGCCGTCCGGCGAAGCCGCCGCTCCGCACCGCACCTGACCATCGGGCTATGGGCCGAGCAGCGTGCCACGGATAGGCTGACGGCCCCGCATAGAGGGAGCCTTGTGGTAGGTCTCCAGTCCTGGGCGGCGCGGCGCGAGTTCGCCGGCATGCTGCGCCTCCAGTCGGCCAACGATCCGACCGGCGTCCGGCTGGCACTGCGCGGTCGCTTCGCCCGACCGACCGGCCTGATCGCGCTCGCCGTCCTGCTCGCCGCAGCGGCGTTCGGGCTCGGCGACATCCGCCTCGAGCTGCTCCTCGCGGTCGCCCTCGGCGCCGAGTCGGCCGTCACCGTGCTGCTTGAGCGGATGGGACACCCGGTCTCGGCCGAACTCGGCTTCCGCATCCTGCTCGCGACCTGGCCGCTCGGCCTCTTCGTGCTCGGCGTCGCCGGCTGGAGTGCCCCGGGCCAGGACTATCACGCCGAGGTCGTCGGCCTCGTGGCCGTCCTCGCGGCGGTGCTCGTCGGCCTCGTCGAGCCGCTCAGCGTGGCGCTCGTCTGGGATGCCCTGGCCATCGTCGGCGTGACGGCGGGAGCGTTCCTCGTCGCGCCGCTCACCGGCGAGACGCTCATCAACGTCGCGGCCATCCTCGTCGGCACCCTCTTCGGCGAGCGCCTGCGGGCGGTCGTCGAGTCGTACTTCGTGAGTCGGCGGCGGGTCATCGCCGAGGTCGGCACCATCGCCGCGCGCGACGATCCGTTCTCCATCGCCGACGCCGTCCTCGCCCCCATCGTGCGCTGGACGCCGCTCACCACGGGGTCGATCATCTGGTTCCGCGAGGACGGCACGGCGACGTTCCTGGCGACCGTCGGCGAGACGNNGCCGCCGGCCGTATCGGCCGGTCGGACGCTGCCGTCGGAGCGCACCAGGGTCCTCCGCGAGGGTGCTGCCAACGGACCCTGGATCAGCGGCTGGACGGTGCAATCCGATGACGAGGGCTACAGCCGTGGCGTGGCCGCGGCGGGTGTCGATGCGGTCGCCTATCTGCCCATCGTCGGCGACGGCCGCATCCTCGGCCTGCTCTCGTTCGGTGCGCCGCAGTCGGCCGGCGGTCCATCCGCCCTCGCTGCCTGGTTCCCCATCCTGACCGAGGTGGCCGAGGTCGCCGGCGCGACGCTCGCGCCCGCCCTCATCGCGCTCGAGACGCGATCGAGCGCGACCGCGCTCATCGACGATGTCATCGCCGGCGGACGCTTCCATCCCGTCTTCCAGCCCATCGTCGAGCTCGGCAGCGGCCGCACCGTCGGCTATGAGGCGCTCAGTCGCTTCGACGTATCCATCGGCACGGCCCAACTGTTCGCGTATGCCGCCGCCGCCGGCCGGCTGCGCCAGCTCGAGCTGGCGACGCTGTTCGCCGCCCTTGATGCATCCACCAGGCTGCCGCGCGACCGCTGGCTGAGCCTCAACACGTCGCCGGCGCTGCTGGTCGACTTCGGCGAGGTCGCGGCGCGGCTGCGCGGCATCCGCCGGCCCATCGTGCTGGAGATCTCCGAGCACGATGCCATCGCTGACTACGCGCCCATCGCGGCGGCCATCGAGCGGCTCGGGCCACGGCGGTCATTGGCGGTCGATGATGCCGGTGCGGGCTTCGCCAGCCTGCGCCACATCCTGGAGGTGAAGCCGGCTTATGTGAAGCTCGACATCGGTCTCGTCGAGGGCGTCAGCAGCGACCTGTCGCGGCGGGCGTTGGTGGCGGGCATGGTCCACTTCGCGCGCGATGCCGGCTTCACGCTCATCGCCGAGGGCATCGAGACGAACGAGGATCTGGTGGTGCTACGGGCGCTCGGTGTCGGGCTCGGCCAGGGCTACCTGCTCGGCCGACCAGCCGAGCTGCGGGAGCTGCTGGCCAAGCGGGCTGCATAGCAAGCTGACGCAGCGGGACCCGTCCTTGGTCGGCGACCGACACCATCACCACCTCGTGGAACTGCGGCCCCGACTTCATCAAGATCGATGTCGGTCTGGTGCGCGGGGTCGATAGCGGCTCGACTCGCCATCGGGCTGTGGTCGTCGTCGCCGTAGTAGGGTTTCGGGCATGTTCCGTGACGCGTTCGTGAACCTGTATACGGGCGACATCGAGGCGGGCGTCCGCTTCTATCGAGACCTGCTCGGATTCGTCGAGACGTTTCGCACGCCGACCGAGGGTACCCCTGAACACGTCGAACTGATGCTCAACGGATTCGGGCTCGGGCTCGGCACCGTGGAGGCGGCAAAGCGGGTGCACGGAGTCGACACGTCACCCGGGAGCCCCGCCATGGTCCTGGTGGTATGGACCAGCGACGTTGACGCCGCGTTCGACCGGATGGTCTCCGCCGGGACGCCCGTCGTCCAGCCGCCCCACGACACCGGCACCAGGAACCGGAATGCCCTGCTGCGGGACCCGGACGGGAACCTCGTCGAGATCGTCCAGTTGCTCAGCGGCCGCTCGACGACGTCTTGACCGGTTGCATGCAGCAACAGGGACTGCGGTACTCCGCGGATGACCAGCCGGGCGTCCGTCGCCACCGCGCCGGTCGGTCATTTCGCTATGCCGATCCAGCCGGTCGACCGCTTCATGATCCCGAGTCGCTCGCCAGGATCCATGCCCTCGCCGTTCCACCGGCATGGACCGATGTCTGGATCTGCCCGGATGCGCGCGGCCATGTCCAGGCGACCGGTCGTGATGCCCGCGGCCGCAAGCAGTACCGATATCACGCCAAGTGGCGCCAACGTCGCGACCGCTCCAAGTACAGCCGGCTGATCGACTTCGGCAGCTCGCTGACGGCCGTCCGCCACCGCGTCGACAAGGACATGGCCCGCCCGGGCCTGCCGCGCGAGAAGGTCCTGGCCGCCATCGTTCGCTTGCTTGACACCACCAACATGCGCATCGGCAATGACGAATACGCGCGCACCAACAAGTCGTTCGGCTTGAGCACGCTGCGCAATCGGCACGACCGCTCGACGGAGACCGAGGTCCGCTTCCACTTTCGTGGCAAGTCGGGTCGCCGTCACGACGTCAGCCTCCGCGACCGCCGTCTGGCGACGATCGTCCGGCGCTGCCACGATCTGCCCGGCCAAGATCTCTTCGCCTACCTTGATGAGAGCGGTGGATCGCGACCGATCGGATCGACCGATGTCAACGAATACCTGCGCGAGATATCCGGATCGAACGTCACGGCCAAGGACTTCCGGACGTGGGCGGGCACGCTGCTCGCCTTTCGCGTGCTACGCACCGAGACCGTCGCGTCCACGGCGGCCGCCCGGACCGCAGTGACGCGATCCGCGGAAGTGGTGGCCGGATCCCTGGGCAACACGCCCGCCGTCAGTCGCCAGAGCTACATGGCGCCCGCCGTGATCGATGGGTTCATCAGTGGTTCGTTGCCGGCTGCGCCACGGCGTCGGACGATCTCCCCAGGCGAATGCCGCGCGACTCGCCGCGAAGAACTCGACCTGGTTCGCTACCTGGCTGCGTCGCAGGCGCCCCGACGGACCGACTAGGACCCTTCTGGATGGCCCTTGGCGACGTTGTCGCTCGGGTCGACTCCGATGTCGTGCTTCCTGGCAGCCGCGACGATCTTCTTGCGGGCACGTTCCTTGTCGGCCGCGGTGGCGAAGTCGGTCTGGTTCCACCGCGCCATCGCGTTGCGAACGTGGCTCTCGTCCTCGATCGGCAGGTGCCCCTCGCCCTTGTCATCCACATAGGCGAAGTCGCTCTTCTTGAGCCGGTCGCGCTTCTTGGCATCGAGCTCAGTCACGGGATCTCCCTTTCGTTCCATGTCCTTGATCAGGGCCATCTGCGGAAGCGTGCAACGACCGCTGTCACGCTACTGCAACGGCGCGCGACGCGCGGCAGATGCCGATGTGCCCTGGCCACCTACACCTTCCTGGAGTAGGAGCGGACGGTGAGCGGCAGGAAGATCGCCACGACGATCGCGCAGCCCAGCAGCGCATACCCGACCTGGGCGGTGATCGCGGCGTCGTTCATCAGGTCGCGCAGCGCCGTGATGACGAGCGAGATGGGATTGAGGCGGACCACCGTCTGGAGCCAATCCGGCAGCGTGTCGACGGGCACGAACGCATTGGACACGAAGGTGAGCGGCAGCATCACCACGAGCGAGAGCGACGACACGGATGAGGCGCTCTTCGCGATCGTGCCGATGTACATGAACATCCACGCCAGGGACCACCCGGTGAGCATGGCAAGGAGCACACCGGCGACCACGCCCGGCACGCCACCGCCCGGTCGGTAGCCCATGATGATGCCCATGGTGAGGCTGAGGCTGGCCGCCAGGGCGTAGCGGATGAGGTCCGCCATCATCGGACCCGCGAGAGGCGCGATCCGCGCGATTGGCAGCGAGCGGAACCGGTCGAAGACGCCCTTGTCCATGTCCTCGCGGAGCTGGGTCCCGGCCGCGACGCAGGCGGTGACCGCGCCGTAGGCGACGATGCCGGGGATGAGCGTGGGCAGGTAGGCCACCATGCCGCCGGCCACGGCGCCGCCGAACATGAACCCGAACAGCAGCGTGAGCATCAGCGGCATCACCGTGACATCGACGAGCTGCTCCGGGTTGCGGCGCATCTTGAGCAGCGCCCGCCAGGCCATCGCGGTCGTCTGGGAGACGACGTCGGAGAAGGGCACCGAGGTGCGGATGGTCCGGTCCGCTGGGCGTTTCCTCGCCGGGGTGGGGTTCCCGATGACGCTCATGCTGTGTTCGCCTCCGGATCCGGGGTGGACGTCGCGCCCGGATGGCCGGTCAGGGCCATGAACACCTCGTCCAGTGTGGGTTGCTCGATGGTGGCGTTGAGGATGTCCATGCTTCGCTGGCGGAGGGCGATCAGGACATCGGCCGCCTGGTTGGCGTCGGAGAGCGAGACGCTGAACCCCGAGTCCGTGGGGAAGAGGACCGGCACGTGGCGCGCCACGTCACCCGCCACGGCGGCCGCCGCCCGGGCGTCCCCGCCGTCGGCGAGCTGCACGCGCAGGCTCGAGCCGCCCACCCGGGCCTTGAGCTCGGCCGACGTGCCCTCGGCGACCTTGCGACCCCGGTCGATGACCGCGATCCGATCGGCGAGCCGGTCCGCCTCATCGAGGTACTGGGTGGTGAGCAGGATGGTGCAGCCGTCGGCCGCGAGCCCCCGGATCGTCTCCCACATCTGGCCCCTGTTCCGTGGATCGAGCCCGGTGGTCGGCTCGTCGAGGAAGATCAGAGCCGGCTTCGTGATGAGGCTCGCGGCCAGGTCCAGTCGGCGTCGCATGCCACCCGAGTAGTGCATGACGTAGCGGTCCGCGGCCTCGGTCAGGTCGAACCTCTCCAGCAGGTCGTCCCCGATGCTGCGGGCCTCCTTCGATGACAGACCCTGCAATCGGCCGAACAGGCGCAGGTTCTCGCGACCGGTCAACAGCTCATCGACCGATGCGTACTGGCCCGTGACCCCGATGAGCTGGCGCACCGCATGAGGCTGCGTGCGCACGTCGTGCCCGAAGATCCGTGCGTCTCCGCTGTCGATCGGCAGCAGCGTGGCCAGCATCCGGAGCATCGTGGTCTTGCCCGCGCCGTTCGGTCCGAGCACACCGAAGATCTCGCCCTCGGCGACGGCAAGATCGATGTCGTCCACCGCGCGATCGGTACCGAAGGTCTTGACCAGGCCATGGGCCTCGACCGCGAGCAGCCCGCCCGCAGGGAGTGTGCTGGCCCGTTCGGGCGGCCGGGTGGACGTGGGGCCTTTCTCCGTCATGCGGTAACTCCAATCGTATGGTGACTATAAGAATAGTCCAGCCCAACGATTCCCGTCCAGACGGCTAGACTGGCGCCGATGGATGCGGGTGACCACGACCTCAGCACGGATGCGATCCTCGCGATTCTCGAGGCCGTGCACGCTCACGAGGAGCCGCCACCCGACGAGGGTCTGCGCGAGCGCAAGAAGCGTCGCCTGCGCCAGCGGATCTCCAACGTGGCGACCGCGATGTTCCTCGCCGAGGGATTCGACAACGTCAGCGTCGCCCGCATCGCTGCTGCCTGCGAAGTATCGGAGCAGACGGTGTTCAACTACTTCCCGACCAAGGAGTCGATGTTCTTCGACCGGAACGAATCGGCCGCAGGTGCCATCGCCGACGCCGTGCGGGACCGCGGCCGGTCGCTGACCGAGGTCGTCACGAGCGCCTTATCTGCAGGCCTACCGCGTGATCTCTGGGAAGGGCTCGATGAGGGCTACGTCCTGCGTCTGTTCCGACTCTTCTGCGAAGTGGCCGAGGGCTCTCCGACCCTTCGTGCCGCCCCGTATCTGGAGCTCGGGTCCTTCAGCGCGACCGTCGGCGCGGCGCTCGCGGAACGGATCGGAGCGGACCCGGCCGATCCCGAGGTGAGGTTCACTGCCGTCGTCATCGGCGGTCTGGCACACGTCCGGATCCAGGCGGTCTTCACCCACGTTCGAGGCGCGTCCTCGATCGCAGCCCTTGAGAGCGCCGTGCTGGCCGACGTCGAAC
>PNAP01000066.1:19607-19936 GCA_003169735.1 Chloroflexota bacterium | reverse complement strand
GGTCTAGGCCATCGCCGGCGCGACGGCACCGTACGAGGTGCGCATCGTGCGCGGCGCCGAGGAGCGCACAGTGACCGTCGGCGCGGCGCCGGCCTCGCCGCCCGAACCGACGAACTGAAGCTACGGGCTGAAGAACTCGCGCAGGTCGTTGGCGTGGCAGGTGCGCCGCAGGCAACCCAGTCCCCACGCATCCTCGATGGTGCGCAACAGCGAATAGTGGTCGTGGCGGACCGCTGAGCGATACCCGGCCGGGACGGCTCCCGAGACCAGGATCGTCGCGACGCGGCCGCCGCCACCCTGGTTCGACGTACCCTCGTCCCAGGTGATGA
>PNAP01000066.1:0-19597 GCA_003169735.1 Chloroflexota bacterium | reverse complement strand
TCGTGCATGTCGTTGGTCAGGTTGGGGACGATCATCTCGAAGTCGGATGCCGCTGGGTCGAAGCCCGCCAGGTGCGTGATGCGTGCGCATCGGGGCGCGTTGTTCGAGATATCGGTGAAGCTGATCGCCGGGACGTGCTTGCGGGCATAGGTGCCGGCTGCGCCGGCGAAGTCGACCGGGCCGCGAGCCGAGGCGACCTGCGAGCAGCCACCGGGGTAGTCCTGAGCGTAGACGTGCCAACTGCGGTGGCCGGCCGCCAGCTGGTCCGCCAGGTTGCGGCCACCGAGGTGATAGACGCCGTCGTCGCCGATGCCGAACGTGCTGCCTGCAAACAACGCGAGGTAGTTCGGTTCTGATGGGTGGCTCACCGCGTCATAGCTGGTCGCGAGGCCGCCCTCCGCGATGAGGCCGTTGATGTACGGCGCATCGGCGTTGCCGACGATCGCCCCGAAACCGCGGTTCTCCATCACGATCAGGTAGATGTGATGCAGATCCGGGATGGCCGCCGGAGCTGCGCCGCCGCCAGCCATCGCCACGCCCGTGCTCACAAGGACGCCCGCGAGGGCGATGACGGCCGAGCGAGCGATGCCTCTGCGGCGGGCCATGCATCGAGGATAGCGAGCCGTCGAAAAACCCTTCTGAATCCCGAAGCGGCGCGGGAGGAGGAACGCGCCGCTTCTGAGGTCCGACGCCCGGGGCTGGGAGACGCCCGAGTCGGGTATTCGATTGTCGCGATGGGGAGAGGTGACCCATCAACGCGATCAGGTCCGAGGTGAGGACCGAATGTGACCATAGATTGCCGACGCTTTCTGAGAAGATCCTGAAAGTCGCCACCCACCGATGCGCAGGAAGAGCAGCGTCCCGACAGCCGACGTGAGCGCGCAGAGGAGCAGGCCGCCAGTGACGTCGACCAGTCCTGCCTCGACCAGGCCGCTGGCGATGAACGGCGCCGCCACCCCGCGCGCCCCGGTCAGCGAGTTCCAGCCGGCCATCACCGCCGGCCGCTCATCGACGGGCGACTCTTCGCTCATCACCGCCGGTAGGCCGATGTCGACGGCGGCGTTGGCGATGCCGACCAGGATGACGGAGATCCACAGGATGGCGACCGCCGGAGCCAGGGCATAGGCCACGAGTGACAACAGGCCGAGCACGCTGCCGACGCTCATGACCGGCGCCCACCCTCGTCGGTCGGCGACCCATCCCCAGACGCCGAACGCCGCGGTGTTGGCGATGGCGCCGATGACGCCGATGAACCCCACCTCGCCAAGCGACAGCGAGAGTCGGTCAACGTTGACGAGCGCATACAGCGGCAGCGCGGCGATCAGGCCGCCGCCGTAGAACGCCTGCGCCAGGGCCACACGCCGCAGGACGGGTCGCTCGCGCAGGGCACGGATCGAGGAGCGCGCCGAGTAGGCGCGCGCAGCGTCAGGTTGCGGGGCGCGCAGTCCGGCCGCGGCGAGCGCGCAGACGGCGCCGACGACGCCGACCAACGCGACCACGGTCAGACCGCCGATCTGGTCGGCCAGCAGACCGCCGACCAGGGCTGCCGCGCCGGCCGCAGCCGCTCGGCCGGTCCCGAGCACGCCCAACAGGCGGCCGCGCAGGCGCGGCGGGTAGATCTGGCCCCACAGCCGCAGCTGGAGTGGCGCTCCGAACGAGATGGTGAACCAGAACGCGATGGCCACCGGGATGACCACGAGCGGGACGGGCACGAGCACGAGGAACACGAGCAGTCCCGATCCGACCCCACGGCTGATCGCCAGTTGCATCGGCGTGCGAGGACCGAGGCGCCCGGCGAACGCTCCGGCGAAGTTGGCCCAGAACGGCGCCGACGCCAGCGCCGCGAGTTCGAGCGGCCCGAGGCCTTCGCGCCGAGCGACCGTCGGCAGCAGCGAGCCGATGATGGCCGTCGTCGCCCCGATGCCGACCGCCGTCGCCAGGTCGAGGGTGAGGTTGCGCCGGAGCCCGAGCGGGGTCGCGACTGATTCCGCGCCAAGAGGCTCCACTGCGGTCCAGTCTAGCGGCCCTCACGGTCGGGCTACACTCGCGCGGAACGGGATGCCCGGAGCAGTGACGAAGGAGACGAGATGAGCGCAGCGAAGGTCGCCGGCGACGGGACCAAGGCGTCACCCTGGGAGCTGAAGACGCCCACCGGGACGTCCGGATACACGATGTATCGGGACGAGTCAGCCGATCCGCCGCTCCTCGTCTGCCAGGTCGGCTCGACGAAACTGACCTACCAGTTGCGCTGCCTGGAGGACCTGCACGCGGCGCTCAAGGCGCACGGCGACTGGATGCCGCTCGGCAGTGCCGACGAGCAGAAGCCGGCCGCGGAGGGGACCGTCGAGGCGTGGGGTCGGTCGGCCGACAATCCGGTCGGCGGCTGGTATGGCATGCGCAAGGGTTATCGCGGCCGGTTCGGGATGTACGTGCCGCCGCTCATGGAAGCGCTCGGTATGGCCGAGGTCACCCATGACGCCAAGAACAACCGCATGCGGGCCATCTGAACAGCGGCTACCCCATCGCGACCGGAGCAGCCTCTCCGGCAGTGGGCGTGTAGTAGTGGCGGTATTCCCGGGGCGACATCGCGGACGAGCGGTAGAAGACCTTGTAGAACTGGTACAGGTTCGTATAGCTCACGCGCTGTGCGATCTCCGCAACGGAGAGGTCGGTGCCCAGCAGGAGCTTCTTCGCCTCCGTCACACGAGCCTGGGTCACGTATTCCTTGAAGCCGACGCCGGTGACGTCCTTGAAGACGTGCCGAACCCGAGACGGACTGACGTGGATGATCTGGGCGATGTCGCTCAGGGTGATCCGATCACCGCAGTGGCCATCGACATAGGCCAGCACGGGTCGGATCTGACCGCGTCGGTCGGCCGCTCCGCGGACGGCGCCGGTCGTGGAACCAGCCCCGCGGGCACGGTTGACCAGCGCCAGCGCATGGCGCAGCGTCGCGTCGATGAGGTGACGCTCGGCCGGGTCGTGCCTCTGCCAGGTCGTCCTCAACTCCTCGATGAACGGGCGAAGCTCGGCCGCCAGGGCGGAGGCGCCGCAGATCCGCGATGAGGCGACTCGCTCGTCGAACCGGAACGGTGCGAGGTACCCGAGGTCCAGCTCTCGACAGCCCGGGCCGGCGATGAGCTCGGGTCGGAACAGGACCAGCAGAAGCCGCATCGGGGTGGCAGCCTCGGTCAACGCGACGTGCGGCTGAGAGTTGTCGATGAAGAAGATGTCACCGACCTCGGCGGGTAGCGCCCGCTGCCCGAAGAGGAAGGCGCCGTGCCCTTCGACCACGACGGCGATCTCAAGGTAATCGTGCCAATGCATCGGATCCGGGTCGGGCCGCGTGACGTACTCGAGGACCGCGACGGGGAACTCGGGGTCCATCTCCTGCGGCCATACGAAGAGCGCCATGGACCCGACAATGGCAGTGGCCAGCCGCATCGGACAGGGCCATTTGGAACGATTCTCACTGCCGACCGGAGCCGGACAGCCGGTTCTGCCAGTGGTTCGACCCGGTCTGGCATTGCGGTGGCGAGTCGTCGCCAGTCAGCATCAACGGGTCGAGGTTTGCCAGTCACGCAGGAGAGATCAGGTCATGGACTTTCCGAACCTGTTCAGCCCGCTGTGGCTGGGCAACATCGAGCTCCCGAACCGCATCGTGCATGTCCCGACTGACATCAGCTCATCGCACGCCGACGGCGAGGTCAGCGAGCGCGACATCCACCACCACGCCGACATCGCTCGCGGCGGCACCGGCTTCATCATCGTCGGGGCAACGACGCCCGACATGAAGACCGGCCGGCCGACGGTCACGTGCCTCGTCGCCGATGGCGACAACTACATCCCCGGCCTCGCGCGTCTCGCCGAGAGCATGCACCGCTACGGTGCGAGGTGCGCCGTCCAGCTCCAGCACCCCGGCCGCCAAAGCGCCATTCCCCGGTACAACACGCTCGGCGCCACGGATCGTGTCCTGAAGCTGCCGTGGTCGGCCGGTCACGAGATCATCTACGAGAACGCCGAGGAGAAGGGCAAGGAGATCCGAGAGGCCTCCATCGCGGAGATCCTCGAGCTCGTCGATCTCTTCAGTGAGGCGGCCTGGCGCGTCAAGCAAGCAGGTTTCGACGCGGTCGAGCTGCACGCCGCGCACGGTTACCTGCTGTCCGAGTTCATGAGCCCGTTCCTCAACATGCGCACGGACCGCTTCGGGGGCAACCTCGAGAACCGGATGCGCTTCCCGCTTGCCGTCGTTGACTCGATCCAGAAGAAGTGCGGCAAGAGCTTCCCACTCCTCGTCCGTTACTCGTTCGACGAGTGGTGCGAGGGCGGTCGCGGCGGCCTCGACGAAGGCGTCGAGATCGCGAGGATCCTCGAGCGTGCCGGCTGCGCGGCCGTGGATCTGTCGATGGGGATGCAAGAGAGCGCGGGCGCCGGCTTCGACCCGATGCCCTACCCACAGGGCTGGGCGACGTACGCCTCGGAGGCGGTCAAGAAGGTCGTCCGGATCCCGGTCATCACCAGCCACTCGCTGCGCGACCCCGAATACTGCGAGCAGATCCTCGCCGAGGGCAAGACGGACCTCGTCGGGCTCGCCCGGCAGCTGCTGGCTGATCCGTACTGGCCGGTCAAGGCCAGGTACGGCAAGGTCAGGTCGATCCGGCGCTGCATCTCATGCCTCGGCGGCTGCTGGCAGGAGTCGCTCATGGCCAAGAAGGAGATCGCCTGCTCGATCAACGCCGCGTGCGGCAACCCTGCATACGCTGACATGAAGCGGACCTCGAAGCCGGTCACGGTCGCCGTCATCGGTGGCGGGCCGGCAGGCATGGAGGCGGCTCGCATCGCCACGGAGCGGGGCCATCTCGTGACGCTGTTCGAGAAGGCCGGCGAGCTGGGCGGGGCGATGAAGTACGTCTGCCTCGTCCCCGGCAAGGAGAAGATGCGCTGGTATCTGGATTGGATCCGGGATCAGCTCTCCGACCTGATGGTGGACATCCGGCTGGATCACGCACCGACCGTCGACGAGTTGCGCGCATTCGACATCGTCCTGAATGCGACCGGCGCTCACTCATTCGTGCCCGAGGTCGCCGGCGACGCATCCCTGGTCGTGCCCTTCGAGGAGGCGATGGCCTGCCCGAAGATCGCCTGCGAGTGCCATCCCGGTGGCAGGAAGCTGCGCAAGCTCGGCGCGCGTGTGCTGCTATGGGGCGACAGCTACGCGGCCACGGACACGGCGGCCTTCCTCGCCAACATCGGCAAGGAGGTCACCATCGTGACCGAGAACCGCGAGTTCGCGGCGGATTGCGAGGTCATCCACATGTATGTCCTGCGCAAGCGCTTCGCGCAGGGCGACGCCGAGGTCCTGAAGTCGCGGCCGTACCCGCACCCGGTCACGGTGCTCACGAGTACCACCGTGATCGAGGTCCGCCCAGGCGAAGTCGTGGTGCAGGACGCGGACTTCGTGCGGACGACGCTGGCCGTCGACGACGTCGTGACCTGCCACACGCGGCCGGAGGTCGCCCTGCTCGGAGAGCTCCGGGCGGCCGGCGTCCACGTCGTGAACGTGGGCGATTCGGTCCGACCGAGGAACCTCTATCACGCCGTGAAGGAAGGGTCCGCGTTCGGCCACGAGGTCGACGAGAACCTGCTGTTCAACACGAACGGCGCCATCCTCAACGAGGTTCCGCTCGACGTCCTCGCTCAGCTCACGCGCGAGACCGGACCGTCGTATTCGGCACGGCAGATGGTCGTCCTCGCCGAGGCACTCGGGCGCCGGGAACCGGTCTAGGCTGTCGGTCGCGTCGCACCAGGGAGCCAGAACCATGAAAGCCCATTCCATCTCGATGCTCGGCACGGGGCTCATCGGCGGCTTCTACACGATGACCGTGCACGGGCAGCGCGGGCGCGATCGCGTCCGGGTGGTGTACTCACGAACGGAGGCTCGGGGCAAGGCATTCGGTCGTCGGTGGGACATCCCGGAGGTCACCACTGACATGCTCGCGGCGATCCATCACCCCGACACCGACGTCGTCGTCGTCGCGTTGCCCAACCACCTGCACGAGGAGGCCGTCAAGGCGGTCGCCGCGGCCGGCAAGGCGGTCCTTGTCACGAAGCCCCTCGGGCGGAATGCNNGAGGACCTGTGCTACACGCCCAAGACGCTCAAGGCGGTCCAGTCGGTCCGGGATGGCGTCCTCGGCGAGGTGACCTGGGTCCGATCGCGTGAAGCCCATCCGGGGCCGCACAGCGCGTGGTTCTGGGACGGCCGGCTCACCGGCGGCGGCGCCATCATCGATCTCGGCTGCCACTGCATCGAGATCATCCGCAACTTCGTCGGCAAGGGCAATCGGCCGCTCGAGGTGATGTGCCACACCGACACGCTCGTCCATCCCATCGAAGACGAGGACAACGCCGTCGCCCTGATCAGGTTCGAGTCCGGGGCGGTCGGGCAGTTCGAGGTGAGCTGGACCTTCCGAGGCGGCATGGACCTGCGAGACGAGGTCGCCGGGACGCACGGAACGATCTGGCTGAACCACTTCCTGCGGACCGGCTACGAGATGTTCACGGTCGGCGGGACCGGCGCGTACGTCGCCGAGAAGGCCGAGACCGCGGCCGGGTGGCTGTTCCCGGTCGGCGACGAGGTCTCCGAGCTCGGCTACGTCGACATGTTCACCGACATGTTCAACGCCATGGATTCGGGGACGGCGCCGCGCGAAACGCTCTACGACGGGTTCGTGGTCAATGCCGTGATGGACGCGGCCTACCGCTCCGCCCGCCGCGGGGCCTGGGAGAAGGTGGACCTTGGCACGTGGCGGGGCGGCCCGACCGCGCGCATCGCTCGATCGCCGGAGACGTACGACGGCCACATCGTCATCAAGCGCGAGATCCTCCCGGACGGTCGCCAGAAGTTGATCCTCAAGGACCCGGCGACCGGGGACTTCGTGGACAGGATCGTCGGTGGCGAATGACCATCGACATGGCGATGGAGCCTGGGCTGCCGGCCCGCCACCCATCTAGTCGTATAGACTGGCTGCAGCGGCATTCCGCCAGCCGACAAGGATGAGGGGGCCCCGCATGACCCAACGCGGTGACATCGGTGCCGCCGTCATCGGCTCCGGATTCATCGGGACGGTCCACATCGAGGCGCTCCGCCGGATCGGTGTTCGGGTGGTCGGCTTGCTGGAGTCCTCGCCGGAGCTTGGCATCGCACGCGCAGCCGAGCTGGGCGTTCCCGTTTCGTACCCGAGCCTTGACGAACTGCTCGCGGACGAGGCCGTCCAGGTCGTTCACGTGACGTCGCCGAACGCGCTCCATCACGCTCAGGCGAAGGCGATCCTCGCTGCCGGCCGCCACGTCATCTGCGAGAAGCCATTGGCGATGACGTCGGACGAATCCGCTGAGCTCGTCGCGCTGGCCGCGGCGAGCGGACGCGTGAACGCCGTCAACTTCAACCTCCGCTTCTATCCGCTGAACCAGCACGTCGCCGCTCTCGTCACGGATGGCGGCCTCGGGGACGTGCGCCTCGTCACCGGTCACTACTTCCAGGACTGGTTGCTCTACGACACGGACTGGAACTGGCGCCTCGAGAAGGACACGGGCGGCGCCCTCCGCGCCGTCGGCGACATCGGGTCGCATTGGCTCGACCTGATGAGCTTCCTCACCGGTCGGCGCGTCGAGGCCGTCATGGCGGACCTGAGCACCTTCATCCCGGTTCGGCACCGGCCAGCGGGACCGGTCCTGACCTTCTCGACCGAGCGGGCGACCGACACGGTCCCGGTCCAGATCGACACGGAGGATGTCGCGACCATCCTGCTGCACTTCGAGGGCGGCGCCCGTGGCACCGTCGCCATCTCGCAGTTGAGCGCGGGCAGGAAGAACAGCCTGACCTACCAGATCGACGGCGCCGCGTCCGCAGCGGCCTGGGACTCGGAGCAGCCCGAGCAACTCTGGATCGGTCATCGCGATCGTCCCAACGAACTGCTGCTCCGGAACCCGGCGCTGATGAACGCGGCCGGGGCCGCGGCAGCCCGAATGCCCGGCGGGCATGTCGAAGGCTTCGCGGACACCTTCGCCGCCGCCTTTACGGCCGTCTATGCCGACGTCATCGCCGGAACTCCCTCCGCCGCGCGTGCTTATGCGAACTTCGCGGACGGCCACGAGGAGATGCTGGTCGGGGACGCCGTGCTCGAGAGTTCGCGCACGGGACATTGGGTCACGGTCGTTCGAACATGAAGCTCGGCCTGCTCACGGCTCCCTTCCCGACCACGCCGCTGAACGACGTCGCCGACTGGGCGGCATCGGCCGGCTTCGAGGTCCTCGAGATCGCTTGTTGGCCGCAGAGCAGCGGCCCGACGCGGCGGTACGCGGGCACGAGCCACATCGATGTGGCGAACCTCTCGGCGTCGCAGGCGACGGAGATCGTCGACGGGCTGCGCGCCAAGGGCATGTCGATCTCGGGCCTCGGCTTCTACCCGAACCCGCTCCACCCGGATCCCGCCCACCGTGCGCAGGTCATCGGCCACCTGAAGAACGTGATCACGGCCGCCGAGAAGATGGGCGTCCCGCTCGTCAACACCTTCATGGGTGGCGACGGGGCCAGGAACCAGGACCAGAACTGGGAGGAGGCGCTGCGCGTCTGGCCGGACATCGTGGCCTTCGCCAACGACCACGGCCGCAAGATCACCCTCGAGAACTGCCCCATGCTCTTCTCGTACGACGAATGGCCGGGCGGGCACAACATCGCCACCAGCCCGCGGATGTGGCGCCGCATCCTGGAGCAATGGGGCGGCACCATCGGGCTCAACTTCGACCCGAGTCACCTCGTCCTGCAGATGATCGACACGCGTCGTTTCCTCAAGGAATTCGGTCCGCATGTCCTTCACTTCCAGGCCAAGGACCTGATGATCGACCGTGACGGGCTCTACGAGCGCGGCGTGTTCTCGATGGGCATCGGCTGGCAGGTGCCACGCATCCCGGGCCTCGGCGAGGTCGACTGGTCGGCCGTCTTCTCCGAGCTCTATCGAGCCGGCTATGAAGGCGATTGCATCATCGAGCACGAGGATCGGCGCTTCGAAGGCACCGACGAGAAGATCAAGCAGGGCTTCCTCATCGCGCGGGACGTCCTGCGCCCGTACTGCCGATAGCTTCCGACTGGAGCCCCAGATGAACCACACCATCGACGACCTGACCGAGCACGACATCGCCAAGACCATCGACCACTCGCTGCTGCGACCGGAGCTCGATGACGACTTCGTCGCGGACGGTTGCCGTCTCGCCGCGCGGTACGACGTCGCGTCCGTGTGCGTCCGCCCCGCCGACGTGCGGCGGGCGAAGGCGATCCTGGACGGGACCGATGTCGCGGTCGGAACCACCATCGGCTTCCCGCACGGCAACCACACGACGGAGACCAAGGTCTTCGAGGCCAGGCGGGCGCTCGCCGACGGCGCGACCGAGCTGGACATGGTGCTCCAGATCGGCGCCCTCAAATCCGGTCGTGACGCGGACGTCGAGGCCGATATCCGCGCCGTGGTCGAGGTCGGCCATGCGGCCGGCGCGCTCGTGAAGGTGATCTTCGAGAACGCCTACCTGACCGATGACGAGAAGATCCGTGCCTGCCACCTGACCGAGGCCGCCGGGGCCGACTTCGTGAAGACCAGCACCGGGTTCGCCCCGGGCGGCGCCACGCACGATGACCTCCGCTTGATGCGCGCCAATACCTCGCCGCACATGCGCATCAAGGCGGCCGGTGGCGTCCGCACCCTCGATGCGCTGCTCGCCGTCATGGACCTCGGCGTGACGCGCATCGGCGCGACCGCGACTGCAACGATCATCGACGAGTTCCGCGCCCGCAAGGCCGGTAGGACCCCGGTCGCGACCGCGCCGGGCGCCGGCTACTGATGGCGGTCGCTCGCATGACCGAAGGTGTGTCGTCCGCCTCGACGTGGCTGCGCGAGGCCGTCAGCCTCATCGAGCGCGTGGCAGCGACCCAGGCCGACGGCATCGAGACCGCCAGCCGCTGGTGCGCCGACGCGATCGGCAACGACGGGCTGGTGCACCTGTTCGGCGCCGGCCACTCGCGCATCCCGGTCGAGGAGATGTTCCCCCGCTACGGGTCCTACCCTGGATTCAACCCGATCGTCGAGCTCTCGGTCACGTTCCACACGCAAGTCGTGGGAGCGAACGGGCAGCGCCAGGCGATGTTCATCGAGCGGATGCCCGGGCTGGCGGAGGTCATCCTCTCGAACTTCCGGTTCGGCCCGCACGACGTGATGATGGTCTTCTCGGCGAGCGGCCTTTCGGCCCTGCCGGTCGAGATGGCGCGCGTCGCGAAGGCGCGCGGGCTCCGCGTCATAGCGGTGACCTCGGTGGCCCAGTCGATGTCCGCGGAGCCTGACCCCGCCGCAGGCGCGCGGCTCCTCGATGTCGCGGACCTGGTACTCGACGTCTGTACGCCGCCCGCTGATGCGATGGTGACCATTGGCACGCTAGAAACCCCCATTGGACCGGGGTCCACCATCGGCGCCGTTGCCATCGTCAACGCGATCAAGGTCCGGACCGCCGAACTCCTCGTGGAGCGTGGGGTCATGCCCCCCGTCATCACGCGCTCGAGCGTGGTTGGCTCGGCGAGATCCAAGGCCCTGTTCGATGCTGCCTATCACGAGCATGCGCGGCGGCTCGCCCGTGCGATCGACCAACAAGGAGGTGGAACAGCAATAGACGAGCCCCTCGTAGCCATGTCCACAGGCACAGGGCCACGGTAGGCTTTCGCCTTGCCGGGCCATCAATCGGAGGAGTCGGATCCATGACGGATTCCAGGATCATGCGCACCTTGGCAGGAGTGGTCACGGTCGTAGTCCTCGTAGCAGGGTGCTCCGGTACCACTGCCTCGCCCACGCCAACGACTGCGTCCACCGGCCCGTTCACGATCGGGTACTCGAACGCCAGTAGCGTCGGCAACGGCTTCCGCGAGGAGCAGGTTTGCACCGCGAAGTCTGAGGCGACCGCGCTGGGCGCGAGCAAGATCGTCAGCCCGATCAACATCATCCATCGCGACACCGATGCCGCCGGCCAGCTGTCCGACCTTCGGACGCTGATCTCGCAGCACGTCAACGCCCTGGTGTTCAACCCGAACGACCCAGACGCTCTGAACCCGGCGCTTGCCGAGGCTCATGCGGCCGGCATCGTGACGGTCGCGGTCGACTCCTACGTCACCGATCCGAACACCTGGAACCTGTACAACAACCAGGTCAAGTACGCGTACCTTGGCGCCCAGTGGCTGTTCAAGCAGATGGGCAACAAGGGCACCGTCTGGTACACGCGCGGAGCCGCCGGCAACTCGGCCGACTCCGATCGCGATATCGGCTTCAACCAGGCCCTGAAAGAGGCCAACGCCGCCGGCGGGACCATCGTCGTCCAGAACCAGGGCGGTACGTTCACCGGCTGGGATCCGGCGACGGCCACGTCGATCACGAACGACGAGCTCTCGAGCGGCAAGTACGACCAGATCCAGGGCATCTGGGCCTCGGGCATGGGCGCACAGATCGTCGACGCCATCAAGGCAGCGGGCAAGCCGTTCGTGCCGATCGCGGACGCCGACATCGGACAGTTCGTCAATGACCTGCTCAATCCAACCGGTTATCCGAATCTCGTCGGCGCGGCCGTGACCAACACGGCCTCCGTCGGCGGCGCGGGCGTCAAGCTCGCCTACGAACTGCTGACCAAGCAGACCGTCACGGCTTCGGCAGGCGCCGGTCGGCCGAACACGATCCTGCTCGATCCGCAGATCCTCGACAACACCACTGCTGATGGCAAGACTGCCCTCCAGGCATGGGTCAGCGTTCCCAACATGGATCCGCTCTGGCCACTCAGCCTGTCTATCCCGACCTGGACCGACTACGTCCCCAACACGGTCCCGGCCTCCTGCTCGGGCGCAGGCGCGAACCCCACCCTCGCTCCAACGAACTAGGAGCTCTCGTACAGGCGGTGGCACCGGCTCAGCCGGTGCCACCGCCCACCAACCAATCGATCTGGGGAACTCATGACTCTCACCACCTCGACCGACATGCTGCTCGAGGCGACCGACGTTTCGAAGACGTACGGTGCCGTCGTCGCGCTGCACAACGCCTCGCTCGCCGTCCGGCCGGGAGAGGTGCACGCGCTGGTGGGCGCCAACGGCGCCGGTAAGAGCACACTGGTCAAGATCCTGACCGGTGCTGTCACGCCGGACAGCGGCCGCATCATCGTCCGCGGCCGCGAGCGCAAATCTCACTCGCCCGCCGAGGCGCGCCGCAACGGCCTCGTCTCGGTCTACCAGGAGCCGGCGGTCATTCCCGACCTCGACATCCGCGAGAACCTGCGCCTGACCCACACACCAGTCGAGCCTTTCCGCCACTGGATGAACGAGCTGGGTGTCGAGAACCTGAACCTGTCGAGCCTTGCGCGCCGCCTTCCGCTGGCGACGCTGCGCATCGTCGACCTCGCCAAGGCGCTGGCCATCGAGCCCGACGTGCTGCTGCTCGACGAGATCACCGCCGCCCTGCCTGCCAACCTGACCGAGCGCGTGCTCCAGAACGTCCAGCAGCTGGGCGAGGACCGCTCGGTGATCTTCATCTCGCATCGCCTGATCGAGATCGCAGCTGTTTGTGACCGCGCGACCGTTCTGCGCAACGGCGAGACGGTCGGCGTCGTCGATGTCGCGGCCGGGTCTGAAGACAAGATCGTCAACCTCATGCTCGGCGAAGGTGCGACAGCTCTCGCTCAGCGCGAGGGAGGCCACGTCACGGCTGCGGCCCGCAGCCACCAGACGCCACGCCTTTCCCTGCTCGGCATGAGCGCCAGGCGCCGGTTGCACAACGCCTCGTTCGAGCTCTATCCGGGCGAGGTCCTGGGCGTGGTGGCGCTGGAGGGACAGGGCCAGGATGAGCTATTCGACGTGCTGGCCGGCAGCGAGCGTCCGAGCAGCGGCTCGCTCCTCGTCGACGGCAAGCCGGCCACGTTCCACCATCCCGCCGACGCCATCAGGATCGGGATGGTCTACGTCGCGGCCGACCGGGCTGAGGCACTGCTCATGCAGCGCTCCGTGCGCGAGAACATCTCGCTGCCGTTCTCGGCACGGATCCCGCAATGGGGCTGGATCAATCTCGGGCGCGAGAAGCACAAGGTCGATGAGGCAGTCAACACGCTCCAGATCGACGCCCGCGCCGGCGCGGAGGTGCGCCGACTGTCCGGGGGCAACCAGCAGAAGGTGACCATCGCTCGGTGGGTCGCAAGTGGCGTCAAAACGATGCTCTGTTTCGACCCCACGCGTGGCATCGACATCCGAACCAAGAACCAGATCTACGTCCTTTTGCGCGATCTGGCCGCCGCCGGCGCGGCGGTACTGCTGTACACGTCGGAGCTCAAGGAGATCCAGCTCGCGTGCGACCGCGTGATCGTGATCTTTGGTGGCGAGGTGGTCGCTGAGATGCCCGCCGCCCAGGCCAGTGAGGCAGCGCTATTGCGCGCCGCGCACAACCTTAAGCCGGATTCAGCGCTGCCCGAGGAGGTCGCGGCCGCAGCCACTGGAGACATGAGCGCAGTCCAGGCGGCGATCGACAGCCAATCGACGACAGTGAGCCAGCGATGAGTGCAACGACCGCGACGATCGAACAGCCGCGCGGCGGGCCGGCGGACCGGATCGGCAGCTTCGCGCGCGACAACGCGTGGACGTTGGGCTTGCTCGGCTTCCTCGCCGTCCTGCTCGGCTTCACAAAGTTCGCCAACCCCAACTATGGCCTCGACAGCCTGCAGGGCACGGCCACATCCGTGCTGCCGCTGGCTCTCGCCGCTGTCGCTCAGGCCGTCGTCGTCATCTCGGGCGGCATCGACCTCTCCATCAGCTCGCAGATGGCGCTGACGAGCTGCATTGCGGCGACGTTGATGAAGGGCTACCCGGGCGAAGGCGTCGCAGTCGGCATCGTCATCCTCGTCCTGCTCATCGGGGTCGTCCTGGGCGCCGTCAACGGCGCACTGGTCGTGTTGACCAAGGTGCCCGACATCGTGGTCACGCTTTCAACGTTCTTCATCTGGGCCGGCTTCGCACTGCTCGTACGTCCCGCGCCCGGAGGAGCCGCGGCGGATTGGCTGAAGGGCCTGGTCGTCGGAGGGTTGGGCATCGATTGGCTGCCCAAGGCCGCGATCCTCCTCATCGTGCTGGTGGCCTTGATCTGGATCCCGCTGTCGCGGTCGCGACTGGGCCTATCGCTCTACGCGATCGGCAGCAACCCGCTGGCCGCATTCCGCAGCGGCGTGGCCGTCAACCGGACCAAGTTCCTGGCGTACGTCATCACCGGCTTCGTCGCCGCCTTCGCAGGCCTCTCACTTACCGCAAGCACGGGCATCGGCACCCCCGTGCCGGAGCCAACGTACGTGCTCATCAGCATCGCCGCGGTCGTACTCGGCGGGGTCAGCCTGGCGGGCGGGATCGGCGGTGTCTTCGGCCCCATCGTTGCCGTTGTCGTGCTCCAGCTCATCCGTGACGACATGACGTTCATGCATGTCGACCCCAACTACGGCCTGGTCGCCCAGGGGCTGATCCTGATCGGCGTGCTGATGGTCGGTAGCCTGATCCAGCAACGAAGGAGTCGAGCGTGACCGCGGCGACCAGCACCGTCGGTCGCAATCGTTGGCTGAGCGCGAGCACCTGGCGCAACCTGCTGCGTGACTATCCACTCGTTCCCCTGACGATCCTGCTGGTTCTGCTCGTCGTCCTGGCCGATATCCTCCAGCCTGGCTTGGTCAATCCGGGCTGGGTCACGTCCGCCGTCCGCCAGGCCGCGGTCCTCGGGATCCTCGCCGGTTGTCAGACGCTGACCATGCTCACCGGCGGCATCGACCTGTCCGTCGGTTTCGTGGCTTCGATGGCCGGCTTCGTGACTGCGACGTTCGTCCACCAGCCTGGCGGCTGGCCAATGGGCATCGCCGTCTCGCTGGGTGCAGCTGCCCTGGCCGGCCTGGTCAGTGGCATCGGCGTCGGTATCTTCCGCGTCCACCCGTTGATCGTGACCCTGGGCATGGGCCTGGTCGTGTTCGGATTCGCCAACGTTTGGCAGCTCCAGAGCGTCCAGACCGGGTCGGGCGTGCCAATCGAGATCCGCACGATCGGCTCGGGCACTCTCGGTGCCCTACCCAACGACCTGCTCGTGTTCGTGCCCGTCGCGATCGTGCTGCTTCTCTTGCTCAAACGGACGGGCTACGGCCGAATGCTCTATGCCATCGGCGACAACCCGATCGCCGCCCGGCTCTCCGGCGTCCGCTCGTGGCAGGTGCTGGTCGTCCTGTATGCCCTATCTGGCGTCCTCGCCGGCATCGCCGGCCTTGTCCAATCCGGCCTTTCCAACACGGCCAGCGTCACTCTCGTGCAGCCCTACCTTCTGCCGTCAGTGGCGGCGGCAGTCATCGGCGGTACTTCCATCCTGGGCGGCCGTGGCGGCTACTCGGGCACGATCGTGGGCGCGCTGATCCTGACCGTGCTGGCCAGCGTGTTGAGCATCGTCCTGCCCGAACCATGGCGGCAGGTCGTCTTCGGCTCGATCGTCGTCCTCGTGGCGGCCACCTACGCGCGCCTCACCGCCGAGTCCTGAGCGACGTTGTCGGACGGGACCGACACCATGATCCCGAAGCCTGCGAGCCGTCACCTCGGTTTGGACCTTGGTGGCACGAACCTCAAGTGGGCCGTCGTGGAGCGGTCCGCTGACTCCTGGACGTCCCTGGCCACGGATCAGGAGCCGACCCGTGTCGTTGCCGATCACGAGGCGGTGCCGGCCGCCATCGTGGCGCAGCTCGCGGAGATCGCCGTGACCGCTGTCGCGGCGTGGGGACCGGTCGTCAGCGTGGGCATCGGCGTGCCCGGGCTGTACCACCCGGCAACGGGCCGGACCCGGTTCCTGGTCAATATCCCCGGACCGTGGGCGGGACATCCCGTCGCCGGTCCGGTCGCGGACGCGGTGGGCGTGCCCGCCTTCCTCGTCAACGACGCCCGGGCCTTCGGGCTGGCAGAACTGAGACTCGGGGCCGGTCGGGGTGCAATGTCGATGGTCGGCCTGGCGCTCGGGACCGGCATCGGCGGCGTGTTCGCGATCGACGGTCGCGTCCACCAGGGCCATGACGGGACCGCAGGTGAGATCGGCCACCAGACCATCGATCCCGATGGGCCCTGGTGCGGCTGCGGCAACCGCGGGTGCCTGGAAGCCTTCGCGCGAGCCGACCAGATCGCCATCGCCTGCGGGACGGCCACGGCCGAGGAGGCGGTCCGCGCGGCCGAGGGCGGGGACCAGCGGGCGCGTGCCGGACTGGCCGAGATCGGTCGCTACCTGGGCATCGGCATCGCCAACATGATCACCATCATCTCGCCCGATCGCGTCGTCCTGGGCGGAGGCGTGGCGGCTGCCGGGGAGCTCCTGTTCGCTCCGATCAGGGCCGAGATCGCCCGTCGGGTCAGGACCACGTCGAGCAACGATGTGGCGCTGGTGCAGGCCGAGCTCGGGATCTGGGCCGGCGCGATCGGCGCCGCCCTGCACGGGGCCGAGCGGGCGGCGTCGTGATGTCACACGCCTCTCGGACGCCGTACTACCAGTCGATCGAGCTGGCCCTCCGCGCCCGGCTTCGGACGATGCGTCCCGGCGACCGCCTCCCGTCCGATACCGAGGTCTGCCGCGAGTTCGGGGTCAGCCGGATGACGGCGCGGAACGCGATGCAGCGCCTCGCCGAGGACGGCCTCGTTCGCCGGGTCCCGGGCCTCGGCTCGTTCGTGGTGGAGCCTCCGTCGCATCGCTATGCCGACCGCCTGTTGGCGTTCTCGCACGAGATGAAGCACCAGGGCCGCGTGCCGAGCTCGCGATTGCTGGCCCGCGAGATCCGTCCCGCGACGGTCGCCGAAGCGAGCGCCCTGGAACTCCGGCCCGGCGAGCCGGTCGTCCTCGTCCGACGCCTGCGGCTGGCGGACGGCGTGCCCATCGCGGCCGAGACAGCCGTCCTCACCCGACGGACATCGGACGCGATCATGGCCGCCGACCTCGAGTCGGGGTCGATGCACGACGCGCTGGCCCGGGCCGGCCTCCACCTGCGGCGCGGCAATGCGACCATCACCGCGGAGGCGGCAACACCGGACGACGCACGCCTTCTGGAAGTTGCCGAGGGCGAGGCCCTGCTCGTCGAACGGCGGATCATCACCGACGTCCACGGCCGGCCGCTCGAGGCGACCGAATCGCGGTACCCGGGGGGACGGTACGCCCTGGATGTGCGCTTCGAGGTCGAGGAAGAGCGCGCCCAGGTGCCAGCGTGACCTGGCCCACGCTGCCACGAGAGAGGATCAGCCCTCGCTGACGCTCCAGCCGCCGTCGACGGCGATCACCTGACCGGTCACCATCCGCGCGTCATCGCTGAGCAGGAAGAGCGCCGCCGGCGTCACCGCCTCGGGGTCGATGGGACCTCCCGCGAGTGGCTGCTTGCGGGCGAGGTAGGCACGGACCTCGGGATCGTCCTGGGCACGCCGGGTCATCGGCGTGGCGACGAGGGCGGGCGCGATGGCGTTGACGCGGATCCCGAGCGGCGCATAGAACGCCGCCGCGGCTCGGGTGAATGCCTCGATCGCGCCCTTGCTGGCCGCGTAGGCGTGCGTCGCGAAGTGCTTCGGGCTGGGGCTTGTCGCGAGGGTGCTCGACATCGTCAACACGACGCCCCGGCCTCCCATGGCATCCGGGGCCTGCTCGAGCATCCGCCTGATGACGGCGCGGCAGACCAGGAACTGGCTCGTGGCATTGGCCGCCATCACGGTCTCCCAGCCTTCGAGGGTCGCGGCGTCGAGCGGCCCATCGCCGAACCGCCGGCCACTGATGCCGGCGGCGCTGAAGACGGCATCGATGCGGCCAGTGCGCACGAGACACGCCTCGACCGCCGCCTCGACCTCGGATTCGCGGGTCACGTCGGCGGCGTACCAGGCGGCGCTCCCACCGTCGGCGATGATCATGCCTGCCAACGCCTCCGCGTGGCCCGGCGTCCGGGAGACGATGAAGACCGTGCCGCCTTCCGCGCCGATGGCGCGAGCGGCAGAGGCGGCCATACCGGTCGAGCCCGTGATCAGGCACGTCCTGCCGATGAACCGCCCCGCTCGTCCTCGGATCATGCCGGCGCGGTTCCGGTCTCTACTGGTTCGAGAAGGGCGCCGTCGAGGAGCAGCCGCGCCCGGAGTTCCGCGGCTGGGATCGCCCGCGGGGTCCTTCCGTCACGCGCCGCGAGGGCGGCTGCCGTGCCCGCCGCCTGGCCCATCGCCATGCACGTTGCCATCGAGCGGGCCGAGGCGTGGGCATCGTGGGTCGCCGAGAAACATCGCCCAGCCACGATGAGCCCGTCGAGACCGGCCGGCAGAAGCGTCCGGTAAGGGATCCCATAGACACCGCTGTCGGGCACGTACTCCCAGGTCGTCCCGCCGCCCGCTCCATGCTCTTCGATCGGGGCGCCGCAGAGCGCGATCTCGTCGGGGAATCGGCGTCCGGCCAGCACGTCGTCGCGCGTCAAGCGATAGTCGCCGACCACCCTCCGGCTCTCCCGGACGCCGATGGCCGGTGACGTCGCCACCACGACCGCATGTTCGAAACCCGGCACGCGGTCGCGCAGGAAGCGGTGGTATTCCCGCACCTGGCGACGGCCTTCGACCTCGGCGCGGGTGAGGGCCACGGGGTCGGTCGCGTCGACATTCGGGATGCGCGTCATGTGCACCATCACCACGCCGGCGTGCGGCGTCCGGTGCCACGAGCCCTCGAGACGGGGCAGCTCGTAGTCGCCGGATTCGACCGCCTCACGCATTCCGGCCCAGAGCTCGGCCTTGGGCACGGCCGACGCTCGCGCGACATCGACGTTGGCGATCTTGAAGAGCGTTGACAGCGCCTGGATCGTCGGCGTCGTCTTCGCGTCGTCGTACGCCGCGCCGGCCATCGCGGCTACGTCCGCGTCGCCGGATGCATCGACCACGACGCCGGCCGCGAACCACCGCTCGCCACCCTTGCTCCAGGTCCGCACCGCCTCTACGCGGCCGTCGCGCACACGGACGCCCGTGGCCCAGGCGTGGAGCAGCAGCTCGGCGCCGGCCTCGGCCGCCAGCGCCTCCCACAGGACCTTGAGCGCCTCCTGGTCGTACGTGACGCCCGTGCCCGCGCCGTAGGTGTTCGGTCGCTCGAATGCCGAGCCCTCACTGTCGAGCCGCTGGACCACCTCCCACCCGAGCCCTCCGACGACTCGGCGTGGCGACGCCCCGGGCGTGTAGAAGGCATAGAACGTGTCGAGCACGGCCGTCGAGGTCCCGCCCATGAACGCCAGGCGATCGACGAGGAGTGTCCGCGCTCCGGTTCGCGCGGCACAGATGGCGGCCGCGGAGCCGGCCGACCCAGCCCCGACGACGACGACGTCGAATCGCTCCTCTGCCTTCGTCATCCAGACGCTCCCGCGATGGCGAAGACGCTCGCCGGGTTGGCGATGAGGATCGCGTCCGTCGCCTCGTCGCCGATCCGGCGTCGAAGCCGGGGCGCGAACGTCGTCAGGAGCGTGCCCATCCCCGGCCCGCCGCCGTAC
>PNAP01000124.1 GCA_003169735.1 Chloroflexota bacterium | reverse complement strand
CCGGTCGTCGGCTCGTCGAGCACCAGCACCGGTGTTCGCATCGCCAGCACGGACGCCAGGGCGAGCAGCTTGCGACGCGATGCGCCCAGGTCATACGGATTGACGTCGGCCGCGGCCTCCAGGCCGACCGCACGCAGCGCCTCGTCGACCGCCGCCGTCAGCTCGTCGCCGGAGGACCCGAGATTGCGCGGCCCAAACTCGACTTCGGCGCGGACGCGGCCGGCGAAGATCTGACGATCCGGGTCCTGGAAGACGAGTCCAACCGTACGGGCCAGTTGCGCCACCGTCAGGCCGGCCGCATCGACGCCATCGACGAGGACGCGCCCGGCGGTGGGTCGCAGCAGGCCGTCGAGGTGACGGACGAGCGTCGTCTTGCCACTGCCGTTCTGCCCGACCAGCGCGATCCGCTCGCCGGGCGCGATGTGCAGATCGATCGCGTCGAGCGCGCGGACGCCACCCTGGGCATACACGTGAGTGAGGCCCTCGATGCGCAGGTCGATCATGGCTGGACGACCGTCAGTCGAGCCGGGTCGAGGCCAGCCTCCGTCGCCAACCTGTGCAGTCGGACGTCCGATGGTTCGGCCACCCCGAGCTCCCGTAGGTGCGGGTCACGGAGGATGGCCTTCGCGTCGCCGTCCAGCACGATTCGACCCGCATCCAGGACCACTACCCGCTGGCTGATCCGCTCGATCAGGTCGGGCTTCTGCTCGGTGATCAGGATGGCCGTGCCCGCCGCGGCGAGCGCTGCCACGGCGTCCGCGACGAGCCTCGTGCCGGCTGGGTCGAGCTGCGCCGTCGGTTCGTCGAGGATGAGGTGAGCCGGACGCATGGCGATGACCGCGGCGAGTGCCACGAGCTGCGCCTGACCGCCGGAGAGACGGCTCGGGTCGCGCGGCAGGAGGTCGTTGATGCCGAGCGTCGCGGCCGCTGTCTCGGTCCGGGCGATGACCTCGGAGAGCGGCAGCGACAGGTTGCGTGGCCCGAAGGCGATCTCCTCCCAGACCGTCGGTGACGTCGCGGAGAGCTGCGTGGCCGGGTTCTGGAAGACGATGCCGCACCGCTGGGCAAGCTCGAACGGGCGCGCTCCTACCGTGGCGATGCCATCGATCGTGACGCTGCCCAAGAGGTGCCCGCCGATCGTGCCGGGAGCCAGGCCGGCCGCGACGAGACAGAGCGTCGACTTGCCGGCCTCGCCGGCGCCCATGACACCGACCACGGTTCCGGTGTCGACCGTGAGATCGATATCCGCCAGCGCCATGCGGGTGCTGCCGGCGTACCGGTAGCTGACGCCCTTCAGCTCGAGCGTCACGCGTCGGTCAACGGCGTCGTCACGGAAGCCACGCCAGCGCCCCGACGACGACTCCGACGATGGTCGCGATGGTGCCGACGAAGAGCACCCATCGGACCAGCCGCTGGCGCGGACTGTCGGGTGCAACGCGGAGGACGGTGCGCCGGCCAGGTGCGCTGAACGCCCGTGCCTCGAGCGCCATCGTCCGTTCCTCGACATCGGTGAGTGCCCCGACCACGAGCGGACCGGCCAGCGGCAGGATGCCACGCACGCGCCGCCAGATACGGCCTTGCGTGTCCAGGCCGCGCGCCCGCTGCGAATTGGTGATCTCGCGCGCCCGCTGGAGGATGCCGGGGATGGTGCCGATGGCGGCACTCACCACGAACGCAGGCCGTCGTCCGAGGCCGCGTCGCTCCAGGTCCGAGACGAGCTGGTCGGTCGTGGTGGTCAGAGCGAAGAGCGCTACCGACATCGCGAAGGCCACCACGCGCAACGTGGCCTGGAGCGCGGCGGTCAGGCCGGACCAGGTCGGCCTGAGCGGCCCGAGCCGCGCGATGACGTCGGTCGCGCCAGGGAAGAGAAGCGTGTTGACGAGCAGGATCGAGATGACGAGCGGGATGGTGGCGAGGACGTAGGGCACGAACGCGCGGCCGATCCGCGCCCAGACGGCGCACGCGAGCAGGACCGCGATGACCACGAGGGGGCCGGTCCAGCCACGGACCGTGAAGGCGAAGAGCGCCTCGGCGAAGGCGATGACGAGTTTCGTCGTCGGGTTCAGGCCGCGATAGGCGCCACTGGCGGGTCTGGCGACGTAGTCAGGCAGCTCCGGTACGCGGCCCGGTTCGGTCATGCGGCCGGCGGAGCGAGTTCCGGGGCCGGCTGCGAGGTCTGGCGCAGGTGCTCACCGAGCGGGAAACGCGAGATGAATCGGCCCGACAGGCCCGACAGCAGGATGAAGACGATGAAGCTGGTGATGGTCTTGTCGATCGGGTCACTGAAGAGACCTTGCCCGAGCGATGCCTGGTACACGTTGGAGCCGCCTTGGCGCAGGGCTGCGACGATCAGATCGGTGCCTGAGCCCGTAACGCCGCCGAAGGCGATGGCAGCGATCGGTGCCGAGACGATGGCTGCCACGATCCCCGTGAGGATCCCGGCGACCGCGACCCAGATCCCGGCCAGGTCGCGACGCACGTAGATGAACGCCGCGACGACCGCCGCCACGATGGCTGCGATGACGATGGCCGCCGTGAACACCCAATCCGGATATGCGCCGACGTTCGGGTCCGTGTAGGCCGGGTTGTTGAAGATCGGGAAGGCGACGAGCACGACGAGAGCCGCGGCGACCACCGCGGCGACGATTAGCTGTGCCCCGGACGCTGGCCGCGGGCGATAGACGCCCAGGTATCCCCAGATCCCGGCCATGAACCCGATGACCGCCGCGGTGATGGCGAACGGGCCGATCGTTCCTCCTCCGATGACCGGCGCGTACTGCCAGATCAGGTTCGAG
>PNAP01000031.1 GCA_003169735.1 Chloroflexota bacterium | reverse complement strand
GCCTCGACCTGATCGTGCGTGACATAGACGATGGTCGTCTTGAGGCGCTGGTGGAGCAGGGCGATCTCGGCACGCGTCTGGACGCGCAGCTTGGCGTCAAGGTTGGAGAGCGGCTCGTCCATGAGGAAGACGGCCGGCTCGCGGACGATGGCCCGGCCAAGTGCGACGCGTTGCCGCTGGCCGCCGGAGAGTTCCTTCGGCTTGCGGGCCAAGAGGGTGGTGAGCTCGGTCATGCGCGCCGCCTCGTTGACCCGCCGCTCGATCTCCGACTTCGAGACGTGGCGGAGCTTGAGGCCGAAGGCGAGGTTGTCACGCACCGACATGTGCGGGTAGAGCGCGTAGCTCTGGAAGACCATCGCGACATCACGGTCGCGTGGTTCGAGATCGTTGACGATCCGGTCGCCGATGCGGACCTCACCCTCGGTGACGCTCTCGAGGCCGGCGATCATGCGCAGCGATGTCGTCTTGCCGCAGCCGGACGGACCGACCAGTACGAGGAACTCGCCTTCATTGATGCTCAGCGTCAGATCCTCGACGGCGACCACGGTGCCGTATCGCTTCCAGACGTGGTCGAAGGTCACGCTCGCCATTGACTGCCTCCTGCATCGGGTGGCTCCACCGCAGCTGCGTACAGGCTACACGCTCTGGATTCACAGCGACGGCAGGTCCTGCTCGAGGCCGAGCGCGTCGGCGAAGAGGTCACCGAGCGCCTCGATGCGGGGCAGGATGGTGCGGATGTCCCAGCCGTCGGGCCGCAGATCGGGATCGTCCAACTCCGACCAGGTGATGGGCGCCGAGACGGATGCGCCAGCCACCGGCCGCGCGGCATACGGCGCGACGAGCGTCTTGTTGACCGCGTTCTGGGTGAAGTCAAGGCGTGCCCGCCCGCGGCGAGCGGCCTTCTCCCATTCCCAACTGATGAGATCGGGCACGGCGGCACCGACGGCGCGCGAGATGCCCTCGACCCAGATGCGCGTCTCGTCGAACGAGTAGATCGGCTTGATCGGGACCCATATCTGGATGCCGCGCTTGCCGGTGACCTTCGGGAAACCGCGTATCCCGAGATGATCCAGCGCAGCGTGATAAAGACGGGCCAGGATGAGGATCTCGTCGAAGGTCGTCTTCTCGCCGGGGTCGATGTCGATGAGCGCGTAGGTCGGGCGGCGATAGGCGGTGGCGAGCGAGGTCCATGGATGAAGGTCGATGACAGCCTGGTTGGCGAGCCAGGCCATGGTCGCGACCCGGTCGGCCACGACGTAGGTATGCGATTCGGTCGAGCCGGCCTCCGGGTAGTCCCAGCGTTCGACCCAGGCCGGCGCGTGAGATGGGATCTGCTTCTGCCAGAAATGCGGCCCGGTGACGCCGTCCGGCCAGCGGTCGACATTGAGCGGCCGGCCGATGAGATGCGGGAGAAGGACGGGGGCGATCGTCACGTAATAGCGGATGAGGTCGCGCTTCGTATAGCCCGGGACGGGGAAGAGCACCTTGTCGAGGTTGGTGAGCGCGAGCCGGGCGCCGCCCACGGCCCAGGCGCCCGCCGAGGCCATCGAGTCGAGTGCCGCCAGTTCGTCGTCCGTTGCCGCCAGAGCCGGGCCGTGGGGCGGGTCGGCTGGCTTCGCCTCGGCGAGACGGACCGCTCGAGCTACCGGGGTGGTCGACTCACGGAGCACCGTCTTCGGGTCGCGGCCGATCTCGATGCCCTTGAAGGCCGCCTGGCGCAGCAGATCGTCGGTCGTCCATTCCGCGAACTCGGCGCGGATGACGATTCGCGGCTCCGCCCAATGGGCGTTGCGGATGGGCGGCGCGTCGGCGAAGGGCGCGGCTTCCAGGCGCGTCGCGTCGAGCTGCCTGACGAAGTCGCGCCGTGTCTTCGTGTCGAGGCCGCTGCCGACCTGCCCGGCGAAGACGAGTCGCTCGCCGTCATAGACACCGACGATGAGCGAGCCGAGATCGGCGTGGCTGCCCTGGCCCGGCTCGTAGCCCGCCACGACCAACTCCTGTTCGTGTCGGATCTTGACCTTGAGCCACGCTCGGGAGCGGTGGTCCGGCTCGTAGCGGCTCCGCCGGAGCTTCGCCACCACGCCCTCGAGGCCCTGTTCCCGGGCGGCCGCCAGGTATGCCTCTCCCTCGCGTTCCAGATGCGAGACGTAGCGCACCATCGGGTGCTCGCGCAGCAGGCTCCGGAGCAGGTGCTTGCGGTCCTCCAGCGGCACGGCGAGGAGGGATCGGCCGTCGAGATAGAGGAGATCGAAGAGGTAGTAGATCAGCGGCGCACCCTGCTTCGCCTCCGTCGATCCCGGACCGCCCCGGCGTTCGCCGCGCTTGCTGCCGAGCCCGCGCATCCCCGTCCGGTCCTGGAGCAGGCTGAAATCGGGTTTGCCGGCAGGGTCGAGCGCGACCACCTCGCCATCGACGATGGCCGTCTCCGCGTCGATCCACGTCGGCCGCGCAGCGGCGAGATCGGGGAAGTAGCGTGCGGCGTCGAGCTGGTTGCGGGTCCACAGCCTGACCTTGCCGTCTCGGACCACCGCTTCGACCCGATAACCGTCGAGCTTCAGCTCGAAGAGCCAGTCCGGATCGGTGAACGCCTGGTCGACCGCGGTCGCCTTCATGACCGGGATGAAGTCGGGGAGGGGAGCGTCGATGGCGGCCGACAGGTCGATCGAGGCGGCGGCAGCCGGGGCCTGCGAGTCCCATACGGCGGGCGCGCCGGCCTTGACCTCATCGTTCGTTCGGCCGCTCTTGACCGAGCGCGGAAAGTCCTCGGCATCCCAGCCTGCCACGGCACCCTCGCCGCGTTTGTGGATGAGCAGCCAATCGTCCTTGGCAGGGTCGTCGGAGCGGATCTTGACGAGCGTGAAGCGGCCGTGGAGCTTGTCGCCATCGACGCGCAACTTGATCTTGCCCTTGCGCACGGCCGAGGCGGGGTCTTCGGTCTCCTCCGGCTCGAATGTGCCCCAATCCCAGACGATGACGTCGCCGGCGCCGTATCCGCCGCGAGGGATGATTCCCTCGAAGTCGAAGTACTCGAGGGGATGATCCTCCACGTGGACGGCCATGCGCTTGACGCCCGGATCGAGCGACGGGCCGCGCGGCACGGCCCAGCTCATCAGGACGCCGTCGATCTCAAGGCGGAGGTCGTAATGGAGACGCGTCGCGCGGTGGCGCTGCACGACGAAGCGATGGCCCGGGGCCGGTGCGGCGGTGGCGCCGGGTGCCTCAGGGGCAGCCGTGCCACTCGGCTCCGGCGTCCGGCTGAAGTCCCGCTTGCGGCGGTACGTTTCGAGCGACATCGCCGCTCAGCGTAGTCCGACTGTCAGCCGCGCCGCGCCACGTGCCGGAGGCGCCGTCAGACCGCGGGTCGCGTCTTCTTTCGAGGCGCCCCCTCGCCCGCCGGCATCGCTTCCCGGCGTAGGAGCGTGCTGGCCATCGCCGCGGCGGGGGCCAGGGCGAGCAGCACCAGGATGCGGTGAGCACCGGTGAGGAAGAAGCCGATGCCGAGGCCGAGCGAGAAGCTCGTGCCGATGACGAGCGCCCGATTCGGCATCGCATCAAGCATGCGTGCGGTGCCCCCGGCCGCGTCCTGTGCGCCCGACATCGCGCCAGGGAAGTGCTCGGCGGCGGATCCAGCGGCTGTCCGAACGGCACCGGCGGTCGCCTGCGCGGCGCCCTGCGCCGTGCCCATCACTCCGAGTCGCGCAGGTTGCTCGCTCTCGTCGGCCATCTGGTCAACTCCTCTCATTGCCGGCACTGCTTGGTCTCCGGCGTCGAGGCCGGCGGCGGCGGCCAAGGCGGCGCGGTCGGATGTCCGATGGATCCGGCATCACGGTCGGTTGGCCCATGAACGCCATCGCGCCGCGGCTCGGGCCCGGGTCGGCCGGGGGCACGGCGGATGTGGGCGAGTACGACGTTGCGCTGGGTTGCTGGAGGTTGCCACCGGTGGCGCCCGGAGCCGGCGTCGGCGTGTCGGTCGGCGTCGGGCGCGGCGTCCGCGTCGGCGTCGGCGTCGGCGTGTCGGTCGGCGTCGGGTGCGGCGTCCGCGTCGGCGTCGGCGTCGGCTGGTCGGTCGGCGTCGGGCGCGGTGTTCGCGTCGGCGTGGGCGTCGGGCCGCCCGAATCGGTCGGCGTCGGTCTCGGTGTCGGCGTCGCCTTGGGAGTCGCTGTCGGCACCGGCGTCGGGCCGCCCGAGCCCGTCGGTGATGGCGACGGTGAGGAGCATCCGACTGGATCGGCCGGGATGATCGGCCCTCCCCAGGTGCCCGTGACGAATGAATAGCCGACGACCCGATTCCAGTAGGCCGTCTTGGTGCCGAACCTGGCGGACGACACGCCCGCCCCACTACGCGCCCGGTTCGTCCAATCGAGGACAGCCGCCTTCCATGTCGCTGGTGCGTCGGCGTTCTCGGCCTGGATGGGGTCGACGTACCACTGGCCGCCGCACGCCTGCTTGTACAGGATGCCGGGCGGATCGACCGCGTTCTTGCTGCCCGGCTCCGTGCCCGTGATGAACCACTCCTGGGTCGTGTTCTGGGTCCACGGACCCGGGACCCCGCCGGACCACGCGTCGATGGTCACCTGGGTGAGGCCCTTCGACGGTCGCTGGAAGTCGACGACGGGCGTCTTCTCGGCGTTCGTGTAGTCGCGCATGAACGAGGTAAAGACGCGTGCCGGACCGTCGATGCCGAGAAGCTGGTGGCTCGGCGACGTCGGGCGGGGCGGCGTGCTGTCGCTGTTGCCCATCCACACACCGACCGCGATGGCTGGGGCGTTCGGGTCCTTCGGTTGTGGAAGTAATCCGAACGTCGTCACATCTTTCGCGTCGTTGGTCGTTCCGGTCTTGAGCGCGACGGGCCGGTGCTCGCCGCCCGGGCCGTTGTCGAGCGACAGGTAGTACGCCCAGGCGTCGTTCACACTCTTGTCGGTGTTGCCTTCGAGGATGTTGGCGATCAGCCAGGCCGCCTGCGGACTCCAGACCTGCTTCGCGGCGGGGTCCTGCTGCTCCCGCGTTGCGGTCGTCACGCCCTGGCCCGCGCCGGTCACGCCGGGTGCCGAGTAGACCGCGTTGCCGGAGCTGTCGGTGACCGAAAGTATGGTTCGGGCCGGATTCACGGCGCCGCCGTCGCCGAATGCTCCGTAGGTGGTGACCATGTCGGTGAGCCTGACCTCGACCGTGCCGATGGCGCTCGCGAGGCCAGCATCGACGATGGCGTTCTTGCTGAGGAAGCTCATGCCCGCCCGGCCGGCTGCTGCCTGCACCTCGGCCGGTCCGATGCGATCCATCGCCCGGATGGCCGGGATATTGAGCGAGTACTGGAGCGCCTTTCGGACGAGGATCGGCCCGAGCTCGGTGTTCTCGGCGTCCTTCGGGTCCCAGCTGCTGGCGAACGGCGTCGTGACGTCGAGCAGCACGGTGCCAGGCGTCACGTCGTGGTTATCGAAGCCCGTCGCGTACATGATCGGCTTGAATGCTGACCCGGGTTGGCGGTAGCCGGATGCGACATCGAACTTCGGGTCGAACTTCTTGGTCGCCAGATCGTCACGGTAGTAGCCCGCACTGCCGACATACGCAAGGATGTCGCCCGTCCGGTAGTCGATCACGTTCATCGCACCATTCTCGATGTCGAACGGTGTCAGGTAGTTGATCCAACTCCGATCGGTCGTCAGGAACTTGCCCTGCTGGTACGCCTTCTGGCGATCGGCGGCGCTCAGCTGCGGCAGGATGGTCGCCGCAGTGACGTAGCGTTCGGCGATGGTCTGGGCCGTCATGTCGAGCGTGGTGATGACCTTGTAGCCGCCGGTCTCGGCCGGCGCCCGGTCGGCCAGCAGCGAGTCGAGCTCCCCCTTGACCTTCCAGACGAACTGGGGTGCCTGCCAGACGACCGGTTTCTGGTCGGCCAGGATGATCGGCTCGGCCTGCGCTGCGGCGACCTGGTCGAGCGTCAGCACGGTCCATCGCCCGAAACCCTGGGGAGCGCCAGCCTGGGGTCCGAGCTCGCTGATGATGTAGTTGCGACGGTCGAGGATGGTGTGGCCGGGAGTGGGGTCGCACCCCGATGGGATGGTCAGGGCGCTGTCATCGAGGGGGATCGACAGCTGGCCGTTGGCGTCCCGGAGCATCTCGCCCGAAGCGTCGGTCGGTACCCAGTTATAGAGGTCGTAGCAGGTCGGCGACTGCGGGATGGCCGCCAGCGTCGCGGCCTGGGCGACGGTCAACTGATCGAGCGACTCGCCGAAATAGACCTGGGCGGCGGCGTCGATGCCATAGGCGTTGTCGCCATAGAAGATCTGGTTGAGATACGCGGTGATGATCTGTTCCTTGCCGCCCTCCTCACCGAACGTCTTCGTGACGTAGTCGGTCAAGCGGGCGGCCTGGAGGATCTCCTTGGCCTTGCGGATCTTCTGGTCGGCGGTCGGGACGAGCATGTCCGCCGGAAGCAGCCCGACCTCTGGGGCGCGCACGAACTGCTGGGTGATGGTTGACGCACCTCCGCGGTCGCAGCTGCTCGTGAGGCACTGCAGGACGGCATTGAGGGTGGCGCCGATGTCGTACCCGGGGTTGGTCCAGAAGCTGTGATCCTCGGTCGCCGTCGTGGCGTCGAGGACCAATTGCGGGATGTCACTGAACTGGACGACGTTGCGTTGCTGCGCCTGGAAACTCGCCAACGCGATCGTTCCGGTCCGGTCATAGACGGTGGTCGGTTCGGCGAACTTGAGCGTCTCGAATGAGCTGACGTCAGGCAGATCCTGGCTGAGCACGTCGATGCTGGCGACCGCCGCCCCTGCCCCGACGACGCCGCTCGTGGCGATGACGAGGACTACGAACACGACCATCAGCGTGAGGATCAGCGGCAGCGAGCTGCCGCCCTTCTTCGGCGGTCGGCTCAGGGCACGCGCCAGCGCCACCTTGCTGGCAAAGGATTCGGGACGGCCGTTCCGGCCTCGCATGGGGCGGACACGACGAGGTTGTGCTCGATATGCCACGTTCAAATCATGACGGGAAAGGGGATGGACCGCAGACGGCCCTCATCGGTCGGTACGTCGGCGGCATCGATCTGGATGGGGTAGCTGACCTCGTGACGATCCTGAGAGCGCCCGTGTGGCGACCTCAGCGCGGCCCGCTGTTCGTTCCCGGCGTCCCGGCCACGGCGGCCGCGTACACGGCCTCGTAGCCGTCGGCCATGTGCTCGGCCGAGAAGCGCTCCAGCACCGAGCGCCGGATCTCCGCCCGGTCCAGAGCCGCCACGCCATCGAGCGTCGCCGCCATCGCCTGCGCATCATCGCCGAAGAACCCATCGATGCCATCGCGGACGATCTCGGGCAGCGCGCCGACCGGCCGGCAGACCACCGGAGTCCCGCACGCCATCGACTCGATGGCCACGAGGCCGAACGGTTCCGGCCAGACGCTGGGCATGAGCGTGGCGAAGCTCCCCGCCATCAGCGCATCGCGATCGGCCTGGCCGAGTTCGCCGAGCAACTCGACGTGAGCGCGTTTCGTGGCCGGGAGGAAGACCTCGTCGTTGTATTGCCGCTCGACGGGGAGCCACGGCTCCTTGGCCGCGATGCGCAGCGTGCGGCCACTCAGCCGCGCGACCTCGATCGCCGCCACGATGCCTTTGTCGGGCGTGATGCGGCCGACGAAACAGAGTTCCTCGCCGGGCTCTCGGCTGAATGGCATGTCGCGCAGCGTGAGGCCGTTATGGACGATCCCCGCCCATGGCACGTGCGGAAGCTCGTCGGCCTGGGCGCGACTGATGGCCACGAGGCCCTGAGGGCGGTCGGCGAAGGCGATGCGCACCGCCGGTCCATCGAGCCGGCCGTGGAATGTGCCGATGACCGGACGCGTGGCGGCGCGAGCCAGCACCAGGTTGTGGAATTCGAGATGGGCATGGATCACGTCGAAGTCGGACTGGCGGCGCAGGACGAGCAGCTCAGTGGCGACCAGCCACGCCGCCGGGTCGACGTCGGTGCCAGCGGTTCGCAACGAAACGGGCACCGTCTCGACAAGTTCGCCGGGAGCATCGGAATCGCCGCTGGCGAAGAGCACCACCTCATGGCCGCGGCGCGCCAACTCTCGTGCCAGTTCATCGATGACGCGCTCCGTGCCGCCATACCCGAGCGGAGGCACGCGCTCGACGGGCGGCGCCACCTGCGCGATGCGCAGGCGCGGCTGCGCGAGACGATCCGTGGGAGGGTACTCGGTGGGCATGTGGGTGTCAGTATCGCCTCGATGCAGCCGCCGTCGCTCCGGGACCGGGTCAGCCTGGCGGCGGCGCTGCTCGCGTGGTACGACTTCCACGGTCGGAACCTGGCGTTCCGCGCGTCCGGCGACCCGTGGCGGGTGCTCGTGTCGGAAGTCATGCTCCAGCAGACGCAGGTCGCGCGTGTCGAGGTCGCGTGGGTGCGCTTCACCGGCCGCTTCCCCACGCCGGCCGCGCTGGCGACCGCTTCCGTGGCCGATGCCGTGCGCGCGTGGGCGGGGCTCGGCTACAACCGTCGCGCGGTCGCTCTGCATCGAGCCGCGACGGCCATCATCGAGCGGCACGGCGGGGCGGTGCCCGATGACCTGGCCGCGCTTGAGGATCTGCCCGGCGTCGGCCCATACACGGCGCGGGCCGTGACGGCCATCGCCTTCGGACGTCCAGTGGCGGCGGTCGATACGAACATCCGGCGCGTGGTCGGCCGGGTGGTCGCGGGGCACGGATGGGCGGGCGATCCGGGTCTGCCGCTCGCAGCATCGGCCATCCAGGCGGCCTCGGACGCGATGATCGATCCCGGACGGCCGGCCGATTGGACCCATGCAGCGATGGACATCGGGGCGACCGTCTGCCGACCCAGGGCTCCCGACTGCGCCGACTGCCCACTTCGAACCTGGTGTGCCTTTGCACGGTCGAACGATCTCCGGCCGCAGCCACGGCTCCGGGCCCGACCAGCCGTTCGGCCTCGGCCATCGAGCTTCGCCGGGACGTCTCGTTGGCTCAGGGGCCGCATCATCGACCGCTTGCGCGAGCTCCCGGACGATGGCTGGATGCGCTTCGACGACCCCATCGGGGTCCACTCGACCGAACGCGTGGCTGCTGCCGTCGCAGCGCTCTCCGCGGACGGACTCCTCGAATGTGACCCCGAAGGCCGCGTGCGCCTACCATCGCCGACGTGATCGACTCCAACGTCGTTTCGTCCGATGATCCCCTGCCGACCGACGACCCCGTCTTGGCCGCATCGGATCTCGATCTCGTCAGCCTCGCGGGACATTGGGCCGGACGGGCGAACCTGTCGCCCATGACCGCGGAGCAGATGCGCGGTGCGGATGCTCGCGCGCAGCGCCTCGGGACGAGCGGCGATCGGCTGATGGAACAGGCCGGTGCGGCGGTCGCGGCCGCGGCGCGGGCACTCATCGAGAGCGCCGAACGTGCCCGCACCGCTCCCGTGCTCATCCTCTGCGGCCCGGGCAACAACGGCGGCGATGGCCTCGTGGCCGCTAGGTCCCTCGGCGACGCGGGCTACCGGGTCATCGTCGGGCTGGTCGCCAATCAGCCACATCCGGGGACGCCGGACGCGGCGCGCAACTGGGATCGCCTCGGCGGAGTCGCCGCCGTCGAGCGCATCCACCTCGGCAGCGCCCGTGATGTCCAGATCCTGATGGCGCGTGCCGAGCGCGCCTCGCTGGTGATCGACGCACTGCTCGGCACGGGCGTCCGCGGCAACCTGCGTGAACCGATCCGTACGGCCGTCGAACTCATCAACCGCGCGCGGACTTCGGGCGTGCCGGTTCTCGCTGTCGATACTCCGACTTCGGTCGACCTGACGAGCGGCGTGCCCTCGGACCCGGTCGTGCGGGCGGACGTCACGGTCACGTTCCACCGCCCGAAGCAGGGATTGCGCAGCCGGGTCGGGGCAGCACTCGCCGGGCGCGTGCTCGTCGCCCCGATCGGCATCCCGTCCCAGGCGGACTCGGGATGACCGGGCAGGCCTCCTCGGCCAAAGGTTCGACCGAGCCGCCTCCGCCGTCGACCAGCCATCCGATGGCGCCAGATCGACCGGCTGCCACGGACCCGATGGCCACCGATGGGCCGCGGGTGAGCGACCGAAGTGTCATCACGGTCCTGCTCGTCATCGTCGCCGTGGTGATCATCGTGTGGACCGTCACGGCGAGCATCCCTGACGTCAAGAACGCCCTCGAGACGGCGCCCATCCTGCTCATCATCCTGGTCGTGGGGACGGTCTGGGTGATGGTCCGCGCGCTGACGCGGCGTCGCCGGGACTAGGCCGGATCCCGGTCGAAGAAGTCGAACTTCCGCTCCTGGCCGTGGAGCAGCCGGCCGATGTTGTCGGCGTGCGCGATCCAGATGAGGGCGACCGCGCCGATGCCGTAGACCATCGCGGCGGCCTGATTGAAACCGAGCGCCACGAAGATCGCCAGGATGCCCACGGCCGCGGCTGACCCGAGGAGCGAGCCAAGCGAGACATAGCGGCTCAGCCAGATGATGCCGAAGAAGACGGGCGCGCCAAGGACGACCACGAGCGGCTGGATCACCGCCATCGCGCCGATGCCGGTTGCCACGCCGCGCCCACCGTGGAAACGGAGGAAGACGGAGCGGCATGCGCCGAGGACGGCGGCGATGCCGGCGAGTGCCTGGATCAACGGATCGGCGCCGGCCGCGATGGCGACGATGACCGGCACCGCGCCCTTGGCGATGTCGAGCAGCCCGACCACGAGCGCACGCTTCGCGCCCATCGCGCGCAGCGCGTTCGTACCCCCGGTCCGGCCGCTACCGACCGTTCGCGGATCGATGCCGCCGGTCGCGCGAGCCACGATGACGCCCATCGGCAACGAACCGAGCAGGTAGCCGAAGCCGACGAGGATCGCTCCCTGGACGAGTCGCGGATCCATCGGCGCGGAGTATAGGGCGCCGCTCGCGCCTGACCGGGTACCATCTGCGCGTGGCGGTCGGCTCCTCCAACAGCTTCGAACTGGTCGTCCTCGGGGCGGGCACGGGCGGATACTCGGCTGCCTTCCGGGCCGCCCAGATGGGTCTCAAGGTCGCCCTCGTCGACGAGGCCAAGATCGGTGGCACCTGCCTGCACTCGGGCTGCATCCCGACCAAGGCGATGCTCGAGGCGGCCGATTTCTTCGATCGGGTCAAGCACGCGGGCGAATTCGGCGTGGTCGTCGATGGGTCGCCGACGCTGGATTACCCGGCCGTTGCCGTCCGCCGTCAGCAGATCGTGGATCGGCTCACCAAGGGCCTGATGAGCCTGGTCAAGAAGAACAAAGTCGAGTTCATCCGCGGCAGGGGCACGCTCCAGGGCGCCAAGAAGGTCAAGATCGCCAAGCTCGGCGACGACGGCCAGCCGGACGGCGAGATCGTCATCGAGGGCAACGACGTTATCCTCGCCACCGGAAGCCGGGTCAAGAGCCTGCCCGGGTTGGTGCCCGACGGACAGCGCATCGTGACCAGCGACGACGTCCTCAAGAGCACGGCGTTGCCGAAGAGCCTCATCGTCGTCGGCGCGGGCGCGGTCGGCTGCGAGTTCGCCAGCTTCTACCACGATGCCGGCGTCGAGGTGACCCTGCTCGAGTACCTGCCAGCGGTCATGCCGCTCGAGGATGCCGACGTCTCGAAGGAGCTGGAGCGGTCGTTCACGCGGCGCGGAATCAAGGTCATCACCAGCGCCCGGTTCGATACGGCATCGGTCACCGCCGACGAGGGCGGAGTCTGCGTGATGGTGGGCAAGGAGGGTGAGGCGCCGGTCGAGCTGCGCGCGGAGCAGATGCTCGTCGCCACGGGCCGCGCCGCGAACACGGAGGACATCGGCCTGGAGACGACGCGTGCCAAGGTCGAGCGTGGCTTCATCACGGTCGATGGCCGGATGCGCACCGCGGAGCCGCATCTCTATGCCATCGGCGATCTCATCGGCGGCCTGCTGCTGGCGCATGTCGCGGCGCATGAGGGCATCGCCGCGGTCGACGCCATCGTCGGCGCCGAGGCCGAACCGGTGGACTACCTGAAGATGCCGCGCGCAACCTATTGCCGCCCGCAGATCGCGTCGATCGGCCGCAGCCAGGCCGAGTGCGAGCGCGACGGCATCCCGGTCAAGATCGGCAAGGTCCCGTTCCAGGCCATCGGCAAGGCGCTCATCGGCGGCGACTACGAAGGCTTCACCAAGGTCATCGCCAACAAGGAGACGGACGAGCTGCTCGGCGTCCACATGATCGGCCCGCATGTCACCGACCTCATCGCCGAAGCCAGCGCGGCAATGCTCTTCGATGCCACGGCGTGGGAGATCGGCGCGGCCGTCCATCCGCATCCGACCTTGTCCGAGGCGCTCGGTGAGGCTGCCCTCGCGGTCGATGGCCGCTCCATCAACTTCTGAGCGAGGTGAGTTGACGATGGCGACCTCGACGCCCCCGGCGCTCGGAGCCGACCTTGGGTTGACGCGCGACGACCTGATCGAGATGTACCGGCTGGTCGTCGTCACGCGCGCCATCGACGAGCGCATGTGGGTGCTCAATCGGGCGGGCAAGATCCCGTTCGTCATCAGCGGCCAGGGCCACGAGGGCGCCCAGGTCGGCATCGCCTACGGTCTCCAGAAGGGCCTCGACTGGATGGTCCCGTACTACCGCTCGGTGGCCAGCCTCATCACCTTCGGCATGACGCCGCGCGAGATCATGCTCGCCCAGTTCGCGCGCAGCGTGGACCCGAGCTCCGGCGGCCGCCAGATGCCCGGCCACTACGGCGTCGCCGACCGCAACATCCTCTCGGTCAGCTCGCCCGTCGCGACCCAGATCCTGCATGCCACTGGCATCGCCCTCGCGGCAAAGCTGCGCAAGACCGGCCAGGTCACCATCACGTACCTCGGCGAGGGGTCAAGCAACCAGGGCGACTTCCACGAGGCGCTCAACTTCGCCGGCATCCACCACCTGCCGGTCGTCTACGTGGTCGAGAACAACGGTTACGCCATCAGCGTGCCGATGAACCTCCAGTCCGCGGTCGAGGACATCGCCACGCGCGGCCCCGCGTACGGCATGCCCGGTGTCATCGCCGATGGCGTTGACGTGCTCGGTTGCTACCGCATCGGCAAGGAGGCCATCGACCGGGCGCGCCGTGGCGAGGGCCCGACACTCATCGAGGCCAAGGTCACGCGGATGACCGGCCACTCCTCGGATGACCAGCAGAGCAAGTACCGCTCGGCCGAGGACATGGCCGCCGGCAAGGAGCGCGACCCGCTTCCGCGCTTCCGCCAGGAGCTGATGGATGCGGGCGTGCTCGACGCGGCCGAGGACGGGCGCATCAGCGCCGAGGTCAAGAAGGTCGTGGAAGATGCCACGGACTGGTCCGAGTCGCAGGTGGATCCGGACCCGGCCACCGCTCAGCGCTGGGTCTACGCGGACGCGCCGCCGGCACGGATGGACGACCCGCTGTGGCTCGGCCGCCGATTCATGGGCGACGGCGGGCCGCTGACCGGCGAGGGCGACTGACGATGACCGTGATGACCTACATCGAGGCGATCCGCTCGACGCTCGCGGAGGAGATGCGTCGGGATCCGGCGATCATCGTGCTCGGCGAGGACGTCGGCAAGAAGGGCGGCGTCTTCCTTGCCACGGATGGGTTGTACGACGAGTTCGGCGCTGACCGGGTCATCGACACGCCGCTGACCGAATCGATGATCGTTGGAGCGTCGATCGGGGCGGCCGTGAACGGGCTAAGGCCGGTCCCCGAGATCCAGTTCGCCGACTTCATCATGCCGGCGTTCAACCAGATCGTGAGCGAGGCGGCGCGCATGCGCTATCGCTCCAACAACGCCTTCGGCTGCCCGATGACCATCCGGGCGCCCTATGGCGGCGGCGTGCATGGCGCGCTCTACCACAGCCAGTCTGTCGAGGCCTTCTTCGCACACGTGCCCGGGCTCAAGATCGTCATCCCGTCCACGCCGTACGACGCACGAGGCCTGCTCCGCTCGTCGATCCGCGACGATGACCCGGTCCTCTTCTTCGAGCACAAGAAGATGTATCGCTCTGTGCGCGGCGAGGTGCCGGCCGGCGACTACGTCGTGCCGTTGGGCGAGGCGAAGGTCGTGCGCGAGGGGAGCCAGGTCACCGTCATCGGCTACGGGCTGATGGTCCAGTACGCGCTGGAGGCGGCCGAACTGCTGGAGGCCGACGGCATCAGCACCGAGGTCATCGACATCCGGACGCTCCGGCCGCTCGACGGCCAGACCATCCTCGATTCGGTGCGCAAGACCGGCAAGGCGTGCGTTGTCTACGAGGACAACCGCTTCGGCGGGTACGGCGCCGAGATCGCCGCGATCATCGCCGAGGAGGCGTTCGACGACCTCGACGGGCCGATCATGCGCGTGACCGGTCCCGACGTGCCCGGCGTGCCCTACGCCCACACGCTCGAGGAATGGTTCATGCCCAGCCCCGATCGAATCGCCGAAGCCGTGAGGCGCCTCGCCGCCTACTGAGCTCCTCGCGGGTATCCCGGCGGCTGTGTGCCCGGGTCAGCCGAACCGCGCCTGGACGATGGCCCGATGGCTCGGCCACGTGCCGCGCGATAAAGGTGGGAAACTACGCGGGTCGTGCGACCATGGGCGCGGAACCCATGGTGATCCTGGAGGAGACCGAATGCCCAAGGTGACGATGCCGCAGCTCGGCGAGAGCGTCGCGGAGGGGACCATCGGCAAGTGGCTCAAGAAGGTCGGCGACCACGTCGACAAGTACGAGCCGATCGTCGAGGTCATCACCGACAAGGTCAACGCCGAGGTCCCATCGCCGTTCGCAGGAACGCTGCGCGAGATCCTCGTCCAGGAAGGCGAGACGGTCCCCAACAACACCGAGATCGCGATCATCGATGCGGCGGGCGAGGGCGTGGCCGACGCCGCCGCGCCAGCACCGGCCCCAGCTGCCGAGTCACCGGCTGCCGCGACCCAGCCTCCGACGGTCGCGGCGCAGGCTCCGGCCGCGGCGCAGAGTCCGGCCGCCGCCCCCAGTCCCACGCCTATCGCCACCGTCCCAGCTCCGCCGGCACCCGAGCCCACCGTCCTCGGCACGGGTAGCCACGGGCCTGCCGGCTCGGACGAACGGATGGCTCCGGCCGCCGCCCTCGACCGATCGGCCGGCAACGGCGCGGTGCCCGAGCCCTATGAAGGCCGAATGACGCCGGCCGTTCGACGGTTGGCCCGTGAGCATGGCGTTGACCTGGCACTCATCACCGGCACGGGTCACGATGGCCGCGTCACCCGTGATGACGTGATGCGGTTCGTGGAGAGTGGCGGTGCAGCCGGCCAAGCGACCGCGGCCGCGGCGCCGGCCCCGTCCGCCCCATCGACCAGCCCGACCCCGATGCCAGCGGCTGCCGCCGCACCCGGTCGACCGCGCACCGATTCGCTCAAGCCGATGACGCCGATGCGCAAGGCCATCGCCAAGCACATGGTCGAATCGAAGACGACCGTGCCCCACGCCTACACCACCGTCGAGGTCGACATGTCGGGCGTGGTGGCGTTGCGCGAGGCGATCAAGGGCCAGTACCAGGCCCGAGAGGGCGTGTCGCTCTCCTTCGTGGCGATCATCGGCAAGGCGGTCGTCGAGGCGCTCCAGCAGCATCCCGATATCAACGCCCACTGGACCGCGGACGGGCTGCTCCGCAAGGCGAACATCAACCTCGGCGTCGCGGTCGCGGTCGAGGACGGCCTCGTGGTCCCCGTCATCCATGACGCCGATCGCTACTCGATCCACGGCCTGAACCTGTTCGTGGCCGACCTCGGCAGCCGCGCCCGCTCCAACAAGCTCAAGCTCGAGGACATCCAGGGCGGCACGTTCACGCTCAACAACACGGGCTGGTTCGGGTCGGTCTCGAGTCAGCCCATCGTCAATGTGCCGGAGGTGGCCATCCTCTCGATGGAGGCCATCGTCAAGCGGCCCGTCGTCATCGAGACGCCCGGCGGCGACACCATCGGTATCCGCCCGATGATGAACGTGTGCGTCAGCTTCGACCACCGTGCCACCGACGGTGCCCAGATCGGCAGCTTCGTCGCCGACGTCAAGAAGTGGCTCGAATCGACGGACGCCCAGACCCCGGTCTGGTGATCGGGGCCTGATGCAACGCGACCTTCCGATGTTCCAACCNNGTCCGGCCATGGCCACGCCGCCGAGCCGATCACTATCGCCATGGGCGGCGGCACCTTCGAGGCAGCAGCCGACGGCTCCACGGCCCTGCGTCGCCACCCCGAGTGGATCCGAGCCCGCATCCCGACCGGCGAGAACTACCAGGAGCTGCGGGGCATCATGCGCGGCCTCTCGCTCAACACGGTCTGCGAGGANNGCGACGATCATGATCCTCGGCGACGTCTGCACCCGAGCCTGCGGCTTCTGCGCGGTCAAGACCGGCCGCCCGACCTGGAACGACGAGGACGAGCCACGCCGGGTCGCCGAGGCGGTCCGGCGGATGGCCCTCGAGCACTGCGTCGTGACGAGCGTCGCGCGCGACGATCTGCCCGATGGCGGCGCGCACATCTTCGCTGAAACCATTCGTGCCCTTCGCCGCGAATCACCCGGCATGGGCGTCGAAGTGCTGATCCCCGACTTCAACGGTGACGAGGCGCCGCTGCGGACCGTCATGGCCGCTCAGCCTGACATCCTCAACCACAACATCGAGACGGTCGAGCGGCTCCAGAGGGCCGTCCGCAAGCGAGCCCGCTACGACCGCTCGCTCGGCGTCCTCGAGCGCGCTAAGGCATATGCCGTCGAGATCACCGGCAACACGGGCACGGTGCACACGAAGTCGAGCCTGATGGTCGGCCTCGGCGAGACCCGTGAGGAGCTGAGCCAGGCGTTCCGCGACCTGCGCGTGGTCGACTGCGACATCCTGACCGTCGGGCAGTACCTGCGCCCGACCACGAACCACCTGCCGCTGGTGCGCTACTACCACCCGACGGAGTTCGCGGAGATGAAGGCCGAGGCGCTCGAGCTTGGCTTCAAGCACGTCGAATCGGGGCCGTTGGTGCGCTCCTCGTACCACGCTCGCGACCAGGTCCCCGTCGCCGCGCGACAACGCCGTTCGTCCGTCGCGGCAGCGCTGGCCGCCAACGGCGTGGCCTGATCGGCTGATGGCGGATCGGTCATGCCGCTCCCGACCCAGGATCCCCAGCCGTTCATCGGCGTCCCGATCGCCAAGCCGATCCGCCGCCGTCGCGGAGTGGATCGCGGGGTCGTGGTCGCGGTCGGGCTGATCGCGTTCGTCGCACTCGCCGTCGCCAAACCGTGGGACTTCGGCAAGCCCGGACCGACCATCGCCGCCCTGGCTTCGCGCTCACCCGCGCCGACTTCGACGACCGTGGCCGCCGCGCCCTCGCACATGCCATTCCCGGGACCGGTCGCGTTGCCAACACCGGTGCCGCTGCCAACGTCAGGGCCGTTGCCAACGCCAACGCCCCTGTCGGATCTTCAGGCCGATCCGGCGACGCTCTCGGCCGCGTGGCACCAGAGCGGCTTCGGTGGTGGGTGGGGTGTCGGCGCACTGGTACCGGAGGCGCCGCTCCCCGCGTCGCTGCCGCCGGGCGCCAGCGTCGTGACGCCATCTGAGCCGCCCCACACCTTCCAGGCGTTCTGGCACGGATTCGAGCCGACGGACCCAAACCCCTACCCGCTGGCGACGGGTGACTCGCCGGTCGTCGCCCTGGCCGTGACGTCACCGCCGCATGACCCGATCCTCGGCCTCCGCGTGTGGAGTTCCGCCGGTGACGGTGGCTACGTCGCTGTGCGGGAACTCCCCGACATCTCGGGCGGCGCGAGCACGGTCGTCCTGCCGCCCGCACTTGCCGGAAGCGGAACCGCGGTCTGGCTGCCCGGACCGTACCGCCTCGAGGTGCTGACCGGACACGACATCCTCCGTTTTCCCATCCTCGTGCCGGGTGCGGTTCGTGTCTCCGCTTCGTCGGGGGTGGGCCTGTACACCGCGGACGAGATCGAGGGGCTCGTCCACGGCCTCGGTCCCGGGCTCGTCGTGGTCCGCACCTCGGACGGGCTGCCGCGATCGGGGCTCGACGCCGAGCTGCTGCCGGTCCAGGCCAGCGCCCCACTGGACGATGCGTCCGCCTGGCTCGACCTCGGAGGCGCCGCGACGCCACCGCTGACGGTTACGTCCGGGCCGTCGCCTGGAACGTCCGTCATCGCCATCACCCTCGGCATGGCGGCGGGCGAAGTGTTCAAGTCGGCGACTCTCACCGATCTGGACACCGGCGCGGATCCGGTCCAGCCGACGCTGGTCACGGCCGGCCGCGGCGCCATCGGGTCGATCATCATCTTCCTGCCGACGGGGTCGGAATTCGCGGCCGGGACCTACCGGCTGGACGTGCGTTGGCGGACGGTGAAGCGGATCGATAGCCAGGGCTCGTACAACCTCGAGTTATCGCTCGACGGCGGCAGCCCCGACCCATCGCCGCTGCTCGACGGTGTGCGTGCTTTCGCACCGTTCGCCGGCGATTGGGCGGTACTCACCCGCGTCGGCGACGGGGTCGTGAGCACGCAGCCTCCGCGGTGGCGCACGATGCCGACACTCGCGCAGGTCGGTCCGACGTGTCACCGGGGCACGATCGTGCCGCCCGGCACGACCATCGTCGGCGTAGCGTTCCCGGACCAGGCCCGACACGGCGTGACCGTCGATCGGATCGCGGCCGATGGGGCGCCGCTGCACGTCGCCGCGAATATCGACTCGACCACGGTCGACGGACTGGCGGTCATGGCACCACTCTCCACGCCGACGTGGGCGCCGGGAGTCTACGCCGTGACCATCGTCCACAGCGGTCTTGATGTCGGGGTCGGGTCGTCGGTGCTCGTCTTCTGCGTCGATGGCGGTGCCACTTAGGTTTAGGATGCGCCGATGATCGACCGCCGCTCGGAGATGCCGACGATCCAGCGCATCGGGAAGCCGCGGCGCGGACCTGATCCGGCGTCGATCGTGGTCGTGTTCATCGTCGTCTTCCTGGTCGTTGCCGTTGCCAAACCGTGGGAGTTCGGGCGGCCCGGACCGAGTTCGCCGGTGACCGCCATCGGGACGCCGCGACCGAGCGCCATCCCCTCGGCGTCAGTGGCGCCCACGGGCCCCACGCCGTCGCCGAGTGCACCCGCCGACGCGCCCGTGCCGTCGCCGACCCCGAACGGCCTCGAACTCGCGAGTTGGCAGCCCGAGGTCGCGTCCGCCACGCGCGACCACGATGCGTGGGGCGTCCGCGCCTTCACGGACAGCCCGACGGGCGGGCCGACCCTGGCCGAGACATGGGTCGCGGCTCAGCAGAGCGCTCGAAACGCGGGCGACCCTTGCACGGCTCCCCATTCGCAAGCGATCTGGCTGACGACGTCCGCGCAGCGACCGATCGTCGCCATCGGCGTCACGACGCCGCACCAGGACGCGGTCCTCGACGTGCGCATCTGGCTGGGCGGTGACATGCGGTACGTACCGACCACGGGCGTGGCGCTCCCCGGCGAAGGCACCGAGCTCGTCTTCCTGCCACCGGCGAGCCTGTCCGCGGATCGCACCTGGCGTCCTGGTTCGTATCGGATCGACGTCCTGACCAGCGCCTGCATCGTCACCATCCAGCTCGATATCCGCGGCGACGTAGCGGCGAATGCACCCGCGCTGCCATTCGCCAACCTCGACGACACCACGATCACGAACGATTCGGCGATGTGGCCCGTCGGCGCGTTCGCGCTGACCGCCTCGCGGGCCAGCGGGCCGCTCATCACGATGACCGCGTTCCTCGGCCAGCCGATCCAAGGCAAGGTCGATGCGAGGACCGCGTGGACGGGCCTGAGCACCGCTGCACCGGGAGACCTCGGCCAGTTCGAGACGCCGCTCGAGGGAGCGTCGATCCTTGGCGTCGACCTGGCTGCGGTGACGGTGGACACGGCCGTGCTATCCGAGATCGCTCCTCTAGCCGTCCGCCTGTCGACACAGGGGGAAGTCATCACCGTCCGAGGTTCGGGCGACACAAGCGGTCATGTCGTCGTGGCCTTCCGGCAGCCCGAGACCGGCTTTGGTGCGGGCACCTACCGCATCGATGCGACGTGGCATGCCGGCGCGGTCGAAGACCGGGCGTCCTGGCTGCTCGATGTCTATCCGTCCGCGGACGGCAGCCTGTCGCCGCTGATCGACGCCGTACGCTCTGCGGCGACGGCCGACTCGGGCGTCCGGGAGTGGGGCATCGCGCCCGAGCTTTCCCAGGCGACGACGAGCCAGCAGCCGAACACGGCGCCGCTGGACCCGGCGAAACTGGGTGACACCTGCCGCGGCGGCCAGCTTCTGGGGCCGCAGCGGGTCATCAGCGCCGAACATGCTGACGCTCCCGTGTCCGGTGTCTCGGTGTCGCGACTATTCACGGGCGGGTCGAGCATCCGCATCGATTCCGAGGCGGCCATCGATCCATTCCCCGGCCGAGTGCTGGTCGCGCCGCTACACACGCCGACGTGGCCGGCCGGGTACTACGAGCTCGCGTTCACGGGAGCGTCGAAGCCCGAGCACCTGGTCTTCTGCGTCGGAGTCGTCGGAGCATCATCGGTCGTCGTCCCCCCGGGCGCTGAGGATCTCCAGACCTACCTGGATCAGTTGACCGGGACCACGCCGCCGAGATAGCTGCCGACGCAGCTCCCGATATAGCCGGCATCGAACCGCCCAAGTAGCATTGGGCGCGTGCCAGGCGCCCTTCCCCGAAAGGTCCCGCTGACCGAGCTGCATTGCCATCTCGGCGGTGCCGTCGCGCCCGCCATCATGTGGGGCATCGCCCACTCGCAGGGCATCCGGCTGCCGACCAAGGACTACTGGGAATTCCGGGAGATGATCACCGTCTCGGCACGCCGCGGCCGATCGTTCGACGGCTATCTCGAACTCTTCCATTGGACCGAGCTGATCCAGTCCTCGCCCCTGGCGGTCGAGCGGTCCGTCTACGAGGTGGTCGGCGGCGCCTATCGCAAGAACAACGTCACGACCATCGAACTCCGTTTCAACCCGATGAAGCGCAACCGCGGCGGCGAGCAGGATCTCGACCACATCATCTCGGCCGCCATCCGCGGCATGGATCGGGCACGGCTGGAGTACCCGGTCCGTCCGGGGCTGATCATCTGCCTCGACCGCAGCTTCCCCTTCGCCCTCAACGAGATCATGGCCGAGAAGGCCATCACGTATCGCGATCGGGGCGTGGTCGGCATCGATATCGCCGGGCCGGAAGCCGCGACGTTCGACCCATCGGAATACCGGCGCCTCTTCCAGCGCCTCCGGCGTCAGGGCCTCGGCATCACCGTCCACACCGGCGAATCGGGTCCCATCGAGGAGATCGCCCAGGTCATCGAGCACCTCGAGCCGAGCCGCATCGGCCATGGCGTCAAGTCGGCCTTTGACCCGCGCACGATGGCGATGATCCGGGAGCGCGGGATCACCCTTGAGATCTGCCCGACCAGCAACCTCAACACGCGCGTCGTCTCCGGCTGGGAGGAATTCCGCTGGATCTTCGACACGTTCCGCCGCAATGGCGTCCGCTACACCATCAACACCGACGGTCCGGAGATGCTCAAGACCTACATCCGGGATGAACTGGCGACACTGGGCCGCCTCGGCATCCTGTCGGTGGAGGAGCAACTCCAGTCAGCCGAGTGGGCGCGGCAGGCATCGTTCGTGGCCGGCGTCAGCGACCTGCCCCTGCCACGGCACGCGCCCGCGGCCCGCGCCCAGGTCGAGCGCGAGGAGGCGTGAAGAGCTACGCATGGGATACGGATGCCCCGTCGTTTCCTCGAGGCGGCCGGGTACCTGCATCCGTACCTCCACGGATGGCGCCAGCGTCACAGGGGGCCATCGTGCGGCCACCGCTGCCGAGCCCAAGCGCGTCGGCCGTCCAGACGATCGGAGCCGGATCATGAAGACACAGCACGTCCGCTACTCATTTGGCACCGCCATGCTCGCAGCCGCACTCGCCATCACGGCGCTGGCCCTGCCGGCCTCGGCAAGCTCGCAGCCGCACATGGTCGCGAACCTTGAGACGACCGCCGCCGGGTCGGATCCGGCCGCGATCACCGATGTCGACGGTACCGCCTACTTCTTCGCCTGCGACGGGAGCCATCTGATGGCCCTCTACACGACGGACGACAGTGGGCCCGGAACGACCCGCGTCAAGACCGTCGGCAATTGCGGCGAGAGCGACAAGCCGGCCTACGACATCGACCCGGTCGCAGTCGGCTCCCGGCTCTTCTTCACCACCCGAGATTCGAATCTTGCGGGGGACACCCTCTGGGTCAGCGACGGAACGCCCGGTGGAACGTCGATCCTCAACGACGACTTGCTCTTCCCGGACTGGCTGACCGATGTCGACGGAACGCTCTACTTCTCCAATGGGAACGGCCTGTGGACGAGCGATGGCACGCCGGAGGGAACGGTCCTGATCAAACCCGGCCGCGCGATGGAGCTCGTCGCGATGGGCGGGACGCTGTACTTCGATCACAACGGCGATCTGTGGACGAGCGATGGCACGCCCGAGGGCACGGTCCTCGTCAACGACGTCACCCCGAGTGGCCGCTCCAGCTTCAGCGACATGATCGTCGCGGGAAGCCGGCTGTTCTTCGTGGCCAACCCGGGCACGGACGGCTCGCAACTCTGGACGAGCGATGGCTCGGAAGGCGGCACCCACCGCGTCAAGAACATCGACACGTCCGGACCGGACAAGGTGGGGTCGCTGGTCGCACTGGGCAACGAGGTCTTCTTCGTTTCTCGTGACGCGACCCATGGCAAGGAGCTCTGGATCACCGACGGGACATCCACAGGGACGAGGATGGTCAAGGACATCGCCTCGCCCGGATCTTCGGATCCCCGGAACCTCATCGCCGTCGGCGATCGGGTCTCGTTCACCGCCGATGACGGCATTCACGGCCGCGAGCTCTGGGCGTCGGACGGCACCGCGCCGGGCACGACCGTCGTCAAGGACATCATCCCCTCGCACGACCCATACCAGCCGACCTATCAGGCTGCGATCGGCACCACCTTGTTCTTCAGCGCGGTCGGCCCTGACGGCGACGAATTGTGGTCGAGTGATGGCACGCCGCTGGGCACGGACCAGGCTGCCGATATCAACGCCGGCGGCGATTCAAGTCCCCGCTTCTTCACCACCGTGGGTGACCAAGTGCTATTCAGCGCCGACGACGGGATCCACGGCGTGGAACTGTGGACGAGCGATGCTGCGGCCACCACGGTCGCGCTCGTCAAGGATGTCAATGCGGCCGATCTCGGCTCGAACCCGGTCGCGCTTGCCAGCCTCGGGCCGAACGTCGTCTTCAGCGCTGGCTCGGAACTCTGGGCGACCGATGGCACGGAACCGCAGACGGTGATGCTCCACAGCTTCTATCAGGAAACCCCGACGACCTCGCAGGGCGGCTTCCTCTACTTCGCCGCCGACGATGGCACGCACGGCGTGGAACTCTGGAGGACCGATGGGACGCCCGGAGGCACCGGCCAGGTCACCGATGCGACGCCCGGCCCGGACAGCAGCCTGAGTTACGCGAGCCTCATGGCCTCGGCTGGTGGGAAGGTCTATTTCACAGACCTCGTCGGGACGCTCTGGGTGAGCGATGGCACAGGGCCCGGCACCATGCCCCTCACGAGCGGGCCCACGCCGGGATCCATCCGCGACCTGACACGCGTCGGAACCAAGCTCTTCTTCACGGTCTCGACCCCTTGCGCGCCCTCGCCATGCTACGGCGAGAGCGTGCGCCTCTGGAAGACCGACGGGACGGTGGGAGGCACGCGCCGGGTCTCGTCGAAGGACTTCGGCTTGGGCTACTCGAGCCTGACGGCTGTCGGCAACACCCTCTACCTGGTGTACGAGAGCTCGCAGCTGTGGGCCAGCGACGGCACCGCGGCTGGCACTCGCCGAGTGCGAACGATCTCCTCCTACGACCCGCTCGACAACGTGACGAGCGCCGGCGGCAGGTTGTTCTTCTCCGCCAACCCTTACGACTCCGGGGCAGACGACGGGGTGCCACAACTTTGGACGAGCGACGGCACCAAGGCGGGCACCAAGCCTCTCGGCACATTTGCCACCGGTCGCCGACTGGGCGAGGTGACGGCCGTCGGTAGCTCCGTCTACTTCGCGGCGGACGATGGCACGAACGGTTGCTGCGGATACCAGCTATGGCGGAGTGACGGCAGCGTCGTTGGCACGACCAAGGTGAGCGACAAGTTCTTCGGGCCCAGCTCGTCCGGCTATCCGTACTCGGCCAACCCGTCCGGCCTGACCAACTTCGGCGGGACCCTCTACTTCGCGGCCCAGGACGCCGCCGACACCGCGAGTGGCATGGAGTTGTGGACGAGCGACGGCACGGATGGTGGCACCATCCAGATCTCGGACATCGATCCGAACGGCAGTTCAAGCCCCAGCTCGCTTCTCAAGGCCGGCGATTCCCTTTACTTCACTGCTGACGATGGCGAGCACGGTGCTGAGCTCTGGCAGTACACGCCGTAGCCTCCGAGCGAGGGTGCATACGGCAGCGGCGTCGCGTCGGGAGGGCTACCATCCGAGGCGACGCCGCCAACGCCAAGGAGCCCTGATTGGACTTTGACCTCTCGCCCGAGCACATCCTGCTGCGTCAGACGATCCAGGACTTCTGCGCACGTGAGGTCGAAGGGGTCATCGAGGAGCACGAACGCGAGAGGCGCTTCCCGACTGACATCGTGGCCATGCTCGGCCCGATGGGCCTGCTCGGCGTCAACATCCCCGAGGATGAAGGCGGCGCCGGCCTCGACACGCTGGCCTACGCCATCGCCATCGAGGAGCTGTCGCGCAGCTGGGGCTCGCTCGGCATCATCGTTGCCGCGCACACTTCGCTCGGTTGCGGGCCGCTCCACCTGGCTGGGTCGCCGGAGCAGAAGCAGCGCTACCTCCGGCCGATGGCCCAGGGCCACGTCCTCGGTGCGTACGGCCTGACCGAGCCGGAGGCGGGTTCCGACTCCGGCGGGACGCGAACGATCGCCCGATTCGAGATGGCCACCAACGGTACCGGCGACCACTGGGTGCTCAACGGCCGCAAGCGCTTCATCACCAATGCCGGCCAGGCAGCCACGTACATCGTCACCGCCCGCTCCGGAGCGCGCGACGATGGCACGCCCGAGATAAGTGCCTATATCGTCCCGGCCGATACGCCCGGTTTCTCCGTCGGTCGGCTCGAGGAGAAGATGGGCCTCCACGCAAGCGCCACCGGGGAGCTGCTCTTCGAAGAGTGCCGCATCCCGGCCGACCAGATGCTCGGCGGTCGCGGCGATGGCTGGAAGACGTTCCTCAAGATCCTCGACGGAGGTCGCATCTCCATCGGCGCCATGGCGGTCGGCATCGCGCAGGCCTCCCTCGACGCCGCCATCGCCTACGCGCGCGAGCGCAAGCAGTTCGGCCGTCCCATCGGCACCTTCCAGGGTGTCGCCTTCATGGTCGCCGACATGTCGACCGAGATCGAAGCTGCTCGCCAGATGGTCTATCGCGCCGCGTGGTTGAAGGATCAGGGGCGCGACTACGGTCTTGCCGCTGCCCAGGCGAAGCTCTTCGCGTCCGAGGTCAGCCAGCGCGCCACCAACAACGCCGTGCAGATCCACGGCGGCTACGGCTACGTCGAGGAATACAAGGTCGAGCGCTACCTGCGCGATGCGAAGCTGACCGAGATCGGCGAAGGGACCAGCCAGATCCAGCGCCTCGTCATCGGCCGCAAGGTGCTCGACCTTCGAGTCCAATAGCGTGCCTGCCGATCCGCTCAGCGGGCGCGGTTCTTCGCGCGGCGCTGGCGCAATGCCTCGTAGAACAGGACGGCGGCGGTCGCCGAGACGTTGAGGCTGTCGACGACGCCGAGCATCGGGATGTGGACCGCGGCGACGGCGAGTTCCGCCCATGCATCGCTCAGCCCGCGCGCTTCGCTGCCGAGGGCGATGGCGAGCGGCCCGGTCAGGTCGGCGTCGGCGTAGTCCACCGCCCCCTCGACGCGCGCCGCGACGATAGCGATGCCGCGGCTGCCCAGCCACTCCAGCACCTCGCCGGTCGATGCCACCGCAACGGGCACGCTGAAGACAGTGCCAAGACTGGCGCGGATGACGTTGGGATTGAATAGGTCCGTGCCCGGCTCGGCGACGATGAGCGCCGAGAGCCCAGCACCATCGGCCGTGCGCAGGATGGCGCCCAGGTTGCCTGGCTTCTCGACCCCTTCGATGACGCCGATGAGCGGCTCGACGGGAAGACGTAGCCCATCCAGGGCGGCGTGCGGCGTCTCGGCCACGACCACGACGCCGACATCGCGATCGCCGTAGGCGAGACGGTCGAGGAGTCGCGGCGTGACCTCGACGATGGCCGCTCCGGCAGCGGCCAGGCGATCGAGCAGCTCGGTCAGGCCGGGACCGCCCATCCGGTCGATGTCGACGTAGGCCTCGACCGGGCGCACGCCGGCTTCCAGGGCACGCTCGATCTCGCGCAGGCCATCGATGAGGATGCGGTCCTGGCGGCGCCGCTCGCGCCCCTCGCGCAGCTCCAGCGCGGCGCGGAAGCGCGGGTTGCGCGTGCTGGTGAGCACCGACGCGTGCCGGTCGTCGCTCATCGCCGAGATCGCGTCATCACCCGGTCGGCTCGCCGGTCGCCCGGATCGCCTCGACCGCGAGCGGATTCTCCAGCGCCGAGATGTCGCCCGGGTCCGCACCGATGTACGCCGCGCGCGCCACCCGGCGCATGACCTTGCCGCTACGCGTCTTGGGCAGCTCCGTGACCACGATCACGGCCTCTGGCTTGAGCGCCTTGCCCATCTCCGCCACGACGCGCGCCGAGATCGAGGCGCGCAACCCTGGCGAATCCGTCTCGCCGCGACGAAGGACGCAGAAGAGGACGATGGCCTCGCCCTTGATCTCGTGCGGGACGCCGACCGCGGCCGCCTCCAGCACCGATGGATGGGCCACCGCTGCGCTCTCGACCTCGGCCGGTCCGACGCGCTTGCCTGCGACCTTGAGCGTGTCGTCGGAGCGGCCCTGGATGTACCAGTAGCCGTCGTCATCGATGCGCGCCCAGTCGCCATGCACCCACGTGCCCGGGAAGCGCGACCAGTACGCCTCGAGATAGCGCTCCGCGTCGTTCCAGAACCCGCGCGTCATGCCCGGCAACGGCTGGCGGATGGCCAGCTCACCGACCTGTCCGCGCACACTCGACCCATCCGGCCCGATGACATCGGCGGCGGTACCCACGCTCGGGCCACCGAAGGAAGTCGCTTTGATGGGCGTCAGCGGGTTGCACGACACGATGCCGCCGCTGACCTCCGTGCCGCCGCTGTAGTTGATGACCGGACAGCGCCCCTCGCCGACCTCACGGAAGAACCACCACCAGGGTTCGGGGTTCCACGGCTCGCCGGTCGACCCGAGGACGCGCAGGGACGACCGATCGTGGCCACGCAGCGGCTCCGTGCCGTGCGCCATCAGGGCACGGATGACCGTCGGGGAGAGACCCAGGTGGGTGACGCGGTGGCGAGCCACCATCGCCCACAGCCGGTCGGGCCCCGGGAAATCGGGTGTGCCCTCGTAGATGACGAGGCTCGCGCCGAGCAGGAGCGCGCCGGAGATGGCCCACGGGCCCATCATCCAGCCGAGGTCGGTGAACCAGAAGAGCGTGTCGCCACGTCCGAGGTCGAAGCAGTGGGCGAGATCCTGCGCGCCCTTGATGGGGAAGCCGCCGTGGACGTGGACGGCGCCCTTCGGCCGGCCGGTGGTGCCCGAGGTGTAGATGATCATGTACGGCGTTTCGGGGTCCGTTTCGGGCGCCTCGGTCAGCGGGCGGACAGCTGGGTTCGCCATCGCTTCGTCCCACCAGCGATCCCTTCCATCCCGCCACGGCGTTTCCGGGGCCGATGCGCCGAGGCGGCGCACGACGAGCACGCGGGCGACCGACGGGGCAGCTTCGACCGCAGCATCGGCGGTCTGCTTGAGCGGCACGATCCCGCCGCGGCGGCGGAACCCGTCGGCCGTCACGAGGACCGTGGCGCCGCAATCGTTGAGGCGACTCGCCACCGCCGGTGCCGCATACCCGGAGAAGATGGGCGTGTAGATCGCGCCGAGGCGGCCAAGGGCCAGCACGGCGACGACGGTCTCGACCAGCAGCGGCAGGAAGATGCCCACGCGATCGTCGGCCTTGACGCCCTCGTTGGCGAACATGCCGGCCGCGCGGTCGACCTGGCGCTTGAGCTCCGCGTTCGTCAACCGCCGGATCTCGCCGTCCTCGCCTTCCCACGTGAGCGCCAGGCCCTCGGGATCTTTCGTCGCTCGCGGGTCGACGGCTGCCGCCGCGTAGTTGAACGCGCCGCCGATCCACCAGCGCGACCATTCGGGGCCACGGGACAGATCGACCACCTCGCGGAAGGGTCGCTGCCAGTCGAATCCCAGGTCGGCCGCGGCCGCACCCCAGAACCACGCAGGATCCGCCGTGGCGTGCGCTTGGAGCGCCTCGAGGTCCGGCTCGCCCGAGGCGCGCAGGAAGCGAGCCAATCGGCTGCTCGCCAGGAGCTCCGGCGTAGGGCGCCATGCCGCTTCGGGCACGTCCCGGCCGAAGATCGGGTGATCGCTCATGTGCCCGCTCATTGGCCCGCGCCCCCCGTCAGCGAATCGAGCAGCGCCGCTTGGATGTCCCGCTTCAAGTCGTCGGACCAGCCCATGCCGATCGCTCGGAACGGTGCCACGTCGATCCGGTCAGCCGTCTGGCCGCCGTTGGCAAGCTCGTACTCGGTCACGCAGGCGTCCACCTGCGGGTCGGTCGAGGCGAAGCTCGCCGCTCGGAAGTCGTAGAGATAGACATCGCGCGGCTGGGGGTCGGCGGCAGTCGCGACCGTCAGGTGGAGCGCGTTGTCAGCGAGAGCCTGAGAAGGGCAGGCCGAACCGCCGGCGATCGAATTGGTGATGGTCACGCCGTTGCGGGCCATGGCGCTCGGTATGTCGAGCAGGTCGCCGCTCGAGGTCGGCGTCTCATCACACCCCGAGATAAAGGCCGCCAGGCACGCCGCGAATCCGACGATCGCCAAGACACGCAGGCGGGATCGGCGATGCCGCATCGGCCAAGCCTAGCCCAGGCACCGCATCGGTCGAATCTTGCGGCCAGCGCCACGGACATGCGCGCGCGTCACGTGCCCTTGAGGCGCGCCACGATGGGTGCCAGTTGTTCGATCTCGCCGACCATGATCGAGGTGATGCCGAGCACTTCGCGCAGTTCGATGAACTTCTCGGTCAGGCCGTCCAGCGACCCGATGTAGACCTGCGGCGAGTGAAGCAGGTCCTCGATCGACATCTCGACTCCGGTGCGCTCCCTGACGCGATCCTGGAGCTTGGCCGCCTCACCGCGGGCATCGTCGGTCACGATGACGTCCGACAGCGACGGATAGATGTTGAACTCGATCTGGTCGAATCGATCGCCGGCCGCCTCCCGGACCCAGTCGATCTTCTCGGCGGTCGCCTCGAAGGTGACGCTGCGAGGATCGCTCCGGCGGTTCTTGGCGATGCGTGGCGCCAGGCTGACGATGTCCGCCTCGCGGCCGGCCAGCGACAGGACCCGTTTGCCTCCGCCGCCGATCATGAACGGCGGGTGCGGCTTCTGGACGGGCTTGGGTTGGCCGTCCATCTCGGTGATCGTGTAGTACGTGCCCTTGAACGAGAACGGGCCGTCGGCGAAGAGGCCCTTGAGGACGGCGATGCCTTCCTCGAGGCGGCTGACACGGACGCCGACCGGATCGAACGGGATGCCCGTCTGCTCGTATTCCGGCACGTTCCACCCGGCGCCGATGCCCACGTCCAGCCGACCGCCACTCAGGATGTCGAGCGTGGCCAGGTCCTGCGCCACGACGGCCGGATGCCGCAGGTCGTTGTTGAGCACGAAGAACCCGATGCGCAGTGTCTCGGTCACGGCGGCGATGTGGGCCATGGCCGGGATCGGCGCCAGCATCTCGAGCAGGTGGTCGGGCGAGACGAGCGCGTCGTAGCCGAGGTCTTCGGCGCGGCGGGCGCGCTCGGTGAGCGTCTTGCCGTCGACCACCTCGGTCGCATCGGCCAGGAAACGGAACGGCTTCACCCGCCGATGCTAGGGGAGTGGCGCCATCCACGTGCGTCGCCATCCGCCGGAGGTCGTGAGCCTTGCCACGGGTCGTGCGGCCGCGCCGGGTACCATGCGCGCGATGCCCACCGTCCGCCCGTTTCGGGCGCTCCGCTACGAGCCTTCGCGCGTGCCTGACATCGCGGCCGTGCTCTGCCCGCCGTACGACATCATCTCGCCCGCCGAACAGCAGGCGCTGCTGGAACGTGACGCGCGCAACGCCGTCCGCCTGGAACTGCCCACCAGCCCCGATCCGGCCGATGCCGACGGCCGCTATCGAGCGGCAGCCCGGACGCTCGCTGAGTGGCGCTCGGACGGGACGCTGCGCAAGGATCCGCGGGCGTCGGTCTACGTCCATGAGATGCGCTACCGAGAGCCGGGGAGCGGCCGCGAGCGCGTCACCCGCGGCGCCATGGTTCGCCTCCGCCTCGCGGCGTTCGGGCCGGAGAGCGACGTTCGCCCCCACGAACGGACGATGAGTGGGCCCAAGGAGGATCGCTACCGGCTGCTGAAGGCGACCGGCACCAACCTCAGCCCCATCGTCTTCGTCCAGGAAGATTCGGCGGCCGCGGATGTGATCGCCACGGTGACGGCAGGCGCGCCGACCGTCGAGGCGACCGACCACGACGGTATCCACCATCGCCTGTGGGCCTGCCCGACCGCGGGAGAAGGCGAACCGCCGGGTGCGGCAGAGGCGCTCGTCACGGCTATCACCGGGCGGCCGCTGACCATCGCCGATGGCCATCACCGCTACGAGACCGCGCTGCGCTACCGCGAGGAACGCAGCAAGAACCAGGCCTGCGAGAGCGATCCGCCGTACGACTACGTGCTCGCGCTCGTCTACGACGTGGCGGATGCCCCGGCCCTCCTCGCGACCCATCGGCTGATCCACGAGCTGCCGGCGGGTGGCGCGGGCCTGCTCGGCGCCGCGGCGGACCTCTTCCAGGTCGAGCGAGTCGCGGACGCGGTCGACCTGCTCGCGCGGATGTCTCGGCCGAGCGCGGGCGCGGGCGCGGGAGGGCGTGGCCGGTTCGGGGTGTGGACGCAGGACGGCGGTGCGATCCTGACCGTCCGGCGCGACCAGATGTCGCCATTGCTGGACGCGGCCGTCCCGGAAGCCGCCCGCTGGATCGACGCGGCAGTGCTCGCGGCGGCGCTCGGACCGCTCGCCGGCATCGACGCCGTCGCGCTCGTCGGCGGCGAGCGCGTGACGTACACGAAGGACGCCGCGGACGCCATCGCCCAGGTCGACGAAGGCCGCGCCGATGCCGCGTTCCTGCTCGATCCGACACCGGTAGCGGACGTCATCCGCGTTGCCGACGTTGGCGGCGTGATGCCCCAGAAGTCGACCTACTTCTTTCCGAAGGCCCCGACCGGCCTGCTCTTCAACCCGCTCGAGCCGTGACCATGGGTACCCGGGGCCCAGGGCCGGAGGCGGTCGAGGAATCGACCGAGGGCATCGCCGGCGAACCTCGCCCGCTTCGCCCCATACGCAAGGACGAGATCCTCGTCGAGGAGCGCGGCCTCTACATCGAATCCTGGCTGCCGGAACGCCGCTCGCGACGGCGGCCGCTGTTCTTCCTCCACGGCGAACTCGGCGGCTCGTGGCTCTGGGAGCGGTATCTCTCCTACTTCGCGCAGCGCGGTTGGGAAGGGCACGCGCTCAACCTGCGGGCCCACTTCTGGTCCGACACGGCCGACCTGACCGAACTCGACCTGGCCAGCTACGTGGCTGATGCGGCGGCCGGCCTGGCGGCGCTCGGGCGGCCGGCCGTGGTCGTCGGGCATGGCCTCGGCGGCCTGCTCGCCCTGAAGATCGCCGAATCGATGGACGTGCTCGGGCTCGTCCTCATCAGCCCTGCGCTGCCGCGCCCCATCCGCACCGACCCGCCGCCGCACATCGCCCGACTCGTGCCGGCGATGTTCCGCTCCGAGCTCATCGGTTGGGCCGGTGCGCCGGCCATCGTGGCACGGCAGAACGTCGATCTGACGCGCGCCGACATCGTCCGCATCCAGCACCTGATGGGTGCCGAGTCGGGCCTGGCGCGGCGCCAGATGCTCGAGGGACTGCTCGTGGACCCCGACGCCGTGGCCGAGATCCCGACGCTCGTCCTCGGCGGCGGACTGGATCGCCTCTTCGCCGAGGCGGACAGCGAGCGTCTCGCCCACTGGCTTGGGGCTGAGTACCTGCCGTTCGGTGCCCATTCGCACTACGGCCTGGTGCTGGGCGAGGAGAGCCACGAGCAAGCCGCGGACGCGATCCGTGCCTTCCTGGAGGCGCATCGCCTGTAGGATGCGTCGCCGAGAGGCCGTGCTAGACTCGCCCGTGCCCTCGAGGCATTGCGCCGCATTCGTCTAGAGGCCCAGGACACCGCCCTCTCAAGGCGGAGACCACCGGTTCGAATCCGGTATGCGGTACCAAACGAATCTCCCCGACGCCCCCGGACCGCGCCCCGGGGGCGTCCTTCATGTCCTGGGCGGGTGCCCGCTGGCCCACGCGCGGCCAGCAGTTGCCTACACTGCGCCACGTGACCGTCCGCCCGCTCCCGTCACCGCCCGAGCGCCGCCGCTACGTCATCCTCGCCGAGGGTGAGTTCGGCGAGCTGCCATCCAAGACCGCTATCGGCGTCATCCGCTACGGCCGCGATCCTGTCCTCGCCGTCATCGACTCGACGCGGGCCGGCCGCAACGTCGGAGAGTGGCTCGGCGAAGGCTTCGACATCCCCGTCGTCGCCACGCTGGCCGAGGCGCTGCCGCTCCGTCCGACGGCGCTGCTCATCGGCATCGCGCCGCCCGGCGGCCGCCTCCCGCCCGATTGGCGCCGCACCATCCTCGCCGCCATCGACGCGGGGCTTGACATCATTTCGGGGCTGCACGAGTTCGTCAGTGACGATCCCGAGTTCGCGGCGGCGGCCGCGGTGCGCGGCGTCGAGCTGGTGGATCACCGCCGTCCGCCGGCGTTCCACGATGTCTCGACCGGGCGACGGCATCGGCCGGGTTCGCACGTCGTGCTGACGGTCGGCACGGATTGCGCCATCGGCAAGATGAGCGTCGCGCTGGAGTTGCGTCGTGCTGCGCTCGACGCCGGGCTCAGCACCTCGTTCGTGGCCACGGGCCAGACCGGCATCATGATCGAGGGGTGGGGAGCTGCTGTCGATCGACTCGTCAGCGACTTCACCAACGGCACGGTCGAGTGGCTGGTCGAGCAGGGCGAGGCGCAGGGCGACTGGGTCTTCGTGGAGGGCCAGGGCAGCATCGACCATCCGGCCTACTCGTCGGTCACCTTCGGGCTCATCCATGGCGCGACGCCGCACGGCATGGTGCTCGTCCATGAGCCCGGCCGTCTCGAGCACCACGGCTGGGAAGGCCGCGGCTCGTTCCTGAAGGCGCTCCCCGAGACCATCGCCATGCACGAGGCGGTGGCGGGGCTCGTCCGTCCGTCCAGGGTCGTCGGCGTCGCGTTGTACACGCATCGGCTCGATGAATCGGCCGCCCGCGCCGAGATCGCGCGCGTCGCCGCCGAGACGGGTCTCACGACCGACGATCCGGTCCGGTTCGGCGGCGAGCGTCTCTTCGACGCGGTCCGAGCGGCGCTCGGATGAACCTCTCGCTCGACGTTCTCCACCTGCCGCTGCGCGACCCGTTCCGCATCGCCCGTCACGAAGATGACCGCCAGGCGACCACCGTCATCGTCGATATCGAGATGGCCGGGTCGCGGGGTCTGGGCGAGGCCTATCCGACCGCGTACTACGGCGAGACGGTGGGCACGGTCGCGGCCGTCATCCCGGCGCTCGCTGAGGCGGTCGATGCGTTGGGTGATCCGCCGTTGAAGGAGCGGGAGGCCGCCCTACTCTGGCTCGCGGCCGCCGATGCGGCGATGGCGCGGGTCGTCGGCCGCAATGGCGGCGCGAAGGCAGGCCTGGACATCGCGCTGCACGATCTCGTGGCACGCGGCCTGGGGATGCCGCTCCACGAGTTGCTTGGCACGCCCGCCGAGATCCCGCCGACTGACTTCTCGATCGGCATCGACACGCCCGACGTGGTGGCCCAGCGCGCGGCACGGGCGGCCCGCTTCCCGGCGCTGAAGATCAAGTGCGGCGGCCCTGACGACCTCGAGACGCTGGAGAAGGTTCGTGCCGTCTACGGCGGTCCCATCCGCGTCGACGCCAACACCGGCTGGACCGCCGATTCCGCTGAGCGGCTCCTGCCCGAACTGATCCGGCTCGGCGTCGAACTGATCGAGCAGCCCTTCCCGGCGACCGACTTCGCCCGACTCCGCTGGCTCCAGGAGCGCAGCTCGCTGCCCATCGTGACCGACGAGAGCTCCGAGACCGAGGCGGACCTGGAGCGGCTGGTCGGCGTGGTCGCGGCGGTCAACGTGAAGTTGATGAAGTGCGGCGGCGTCGGTCCGGCGCTGCGGATGATGCGGCGGGCCCGCGAGCTCGGCTTCAAGGTGATGCTCGGCTGCATGGAGGAGACGAGCGTCGGCATCGCTGCCGCGGCCGCCGTCGCCGGACTCGCCGACTGGGTCGACCTGGACGGCAACCTGCTGCTGGCGGACGATCCATTCAGTGGCCTTGAGCTGGACGAAACCTGCCGCTGGGTGCTTCCGCGTACGCCTGGGCTGGGGATCGAGCGAGCCCGCGGACGTGTGGAAAAGACGGTGGACAACTTCGTGGACGAAGCGCCTAGCGAGGTTTCGGCCCCGCGACGTACCATGACAGGGACCGGCTGAGGAGTGCCCCGACCCCCATCGTGGGGCATCGACCGAGGCTTCGGATCGCCGCATGGAGTGGCTGAGAGCGGCGGTTCATATTCGTTCTTACGGGCCTTGCGTGCCGACTGCGCATGCCCAGAATCGAGGCGAGGAGAGGGTGAGTGTCGTTGGAGGCCGCCGCGCGGCCGGTCCCGTCGTAGTCCGCGAGATGGTCGCATTGCCCGTTGCGGAGGAGTCGGCCCCGAGCCAGGAAGCCGTCGAGTTCGTCCGCTACTGCTACCTGCGGAGCGGCGTGACCTGGCCCGACCTGTACGACGAGATGTGTGCGGTCGCCTCCCGCGGCTCATTCCGCGGACTCAGCTATGACGACCTGTCGGAGTTCGGCATCAGCTTCGCGCTGATGGAGCTGCCACGACTGGCCGCTATCACCCATCGGGTGGTGGCCGAGGAGCGGGCGGTCAGACAGACCGCCTGACGCGGCCGGGCCACGTCTACCGGTTGATCAGGCGCGGATCTGGCGACGCGCGAGTTCGGCTTCGATCTGGCGCTCGGCCTCGACGTAGCGGTCGATCTCTTCGCGCAACTCGTTGGCCTCAGGCTGGTACAAGTGCACCTGCTGCTGCAGGACGTAGCTCAGTCTGCGACTGGTCATCCGCGCGTGGTCGAGGTTCTTCATCAGGACGAGTGGATCCATCGATCCGAGGTCGTCCGGGTGATACATCTGGCGCATACGGCGGGAGTATAGACGGGCGCTCGAAGCGCTTTCCGCCACTCCAATCGATGGGTGTGCCGACCGCTGCGAGCGCTCGCCGACGCCCGACTTCGGTCGGTGCGATGACCAGCAACCGGTCCGTGTCGGTCGCCCGACCGGCCTCCTCACCCCAGAGCCGGGTGGCTTTTCGGTCGGCGCGGATCGGGTCAGCCGAGATGCCGGCAAGGCGATACCCGGCAGGTTCGGCACCGAGCGACCAGGCGGTCTCGGCGAGCGGCTGGCTCGGTCGGGCGCGCCTTCCGCGATCCGTTGCCACGTCGCCGATGACGAGGGCCACGACCGCATCCTCGGCGAGCACCTCGCGCAGCGACTCGAGCACCTGGCCGATGAATCGGCCATAAGCCTCCGGCTGGTGCGGGGTGGCGAGCCGGCGATCGATATCTGTCGCGTCCTCGCCGAGGAACCACAGTCGTAGCCAGTTGGCCGCGCCGTAGCGGATGAGGCCGAGGTACGGCGGACTCGCGACGACGAGGCGAGCGCGATCGGGCAGGCCTCTGGAACGGAGTGCTGCTTGGATGAGCGGCCCGGCCTCTCTCGCGTCGCCCTCGATGGCGATGCCGCGCGTCGCCGGCCGGCCGTCACGGTACAAGCGGCGCAGCTTTTGGCTCAGCAGCGTGAATACGTCCCGATCAGGCGGCTGATGGCCGCTCGATTCGAGATAGCGGCGGGCGTACTCGGGAGGCAGGCTGAAGGTGTTCGGCATCGCCGTCGAGAGATAGCTCGCGCTCCGGCCGTGGAGGATGCCCACTGTCGCGCCAGCCAGGAAGCGATCGGCCCGCGCATCGAGTCGAAACGCTGTCCGGAGGAAGAGCAACTGCGCCAGGGTGCGCGGATGGAAGGCGAAGGCGACGCCCTCCGTCAGCGGTTCGAGGCGATGGCTGGCTCCCGATGGGGCTGGGACGAGCGCCTGGTCAGGCTGGGTCATCGCCGCCCGGGCGAGGCCGAGCCAATCGATCGAGGTCAGCGACCAGTCGATGCGCAGGTGAGCCAGTCGGGCCTCCGCCTCCAGGAGGGTCGGAGGGTCGACCTTGGCGCCCGTCAGCAGCGCCGCCAGCGGGTTGAGATCGAGCCCGACCCCGATGCGCCGTTCCGCGCACGCCTGGAGCGGCACCGTGCCGCGACCGCTGAACAGGTCGAGGACCACATCACCCGGCCGGCTCCATCGGGCGATGGCCGCGTGCGCCAGCGTCGCGGGGAACGACCCGAAATAGCTGCACATCGGATGGTACGCGTGGCCCCACAGCCGCTGCTGGTCCTTCCAGTCGCGCTCGAGCGGCAGATGCGCGAGCGGCTCTGGCGGGCAGGGGAAGTCCAGGCCGAGCGTCGGCGCATCGGCCAGGACGAATCGCACGACGGGCACTGCCGAGCGTTTCCTCCGGGGCACGGGAGGTCAGGGCCGCGGAACGTAGCACTCCGTGGGGCGAGCGGCAATAGGGCGAGTGGCGGGCTCGGATGGCGCTGTGGATGCGCCACCGCTCGTCAGCCACCGCTCGCTTCTCGCCAGAGGGGCATCCTGGAGCCACGATCCCGGTGGATAGCTGCGCGACTCGCCAGTCGGGCATCAGGTCGCATCGTTGTCAAGAGACAGCAAAACGATGGCGCCGTCATGCCCATCTGGCGGGAGACGCGCTCACCGGCTCCAGCCGCAACTCTACCCGGCCAAAGGGTTTCGCCAGTGGATCTCGGTGAAGCGGGCGAAGTCGGTGTCGGCCGAGCAGATCTCAAGGCCGTGCTCGATCGCCATCGCGGCGAGATGCGCGTCCGGGATGAGGTTGCCGGACAGCTGGTATCGACGAATCAAGCCGCCGAGCACGTCCGCGTGTCGGTCGGTCGGGCACGGGATCCAGACAGTCGGTGCCGCGAGCCACCGATCGACGATCCGCCATGCGTCATCCGGCGTCATTGGGTCGCGCGCAGCCCGAGGATGAGTCGCGATCCGGACGAAAGCGGTCAGTGATTCCCAGGGCAGGCCGACTCGTCGGTCTCCATTCAGCTGCTCAACGAGCCACTGACTCGCTCGGACATGCGCGGTCGCGCTCTCATCGACGGCATAAAGCAGCAGGTTGGCGTCAACGAGCATCTAGCGTGCGCCCGGACCATCGAGCAGTTCCAGCGTTTCCGCCACGTTGGTCACGTCCACCTTCAGGCCGATCGCGACGGTTCTCTGCTTGAAGGGCTTCTGGTCGGTTCGGACAGTCAGCCCGGCACGGGCGAGACGATTGACCGCCTCACTGACACCGACGCCTCGCTCCCGCCTCACCTTCTCGACGGCCGCTGCGACATCATCATCCAACGTCACTGTCGTACGCATGCAGGAATGCTAGCATCCAGATGCGCAGATGCGGAATAGCAGATCGCTCCCCGAACGCCAACGAGCGATTCAACGAATCGGCTCGGACGAGGCGCTCTTGTTCGATCCCTTCCTTGGCCTCAAGGGCAGCGCGATCGGAGCGCGCACCTGCAAGGTGGTGCCTGCGCGGGAGCTGTGGACGCTGCATCACGAGCTCGGCAACACGTTCGGCAGCATCGCTGATGGGGCGGACGTCACGGTCGAGGTTCGGCCAAAGAGATGATCGGTGGCCCCATCCGTGCCGCGAGTCCGCCTCGTGCCGCGGGTACCATGTTTGCCTCGTCCCCGTAGCTCAGTGGACCAGAGCAGCCGCCTTCTAAGCGGCCGGTCGCAGGTTCGAATCCTGCCGGGGACGCCATAGCCCGGTCGGAGCACTCCGGAGGGGCCGTGGCCGTCGGTTCCAGTGCCTACTCCTTCCGATCGGGCGGCCAGGTTCCCATGACCTGGCGGAGGATCGCGAACTCGCCGAGGTGGTAGGCGTTGTGGTCGCCGACCAGGCGCACCTCGCGCAGGATGGTGTGCCCGGACGTGTTCGGGATCGTCGCCAGCAGGTCGGTGGCGGGGTCGGCCACCAGATCGTGCAGCGCCGTGCGATCGGCCCTGAAGCCCTCGACGGTCAGCGCGAACTGCTCTGGCGTCGCCGTGGCGTCGCGCGCCGGCCAGTACTCCTCCGGCCAGCTGGGCGCGAGATAGGCGCGGTCGCGCATGTAGGCGAGGAGGTCCGACTGGGCGAACCTGATGTGCTCGAGCAGGTGCCAGGGCGTGTAGGGGACGTTCGGCGGCCGCCGGTTGATGGCGTCGTCCGGAAAGTCCGCCACGGCGGCATCGAACGGCATGTGCGCACCCCGACCGTCGATGAGCGCGAGGAGCTGCTCTCGCAGGATGTCGGTGGTGGCCATGTTCGTCCCTCGATCTGCTGGACTCGTCGACGCGTGGTGCTCCACACTGGTCGCCGACAATGCTGCGCCGTCGACGGCTATTCGTCGCCGCAGCGCCAACCTCGGCGGGCCGGACCTTGGTACTGCGAGCGCACGTCGAGCGTGACGTTCATGGCCGTGGCCCTGCCGCCGTCGTAGACGTCGGGAACGGATCCCGTTTACACGATCTCCCGCGCCTGGAACGCCGCGCGCTCCACGCCGCCTGCGGCTTCCCAGCGCTCGACGGCGCGGTCGAGCCGGTCGAAGGTCACGCTGCCCAGCCCTTTGGCGGTCTCGATGAAGCGCTCGAGCATGGCGATCCGGCTCGACCGGCCGATGGCCTCAGGGTGCATCGTGATGGTCAACAGACCACCGGGTTCGTTGGCGTGTGCCCAGCGCAACTCCTCGGTCCAGATCTCGAGCACCTTCGACGGCGCAGACATCGGGCCGAGGCCGAGGCGGCCAGGCTCGAAGTGCGGCCAATCATCGAGCGTCCAGCTGATGGGCACCTCGATGAGCCTGCCGGGCGCGCCCAGGTGGGAGCCCTCCCACGTGCCGTGGACGACACCATGCCGGACCCGATAGAGGCGGACGTCATCGGCCATCAGCGACGAGTCGTAGCGGAAGCCGAGCTCTTCGACGGTCGCCAGGGTCCTCGGCGAAAGCGACCAGTACGGCGCCCGGAAGCCCGCCGGCACGCGACCCCACGCGCGTGCGATCTGGTCGCGGCTCCGGACGAGCACCTCGCGCTCGGCCGCTTCGTCGAGCGAGGCGAGGTCCTCGTGCGTCCAGCCGTGGCAGCCCAGTTCATGGCCTGCGGCGACGATCGCGGCCACGCTGTCCGGGAACGTCACCGCCGTGTGCCCCGGCACGAAGAACGTGGCATCGACCCCATGCCGCTCGAGCAGCGCCAGGATCCGGCCGACTCCAACGCGCGGCCCGAACTCTCCGCGGGAGATCATCACCGCGCCTCCGCCGCGATTCACCTCCGATGACATCGCGTCGTGGTCGAAAGTCAGCGCGACCGTGAGGCGCGGGGCAGGGGACGCGCTCGATTGCTCCATCGATGCCTCCTGGGGGCGGATGACGACACCGAGATGGTACGAGGCGCGGCGATGGCCAGCTTCCTTGGCCGCGCCGTCGGACGTGACCCGGCCGAAGGGTCTAGAGTCCCTGCTACGGGGGCCGGCGGAGTCCGGCTACCGGAGGAAGACGAGAGGGCTGCGTCGATGGGCATCGCACGAAGGGTCAAGGCTTGCGCCGCGGTCGTAACGCTATGCGTCGTCCTCGCCTGGCAGGCGACCGCGGTCTGGGCGGCCAGCGGCCCCACCACGTCGAGCGGCATCGTCCCGGCCGGCACGGTCACTGACCTGCTGCCCGACCTCCAGGTGGCGCCGTTCTACGACCTGAGCCTTGTCACGGCGCCTAATGGGCACGTCCGCCTCCGCATCGGCACGACCACGCTGAACGTCGGCGCCGGGCCATTCGAGGCGGATGGCGTGATGGTCGACCCGAACGATGACTACATGGTCGTCCGCCAGCGCATCTATGACTCGGCGGCCGGCTCGCACACGCGACGCACGCCGTCGGTCATGGCCGACGATCTCCTCCACCAGCAGAAGCAGTACCAGATCGTCAACTTCATGACCGTCGATCTGTACAAGGCCAACCACCCCGAGCTCGATGAGTTCGGCATGCGCAAGATCGCCTACTGCGTCCGCGACGGTGCCCAGATGGCCAGCCCGCCCGACGCATCGCCGCCCGATCCGGTCTACACATCGTGCGGGAACCGGTCATCGACCAGCGTGACCATGGGCATCTCGGTCGGCTACGGCGAAGACAATCCGACGACCGGCAAGGACCAGTGGATCGACGTCACCGACGCTGCCAAGGGCAAATACCGCATCTGCGCGACGGTCGACCCGCTCGGCCAGTTCGAGCAGTCCGATACCACGAACGATCAGCGCTGGACCGACGTGCGCATCAACCCTGCGGCACTGACCGTCAAGGTCCTGGCGACCGGCACCGATGCATGTGGTCCCAACGTCCCCGTGCCGCCGCCACCGGCGCCCGGACACTGACGGTCGATCCAGCGAGCGCGGACGGGTCAGCAAGCGCGGACAGCCTCGAGCGCGCGACGAGCCTGGGCCAGGTGGATCCGGTCGTGGCCGGCGATGAGGCGGAAGGTCAGCTCGTAACTCTCCGGGCCACGCTCCGAGTGATGGCCGATGCGAGCCCGGTCCTCGTGCGATAGCCGAGCCCAAAGCTCGAGGTTGGAGCGCCGCAGCGCCGCATACAGGGCGATCTGGAGTGCCCGATCGGCGTCGTCGTGGTGCAGGCGGGTGACCCACAGATCCTGGTCGTAACCGGCGATGGCCGGCTCATCGTGCGCGACGATCCAGCGGTACCGCCCCGATGCGACCAGCTCGCCATCGAGGATGTGCCCGATGCACTCCATGACCGACCACTCGCCCGGTTCCGGGCGCACTCGGAGGAGGTCACCTGCCTCGGCGACGAGCGACTCGACCTCGGTGATGGCTTCGGCCTGGGCGACGGCCGGGTCGTCATCGCCGAGCGCGCTCAGGAGGTACTGCTGGTAGGCGGCGGGTGAATCGACCGGGTCGATGGAGACGCTCATCGGCCGATGATAAGCCGGAACAGGTGCTCGGCCGCGCCGTCGTCCGGGCGGTCAGGGCCGAGCACCTGCACGAGCTTCGTGCCGACTGTCAGACCTCGGTAAGGCCGATGACGTGGCCTTCCGGATCGGCGAAGAGCGCCAGCGTCGCACCGCCGCCCGGACTGAACTTGGGCATGACCGTCGTGCCGCCGAGCTTCGCGACCTTGGCCAGCGTGGCATCGATGTCCGACACCGCCGCGTAGTAGGTCACGAAGCCGCCGGAGCCGTCATGAGTCGTGCCGATGCCGACGTCGATGCCCGCCTCGTCAGGCGAGACGAAGCCGTACTTGGTCGGATTGTCGTTGTTGATCGTCCAGTCGAAGAGCTCGGCATAGAAGCGCTGGAGCGCCAGGCCGTCCCGGCCGGTCACTTCCACGTGCCTGATGCGTGTTGCCATCTCGTCTTCTCCCATCGTGCTGGCGGCCGATCGGCCGTTGTTACCTCTACGACGAGTCGCGACCGCCTGAATCGACCCACCGACTGTCGAAATCGCCCCACCATCGCCGGCGCGATTGGACCGAGAAGTCGGCCACCCCGCGGTAGGCAGCGCGGGAAGGACGATAGGGTGGCGCCGAGGCCCAGCCCACCACCACCGGGTCGCCTGAAGCGGTCGAGCCGGACAGCTCGGCGACCACGATGGGGTAACGGGCCCCGAGCCAGCCGAGGATCACCGACGCGTCGCGCGGCGCCGTCTCGAAGGTCGACGTCCGGTCCTCGATCCCTTCGTTGTAGATGCGCGCGATAGCCTCGGCGTCGGTGGCCCGCGCTGATCGCGTGGCGAGCTCCGGTCGCTTCGTTCTGGCCGTCACGACGAGCGAGTCTACCGAGTGTGGACCGCACGCAACACCCTCGGTACGCCCTCCGAATGACGCAAGTACGGCTTGGTCCGGGCTCACCCGCAAGGCTACAGTGCACCCGTCAGTCAGGCCCACCACACGGTTCGTGCCCCAACCAGACCGGACTGACACCCATCCGAGCAGGCGACCCAAACAGACCGCACCGCGAGGTACACCACCGCCATGGCTTCGATGGCAGTTCACGAACTCGGACCCATGCTGACCGCCAGTGAGGTCGCGGACCTCCTGCACCTGCATGTCAACACCGTCAAGCGACTTGGCGACCGTGGCGATCTGCCCTTCTTCCGCGTCTGCAAGCGAGGCGATCGACGCTTCCGAGCCGAAGACGTGATGGCGTTCCTCTCCCGAAACCGCTAGACCGTCGACGATCGGGCCGAGATCGCCTGACCGCTCCACGACACCGACCTCCCGAGCCCTTGACGCTGCCGGACCGACCCGGCGGCGTTGCTGTATGTTCCGGGCCCGATGCCCATCGACCTTTCGCTGACGCCCGAGAACCTGCTCGTCCAGCAGACGGCGCGCGATTTCGCCGCGGCTGAGATCCTGCCGCACATCCGTGACTGGGATGAGCGCCACGAGGCCCACCCCGAGGTCTTCGCCCGCATGGGCGCCGTCGGGTTCCTGGGCGCCCCCGTTCCCGAGGCGTACGGGGGAGCGGGCATGGACTACGTCAGCTTCGGCATCTTGTGCGAGGAGTTGGAGCGGGCGGATACGGCCTTCCGCGTGGTGATGAGCGTCCACGTCGGGCTCAACTCCCTGACGCTGCTCCAGTGGGGCACCGAGGAGCAGAAGCGGCGCTGGCTCGTGCCGCAGGCGCGCGGCCAGAAACTGGCCACGTTCGGGCTGACGGAGCCGGGCGTCGGGACGGACGCCGCGAGCCTCGCGACGACCGCGCGGCGCGATGGCGATTCGTACGTGCTGAACGGTTCCAAGCTGTGGATCTCGCTGGCGGATCTCGCCGATCACTTTCTCGTCTTCGCGACCGTCGACAAGGCCGCCGGCCACAAGGGGATCACCGCCTTCGTGGTCGAGCGCGGGATGGACGGGCTGACCACCGGCACTATCCACGGCAAGCTCGGCATCAACGCCGGCAACACCGGATCCATCTTCTTCGACCAGGTCCGCGTGCCCATCGAGAACCGGATCGGGGAGGAGGGCGAGGGGTTCACCATCGCCATGAGCGCCATCGACCAGGGCCGCTACACGGTCGCGTCCGGCGCGGTCGGGCTGGCGCAGGCCTGCCTTGATGCTTCACTGGCGTACGCCCACCAGCGCCAGACGTTCGGCCAGGAGATCGGCCAGCACCAGCTGGTCAAGCAGATGATCGCCAAGATGGGTGCCGGGATCGAAGCTGGGCGCCTGCTCTGCCGCCAGGTCGCGTGGCTCAAGAACCGCGGCGAGCGCAACACCCGCGAGACGAGTCTCGCGAAGTGGTTCGCCACCGATCATGCCGTCCAGTCGGCGATGGACGCCATCCAGATTCACGGCGCCTACGGCTACTCCAACGAGTACCCCGTCGAGCGGTACCTGCGCAACTCCAAGGCCGCGGTCATCTACGAAGGCACGAGTCAGCTCCACACGCTCATCCAGGCCGACTACCTGCTCGGCTATCGCGAGGACCGGCCGCTCCGCTGCCCGCCCGTGCCGGCGCAGGGGTTCGGGGCGCCCTTGGGCGAGCGCGGCTAGCTCGCCCAAAGCGCCACAGGCGCCAGTTCCAAACTGATAGCCGTTGGCGGCTACTTCCTGCACACTTAGCCGTTGACAGCTACTTCTGTCATGGTTAGCCTCACCGAGTGCCAACACAGCTCGGCGTCGTGCTTTTCGGTGACGTCGTCCATTCGCGCCGCTGGCCTCGCCCCACCGCTGACTGGCTGGAGCAACTCTGCCGCGAGCTTGACGCGGACTACTCGGCTGAGCAGCTGGCCGGCTTCGAGTTCACCCAGGGCGACGAGATCCAGGGCCTGCTCGCGCCCTCGGCCGATCCGTTCCGAGCCGTGCTCTCGGCCGCACTTCGCCCGAGCGCGGAGGTCCCGCAGATGCGCTGGGCCGTCGTCGCCGGTGCCGTGGATCCTGGCAGCGGCCCGGCCACGCGGCGCAGCGGTCCTGCCTTCGTGACGGCCCGCGCGACGATCAACCTGGCACGGCACCAGAAGGACACTCTCCTCGTGCGCACCGGCCACGAACCTTCCGACGCCCTCCTTGATGGCACCGCGCCAGTCCTCGGCTCGCTGTTCGTCCGTCTCTCCGATCGGCAGCGCGAGATCGCCCGCCTCTCGCTCATCGACGGCCTCCGCCAATCGGAGATCGCCGACCGGCTGCACGTCCGCCCAGCGACCATCTCGGTCGCCTTCGCCCGCGCCGACGTGAGATCCCTGGCCCGACTTCTTGCCGCCGTCCGTGCCCTGTGGTCGCGGACGATGCGAGAGATCCAGCCAGTCGGGTCGCCCGACGGATGACCGCCGACCCCATCCTCGTCCTGTCCTGGCTGGTCCTGGCGCACCTGGCGGCCGATTTCGTCCTCCAGACCGAGCACATGGCGACGGCCAAGTTCGGCGATGGGCGCGAAGCGTGGCGCGCGCTCGCTTCTCACGTCGCCGTGGTCGGCCTCCTGGTTGCGCCGGCCTTCCTGGTATTCGGCCTGCCCGGACTCGTTTTCGTCGCGCTGACCGTGGTCGCTCATATCGCCATCGACCGGACGAAGATCGTGCTGACACGTCTTGTCGAGCCGCGGCCGGCGTCCGGTGCCGAGCGAACCACCGAGGAGGTCGCCGCCGGCCCAGCTCTCGACCCCAGGTGGACGGCGGTACCCGGCGCGCTCTTCCTCCTCGACCAGGCCGCCCACCTCGTCGTGCTGCTCGTCGGCTGGGCGGTCCTGCTGGCCAACGCCGCGCCGCTCGGAGTGTTCACCGACATCGCCACCACCATCCGCGGCACGACCGATCCAGCCACGTTCCACCACCTGGTCACGGCCGGGGTCGTGGTCGTGGCGCTGCTCATCGTCAACGTGCGTGCCGCGTCCCTCTTCATCGCCACGCTCGTCCGCCCACCGGCCGCGCGCCGTCCCGGAACGGACGCCTCAGAGGCGCGGGTCGGTGCCGTCATCGGCATCCTGGAGCGGCTGCTCATCTGCGCCCTGGTGGTCGGTGGCGCGGTGGCCACCATCGGCCTCGTCATCGCTGCCAAGACCTTGGCACGCTTCAAGCAGCTCGATGATCGCGAGTTCGCCGAGTACTACCTCCTCGGGACGCTCGCCAGCGTCACCATCGCGGTCTCGTCAAGCCTTCTCGGTCAGGCCATCCTTGCCCGCTGAGCTCGGGCCGCTCGAGGTCGCCTGGGTCACGGCCGAGCTCGACCGCGTGCGGGACCTGCTGCTCGGACTTGGCCTGCCTCCCCGGTCCGACGGCAGCCTGTCGGCCGGCCCGGTCGTCGTCACGGTCCGATCGGATCGAACGAGCCCCGCCGACCGACTCATCATCGAAGGCCCGCTCGAGCCGTCCGCCGAGGACGAAGCAGCTCCCGCCGGTGGCCCAGCCGTCCTCGCGCTCGGTTGGGCGACGGTCGATGCGGAGCGATTCGCCGATGAGCTTGGCCGCTCCCTCTCGACCGAGGTCTACGATGAGCCCGACCTCGGTGCCAGAGCCCGACTCCTGAGCGCCGACGTTTCGCGGACGGCCGGTGCGCCGACCCTGCGCCTGATCACGCTCGAACCCTCCACCGAAGGCCGCCTTGCTGGGGCTCTCGCGCGTCACGGCGAAGGGCCGGTCGCCATCTATCTCGACGGAGTCGGCGGCGCGCCGGACGTCGCAGATGCGTCGCCGCCGCACCCCACCCCGCTGGGTCGCCCGGGACGACTCCTTCGTCCGGCTCAGGTCTCGGGGCCGTACCTGATCGTGACCGGATCGGAGTGAGTCAGGCTCCTACCAGCGCTCGTCGTGAAGCATCTCGTCGAGCGGGCGGCGGCCGCCGGCCTTGGGAGACCGGGTCAGATCGGACGGGTCGGCGGGGTAACCGAGGCTGAGGATGTACTCGCACCAATGATCCTCGGGATAACCGAGGATGCTGCGCGCGAGCGGCTGGTCGTAGACCGTGGCCGGCACCGAGCCGATGCCAAGACTCCACGCCGCGAGGGTCATGTTCTGAGCCGTCCGCCCGAGGTCCCACATGATCGACCACGGGTCGTTCGGGCCGACAGCGGGCGTCACGAGCGCGATCGCGACGGTGGCACCGGCGACGTGTCCCGCGAACGCTCCCACCTTCGAGAGGCGTTCCAGGGTCGAGCGGTCATGCACGACGATGAACGCCCAGCGCTGGAGGTTCTTCGATGAACCGGCGTGTCGACCAGCTCGAATGATGGTGTCGAGCAGCTCCGCCGGGATCGGCTCCGGGCTGAAGCGCCGGATGACCCGCATGGTCCGGATCGCCTCGAGGATTTCCACGGAGTCAGTCTAGGCCGCATCACTCACGCCCACGGCCCCGACGTAGACTCTTGCCCATGCCTGCGCCGGATGCCGCCGCGTTCCCCGACGTGATCGAGGTCGTCGTGGAGATCCCGCGCGGCAGCCGCAACAAGTACGAGTGGGACATGGCGGCCGGCGTTTTCCGCCTCGACCGCGTGCTCTCCTCGGCCGTCTTCTACAACTTCGACTACGGCTTCGCGCTCGACACGACCCACGGCGACGGCGATCCGACCGATACGCTCCTGCTCATCGACGAACCGACATTCCCGGGCTGCCACGTGCAGGCGCGGCCGGTCGGTGGCCTCGAGGACAAGGCGACCGAGGTCGTCGGCTGGCTCGACGTCGAGCGTGCGCGCGAGGTGCTCAACGAGGACCGGGAGCGGTGGCGGCACGGAAGGTAGAGGTCCTCACCGTCGCCGGCCGCGAGGTGAGCATCTCCAACCCCGACAAGGTCTGTTTCCCGGCCGCGGGCTACACGAAGATCGACCTCGTCAACTACTACATGGCCGTCGCGAACGGAGCGCTGCGTGGCGCCGGCGGCCGACCCATGGCCCTCAAGCGGTTCGTCAACGGGGTCGATAACGAAGCGTTCTTCCAGAAGCGGGCGCCCGACCCCAGGCCAGACTGGATCGAGACGGTCGAGCTCAGCTTTCCCAGCGGGCGGACGGCCGATGAGATCGTCATCCGCGATGCGGCGCAGCTGGCCTGGATCATCAATCTCGCCTGCATCGACCTGAACCCGCATCCGGTCCGAGCGGACGATCTGGATCACCCGGACGAGTTGCGTGTCGACCTTGATCCGGGACCCGGCGTGCCGTGGGACGACATCCGCCGGGTGGCGTTGGTGGCGCGCGAATCGCTCGCCGAACACGGACTCGTGGGCTGGCCGAAGACATCGGGCTCGCGCGGCATCCACATCAACGTCCGCATCGAGACTCGCTGGACGTTCCCGGAGGTGCGCCGCGCGGCGCTGGCTCTCGCCCGTGACGTGGAACGCCGCGCACCCGCCATCGCCACCAGCAAATGGTGGAAGGAGGAGCGCCACGGCGTCTTCCTCGACTACAACCAGAACGCCAAGGATCGGACGGTCGCGTCCGCGTACTCCGTCCGACCCACGCCGGACGCTCGCGTTTCCATGCCCGTCTCGTGGGATGACCTGCCCAACGTCGAGATGGAAGCGTTCACGCTCGCGACCGTGCCCGCCATCTTCGCCGCGTCCGGCGACGCAGCGGCCGGCATCGATGAAGCGGTCGGGTCGCTCGATTCCCTGCTCGAGCTGTCGGCTCGGGATGAGAAGGACGGCCTGGCCGACGCCCCCTGGCCACCGAACTACCGGAAGCAGGAAGGCGAGCCGCCCCGTGTCCAACCGTCGCGCCAGCGGCAACCCGAAGCCGCCTACGACACGCCCGAGGCTGAAGCGAAACGCGAGAAGGCGCGAGCTGCGTTGGAGCGCCGGTTCGCAAAGGTGATCGAGGAGCGCGCGCAAGGCGGCGGCACGCGACCGACACCGACCGGCCGTCGGAAGAGCACCATCCCGGTCATCGAGATCTCGCGCGCCGCGAAGAAGGACGACGCGCTGGAGGGGCTTGAGCGCTGGAAAGCACGCTGGCCGAAGGCCGCCGAGCACCTCGACATCGCCGACGTCCTGGTGGATGGGATGCGGGGCCGCTCAACCCTCTGGTACCGCGTCCGCGTAAACCTCCAGAACGTGCCCGAAGCCGATCGCCCTCCACAGGAACCCATCGACCCGGATTACAGTCCCTGGTAGGTGGCGTCGCGCTCTGTCGCCTCGACTCACGCCGGATAGCAATACGCGAATACGTTGAGCACGAGTTCGAGGTAGCGACTGTCGCGTTGAACGCCCGAGCCGTACCAGCTCGTTCCGTCACCGGTCGGTGTCGAGCTCAGGATGGCCGCGCGGACCTGACCATCCTTGACCTCCGAACCCGACTGTGTCCAGTAGACCCCGCCCCCGACGATGCGATAGCCGGAGGCGCACGCAAGGTAGATCTCGGCGGATGCCCCGTAGGCGAGCGTGCGTGTGTCCGACTCGAGGACGGCGCTGCCCACGGCGGCCAGCGGTCGGCAGAGCGAAGTGACCAAGAGGTGCAGCGGCGACGAGCCGGTGTTGTAGCCGGCGGCATCCCAACTCTCCCAGCGGACCGACGTCGTCAGCTCCGCGGACAGGCCGCTCGCTGGGGCGTGCCCCGTCCGATGCCACGCTGCCCCGCCGGTCACGACGACCTCGCCCGAGGGACACAGCGGCTGAGCCTCGACGGTGGTGTGGGCGGCTACGGTCCGGTCTGCCGTGAAGACGTGGTACTTGCCGATGGATCCACGTGGCAGGCACTGAGCCTCCACGGTGAACACGAGCGGCTCGTTGTCCTGGTTCGCACCCACGGCGAACCAGCCGAGCGTGTCGGTCGAGGGCGAGGAACTGACGATGACGGCATTCAGCGTTGGATCGCCGTTCTGCCCCTGGCGATGCCAATAGGCCCCGCCGCTGACGACCCGATCGCCGGACGGACAGGCGACCCGGACGAGGCCCTCCTTGACGGACTGGATGGTCCGGCCGCGGTGTACCGCGACGTATTCGCCAGGATGGAATACCGCCGTGGCGAGGCCGCTCGTGGCCACGATGAGGAGCATGGCCGCCAGCAAAGCAAGGGACGCACGTCCTCGGCGCGACAGGTGCCGGGTGGTGACCCGACTCGCAAGCTGATGCACCTTTTTGTCCACCCTTCAGGATCGCTCACCGGCACGACGGAGGAACGACAACGTAGCCGCGATGTCGGCTCCGGTCAATGGCTCCGTCGACGCCGGGCCGACACAAGCCATTCGTCGCCCGTCGGGCCGACTGGAGCGAGCGCCGAGGACACTGAACCGGCGGTGGCTGCCGGTTCGTCCCGGCCGTCAGGCCTGTTCAGGCGCGTCGGAAGTGGCGACCTCCGACGATCAGCGCGATGAGGCAGAAGCCGTACGGGACCAGGAGGAAGACGAGGTCACCACCGACCGACGAGCGCGTGCCAGAGACGCTGTCCGAATTCGATGAGCTGGCGAGGGCGAGGATGCCGAAGAGCACGAAGATCGCCGCGATGGCGATTCCCGTATATCGCGCGAACGCTCGATGCGCCCAGGAGAACACGGCCACGATCAAGTGCAGGATGCCGACAACGAGGACGACGATGCCGATCACGGTGATCGCGCCTCCGAAGTCCACCGTGTATCCATGGTTCACAAGGTAGTCCCTGATGGCCTGACCGCCGGCGGTCAGGCCCACGCCGATAAGGGTGATGACCAGGCCCCAGATCAGGAAGACCACGCCAGCGAGCACGACGAGGAGCGACGTGCTCTGCGCCTGCGCCATCTCGGGTTGACCCCAACCGCTCTGCGGCGGCGGTCCCCAGCTGCTCGGCGGCTGCTGTGCCCAGCCGGGCGGGGCCTGCTGTGGCTGCTGAGGCCACGGCGGGGCTGGCTGCTGCGCTTGACCCCACTGAGGCGCCTGCTGGGCAGGCGGTTGCGGCCACGGTGGCGCGGGTTCGGTCGGTGTCGTCTGGGGCTGGCCCCACGGTGGTTGTTGTGGGTCGCCAGGGGGTTGCTGCGGTCCGGACATCTCGGTCGCCTCCCGTATCGATCGACTGGTGCGTCTCCAGACTACGGCACGCGCACGCCTTACGTGACCCGAACCTTGCGGAAATGCTTGCCGCCGATGAGCAGCGCCAGGAAGATCAGCGCGAAGACGACCAGCGGGATGGCGGCGGCGGCCAGCGTCGCGGTATCGGGGGCGCTCACCGCGTAGTGGCGCGTCCCAGACCCGAGATCGAAGTCGCCACTGAAGTTCGATCGTGCGGCCCAGACGATGGCCCCGCCGAGCACCATCCCGGCCAGCGACACGAGGAGCCCGAGGCCTCTGGCCCAGCCGCGGTGGAAGAGGATGCCGATCACCGCCAGGAGGGCAACGACGCCGAAGATCACGATGCTCGCGGCGATCGGCGTGCCGACCCCGAGATCGTTGACCGGCCCGGCGCTCTTCGCGAACGCGACCAGCGCGATGCCCAGCCCGATGACGGTTGCCGCTACGACGAACAGCAGCAGTGCCGCGAACTTGGCCACGACCGAGTTTCCGTATCGCATGACGCCGGTCGGGCCGGTCGGCGTCTGGGTCCAGCCCGCCGCTGGCGGTTGCGCCCACGGCTGTCCGGCGGGCGGGTAGGGCGGCGGGTATCCGCCCGGGCCTGGTGGTTGTTGGAAGTTCGGTTGCTGGTAGGTCGGCGGATAGGCCGTCGGCTGAGGCTGTGGTTGACCGCCGATCGGATACGTGGCCGTTCCCTCTTGGCCGTACGGCTGTGGCGGGGCCGCACCCGGGAGCGGGGCGAACGTCGGTGGTGCCACGTACACAGGCGGAGCCACGTACACGGGCGGAGCCACTTGCGCCGGGGGCGCCACGTACGCCGGCGGTGTGCTGATGGCCGGTGGAGCCACGACGGGCTGGAAGGCCGTCTCGGTCGGAGAGTCGGCCGATACCGAAGGGAGCGGCGCGATCGGTGGCAGCACGGGCGGTGCGATCGGAGCCGGCGGCCAGGCCGGCGCGGAGGGCCGGGGATCGACCGCCTGGCTGGGCGTCGACACCCACGAGGGCTGGGCAGGGACAGGGCCGAGCGGCGCCGGTGGTGGCGCGACCGGGGGTGTCGGGCCGAGGGCCTCCAACCAGGCCGGCTTCGGGGACGCGGGCGGCGCAACGGGCGGCGGCGCGTCCACGGGCGCGGGGGGCGCCGGTGGCGCGATCGTCGGTGTCGGGCCGAGCGCCGCCATCCAGGCCGGCTGCGCCGGCGAAGCAGGGGGCGGGGCACTCGTGGGTGCTGCGTCGTCGAGGCCGGGGACGATGTAGGTCGGCTGCGGCGAGGTGACGGGGTCAGCGGCTCCGGGATCAGCCGTGACGGACGCCGGCTCGGGCTCGGCTGGCGCAGCGTCGGAGATCGGCTCGTCTTCGGGTCGAATCGTATCGGACATGCATCTCCTCCCGGTCTGGTGGCGTGAGTGTACGAGGCGTCAGCCCGCCTCGGGATTGAAGATCCGGAGCAATTCGTAGGGTGCTGTGACCTCGAGCTGGTCGTAGCGGCAGTCCTGGGGCCGCTTGTCCGGGCGCCAGCGCTGGAACGTGGTGGCGTGGCGGAATCGGTCGCCCTGGAGGTGGTCGTAGGCGACCTCGCAGACCCGTTCGATGCGCAGCGGCTCCCAGGAAAGGTCCTTGCCGCGGTTCCACCGGCTGGTGGCGCCGGGCAGCCGCTGGCCGCTCGCGTCGGCCGCGCCGGCAGCGGCCCATTCGGCCCACTCGGCCCACGGGTGACCGTCCAGCGCATCGATGCGCAGCGGCGCCAGCTCATCGACCAGCGCGGCTCGCCGCTCCCAGGTGAACGACGACGTGACGCCGAGGTGATGGAGGCGGCCATCGTCGTCGTACAGGCCGAGCAGCAGCGAACCGATATGCGTGCCCGGCCCATTCTTGTGCCACCGGAAGCCGGCGACCACGCAATCGGCCGTTCGAGCGTGCTTGATCTTGAGCATCGCCCGTTTGCCCGGCTGGTACCTGCCCGCCAGCGGCTTGGCGATGACCCCATCCAGGCCGGCCCCCTCAAAGCGCGTGAACCAGTCGGCGGCCGTGGCGGCATCGTGCGTTGCGGGTGTCAGGTGGATGGGCGGCGCGGCGCCGGCCAGCGCTTCGATCAGCAGTGCCCGCCGCTCGGACAACGCCGTTTCGCGAAGATCGCGGTCGCCGAGAGCGAGCACGTCCCAGGCCACGAACGATGCGGGCGACTCGGCGGCGAGCATCGCAACCCGCGACGCGGCAGGATGGATGCGCAGGAGCAGCGCCTCGAAATCCAATCCGTCGCTGCCCGCGATGACCACTTCGCCGTCGAGCACGCACCGGTCCGGCAGGTTCTCCCGCAGCGGCCCGGCCAGCTCGGGAAAGTATCGATCGAGCGGCTTCAGGTCGCGACTCTGGATGTAGACGTCATCGCCGTCACGGAAGACGATGGCCCGGAAGCCGTCCCACTTGGGTTCGTACAGCCAGCCCTCGCCGTCGGGGATCTCGTCGGAGAGCTTCGCCAGCATCGGCTCGAGCGGTGGCTGGAACGGCAGCTTCACGCATTCAGTGTAGGTCGCGCGCGGCGCCGCGGGGTTGACTCGCACTGCGCGTGGTAGCCTCGGAGGGTATGCCCGTATCGACTTTCAGAGGCGACCCGTACAGCGTCCTCGGCGTTGCGCACGACGCGGCCGAGCCGGTCATCAAGCGACGATGGCGCGCGCTCGCGCGCGAGCACCACCCCGATCGTGCCGGCGGCGAGGGCAGCGAGACCAAGCGCCTGACGGCGCGCATGGCGCGCATCAATGCCGCTTACGACCTGTTGCGCGACCCGATCCGGCGCGCTCGATATGACGCCTCTCCCCAGGCACGGCGGGCGAGCGCCCATGACCCGCAACCGCACCCGGGCGCGGCGGGTTTCGACCCCGGCGCATCGACCGACTGGGCCGGGAGCGGCGGGAGTGGCGGTCCGCCGCCACCTCCGGTGTCACGACCGGTCACCGCCCGCTTCGACACCAGCGCCGCGTTCCATCGCCGCAACGCGACGACGAGCCCCGGCCGATCGCCGTTGTCGGGCCATGCGCCGACCGGCCGCCGCTATCCCGACTCGGACCTGCGCGCGAGCACGCCGACCGGCCCGGTCAGGCGGCGTGCTTCCGGCCCCTCGGCGCGGCTTCCTTCACTCCAGGAAGCACGCGAGACGCCGCTCGTCTTCGGGCGTTTCCACGGCCGGACGCTCGGCGAGGTCGCCGACCATGAACCGACGTACATCGATTGGATCGCCCACACCATCACCCGCGACCGTGATCTGGTGATGGGAGCGCGCGTGATCCAGGCGGACATGGACGAGCGTGGCGTGCCGCGCATCCTGCGCCCTTCACGGACCGGCTTCGGGGAGGGACGGGATCGGGCGACCGAGTCGGAGACATCGGCGACCGGTTCGTAGGCGACGAGCCGGGGCTTGATCATCTGAGGCTCGAGTCTGCTCGACTCGACCTGGCGCCCGATGGCGGGAGCGATGATCCGATGATTCCGCCGTCGGCCCTGTTCCCTGGTCGGTCCGGTTTGGCCGGATGGTTCCAGTTATTCGACTCGTCTTCCGGGAGCGGCGATCTTGTAGTTCCCTGGCCGGATCGCGTTCGTTCCCTGACTCGGTGGTCGACGCCTCGGGCCGCCCCCAATGGATCGGAGACGACGGCGAGCTGAACGTTACCGTCGGCGCCACGTGGTTCCAATGGCGACGCGGTACTCGGCGACACCGGACCATGGGACCGGGTCCATGGGCAGAGCACTGGCAAAGAGGGTGGTGTGGCCCGGTCGTGCCTCCGCCGGGGCCCGATCGGTCAGTCGCGCCGGACGATGCGCCAGGCCACGTCGTAGCGAGTGAAGCAGCCGTTGGAGTTGCTGCTCGGGCGGAGGAGCCTGCACGCCAGGGCATGACTCAGGTCGAAGATGTTGGTCGCCGCGCCGTACGGGCCACGGTCGATGACCGGCGCCACGACGGTGATGCCGTGCCAATGGAGCTGCACGAGCGTGCCGCACGGCAAGGTGCGACTGGCCACGCCGACGATGCGACGGGTATACCGCTGGCCGCAGGCCGTCTGGTGGCCGTAGAAGTCGGGCCCGTACCAACTGGCACTCGGCGCCATATGCCAAGCGCCCACGGCGGTGTAGCGCGGCGCCGCGGGCTTGGGTTTGAGTTGCGGTTCGTGCCGGGACGTGTGGGTGTGAGCCCGCGCCTTGGCAGCGGCCGCGGCGACCGCACCGAACGCGGTTGCGGAACCGGCGCTCGAAACGACCGATGGACTTGATGGCGGCAAGGCGATCGCCTCACCGATGGGCGTCGGTGCCAGCGAGACCCACTGCGCGTCCGAGGCGCCGACGCCGGCCCGGCTCGTCGTCGCTACCGACATCGAGTCGAACCCGAGCATCGGCAGGAACGCGATCCGGCGGCTGGCGGCGGCTCGATCGGCATTGCCGTCGAACGATGTGGTCGGCGTCTGGGTCGCGACTGGCGAAACCTGGCCACCGACGATGGTGAGGATGGCGACGAGGGAAACGATCGACGTCCGGGACACGGGTCGTGATCGCCCACGTGGCCTCAGGAGACGACGCAACACGGCTTGCATCGCCCCAGCAATGGGGGCACGGGCCGGACTGTATCACACGTGCATCAACCGAGCCTCTATGCACCAGACCATGCGTAGGCGCATCAGGCCCGCATGGAACGCCGCCGAACGGCCCAGCCGGTCGGTGACTGGGCCCGTGCTAGAGTCGCCGCCATGACCGACGACTGGGCCCAGCGACAACGCAGCTGGGAGCGCCGGACGCTGCACGAGGCCCAGGCTCGGACGCCGGAACGCCGGCCGCGCTTCAGCACGATGAGCGATGTCGAGATCGCTCGGCTGTACTCGCCGGTGGATTGGCAGGGGACGAGTGCCGGTGGTGGCGGCCCGACCGCGGTCGACCATCTCGGTGAACCGCTGCGCACGGGCGCTGGCGCGTGGTCCGGTTTCGATCCGCTGCGCGATGTCGGCTTCCCGGGCGAGCCACCGTTCACCCGCGGCGTCCACCCGACGGGCTATCGGACGCGCCTGTGGACGATGCGCATGTTCGCGGGCTTCGGTGCGGCGGAGGACACGAACGCTCGATTCCACCAGCTCCTGCGGGCCGGCCAGACCGGCCTCTCGATCGCCTACGACATGCCCACGCTGTATGGCTACGACACCGACGATCCCGAGGCGGATGGGGAGTTCGGCACGTGCGGCGTTGCGGTCAGTTCCCTCGCGGACATGGAGATCCTGCTCGACGAGATCCCCCTGGACCGCGTGTCGACCTCGATGACCATCAATTCGCCGGCCGCGCCGATCTGGGCGATGTACATCGCGGCGGCCGAGAAGCGCGGCTTCCCGCGGGCGATCCTGGAGGGCACGCTCCAGAACGACATCCTCAAGGAGTTCGTTGCCCAGAAGGAATTCCTCTTCCCGCCCGAACCCTCGATCCGCCTGGTCACCGACACGATCGAGTTCGGGACGCGCGAGATGCCGCGCTGGAACACGATCTCGATCTCGGGCTACCACATCCGCGAGGCTGGCTCGACCGCCGTCCAGGAGCTCGCCTTCACCATCGCCGACGGCATGGCCTACGTGGAGGAAGCGCTGCGCCGGGGCTTGCGCGTCGATGAGTTCGCGCCGCGGCTGTCGTTCTTCTTCAACAGCCACAGCGACTTCTTCGAGGAGATCGCCAAGTTCCGGGCCGCGCGGCGCATCTGGTGGAAGCTGATGACGCAGCGCTACCGCGCCGAGAACGAACGCTCGACCTGGATGCGCTTCCACACGCAGACCGCCGGCGTGTCGCTGACCGCCCAGCAGCCCTTGAACAATCTCACGCGGGTCGCGCTGCAGGCCCTGGCGGGCGTCCTGGGAGGGTCGCAGTCACTGCACACCGACGCGTACGACGAGGCATGGGCGGTGCCCTCGGCAGAGGCCGCGTTGCTGGCGCTCAGGCAGCAGCAGATCATCGCCGCGGAGAGTGGCGTGACGAATACGGTGGATCCGCTCGGCGGGTCGTGGTTCGTGGAGTCGCTGACCAACGAGGTCGAGCGGCAGGTGTGGCGGTACCTCGACGAGATCGATGCCCTTGGCGGCATGGTCGCGGCCATCGCGACGGGCTATCCGCAGAAGGAGATCGCCGACGCGGCGTATCGCTTCCAGCGTGAGCTGGACGCGGGCGAGCGCGAGATGGTCGGCGTAAACGTGTACGCGGATCCGGACGAGAAGGTGGAGATCCCGCTGCTCGTGGTCAGCGAGGAGAGTAAGCAGCGGCACCTGGCGAGATTGGCGCGGGTGCGGCTGGAGCGCGACCCGGACGCGGTCTCGCAGGCGCTGGCACGGTTGCGCGACCTGGCAGCGCGGCCCGGATCCTCGGAAGCGAACGTGATGCCGGCGCTGGTGGAATGCGCGGTCGCGTATGCCACGCTCGGCGAGATGTGCGGGGTGCTGCGCGCCGTGTTCGGCGAGTATCGAGAGCCGGTCGCGGTCTGATGGCGGCCATCAAGGTTGGCGGCTGGGCCGCCGATCCGAACGCGCTGACCGGTTTCCTCGACGAGCCGAACCTGTGCCGCATCGGGACCATCGAGAAGAACGGCGATGCTCACGTGGTGCCGGCCTGGTTCCACTGGGACGGCGAGCGGTTCTCCATCGGCACGGACGCCACGGACCACAAGGTCGCGAATATCCGGCGAACCGGCCGCGCGGCACTGGAGATCGATGGAGACCTCCGGCGAAAGCGCGGCATCCTTGTCCGCGGCAGCGCCTGGATCGTCGACGGGGACGACGGCAGGGCCGAGTACATCCGCATCAGCCAGGCCCAGATCCGCCGCTACCTGCCCGACCGTCCCCCCATCGAGATGGCCAACAAGATGGCCGAGAAGGGCACGCCGATCGTCATCATCGTCGACCCGGAGCGGATCCTGAGCTGGGGCCGATGAACGGCGGCGGAGCGGGTGCCACCATGGCAGACCTGTTCGCCCGATTAGCGGCCGATCTGGACTCGGCGAGCGCCCACCACCTCGACGATGTCATCGAGTATCGGCGCGACGACGTCGCGTTCGCGATCACCGACGGGCGAGCCATCGAGCTTCGCCTCGATCCCGATGTCGCGGAGGCCGTCGAGGCGACGCCCAACGTGTCCGCCTCCCGCCGCGGCGGCGGCTGGATCCGTTTCGCCCCGCCGACGGTCGATCAGTTCGTCCTTGACCGAGCCGAAGCCTGGTTCCTGAGCGCCTGGCGCGCCGCCGAGTCCTAGATCGGAGGGCGGCAACTGGACCATCCTCACCCCATCTTGGAAGCCGGTGGGCTCCGACTTCGGCCATCGACCTCGCGGGACCTCGACCTGCTTGCACATTGGTTTGCCGAGCTGGAGATCTATCGATGGTGGGGCGGACGGGCGCTCACCAGAGATGAAGTGGCAACCAAGTACATCGGCCTTCGATGTCCACGAGTCGAGTCTTTCATCGTCGAGTCCGCGGAGCAGCCCATCGGCTACATCCAGTACCACCTCGAAGGCCCGGGTGACGCAGGGCTCGACATGATGCTGGTGCCCGAGTGGCGGGACCAGGGCTTGGGGCCGATGGCGGCGCGACTGCTGATCTCGCATCTGGTGCGCGACCGCGGTTGGCGCGACATCACCGTGGACCCGGCGCAGGACAACCCTCGAGCCATCCGTGCCTGGGAGAAGGCCGGGTTCAGCATCGACCGCCCCTGGGACGATCACCCCGATGGTCCCGCGCTCCTGATGCGGCTGTCCGAACCCAGCGGTCCTGAGTGACTGGTCGATGCCGTCGAACAGCTCGGGGCAAAAGGAAACGCCCCGGGGGTCGGCCGGGGCGTCGGGGTGTGCGGAGAGCGAGGTCAGGTGGCGGAGTCGCCCGAGGTGGGCGTCGCCGTGGCGACCGGAGCGGCCGGGGCGGGGATGAACTGGGCCAGTCCGAACTGCTGCTCGAGCTGCTCGAGCTGGCGGAAGCCGACGACGCCCTGGGGCGTTGCGCCGGGCCGGAAGAACGCGATGGTGGGGATGCTCATGATGTTGAACGCCTGCGAGATGCCGGGGTTGGCGTCGACATCGACCTTGACGACATCGACCGCGCCCTCGTACTTCGCGGCGAGCTTCACCATCTCGGGGGCGACCATCTTGCAGGGTCCGCACCACGTCGCCCAGAAGTCAACGACCACTGGACGCTCGCTGTGAAGCACCATCTCTTCGAATGTCGCGTCGGTCGCTTCCTTGATGGCCATGGGAATGGGTTCCTTTCTGCTGGCTATCCGGCCAGCGCCTGGATGAGGCGATAAGTCTCGAGGACGTGTGGGTTCGCGAGGCGATAGAGGACGGCGTTGCCCTCGCGCCGCGTCTCGACCAGGCCCGCCGAGCGGAGGACCGCCAGGTGTTGGCTCATGTTCGGGACGTGACAGCTGGCTTCCCGTGAGAGGTCGCTCACCGAGCGTTCACCGCCGGCAAGGATCTCGAGGACGCACAGTCGCTTCGGATCGGCCAGCGCCCGACCGATGGCTGCGAATCGCTGCCGGTCGGCCTCGCTCGAGACGTCCGTGCAATCATCGGTCTCGGTCGAGAGGTCGGGTGCTGTCGCCAAAGTCACGCCCGTAGTGTCTCATTGATTGCGCAAGTACGCAAGTAGCGTCTGGGTCAAACCCACGGCGCGTCGTCTGGCGTCGCACGCTCGACACGGCAGTGGTAGCACGCGTCGATCCCATCTCCCCGGCTGTACCAGTCGTGGTCGCCGCAGTCGCGAGCCTTGGCACCCGCAGGCCCAGCCGGTGGTACAGGACATCCGACATACAGGTCCGAAGCCACGCTCGCCATCGCGCATACCTGAGTCCGACGTCGCCGGCAGCCATTGTTGAATCCTACCTTCGCACTGCCGGCTGGGCGCCCGACGCTTCCGTTTCTCGCCAAATGCGCACCAGACGGCCGCGGTTCTGGTGCTTGCCGCCAAAGGGGCATCAAGGGGTCGGGCTGGCGGGAAATGGCTCCGATTCCGTGAACAGTGGCTTCATGGTGCCCATTTGGAGGTAAGCGCATCGCCCGGCGACTCGCGGCCGCATCGACCAGCTGATCGACTTGTGGCGCTCGATGACCATGCTCTCGCGCTCTAGACTCCTCGGGTGACTGACGAGCGCGCGCTTCGCGATGTGTCCCTCGCGGCGATCCACGAGGCACGTGCGCGGATCGCCGGCCGCGTCCACCGAACGCCGATGCTCAGCTCCCGAACTGCGGCACGCCTCCTCGGCGCGCGCCTCGGGATCCGGATCGGCGACGGGCCGTCACGCGACGCCAGGCCGCGCCTCTTCCTCAAGGCGGAGCATCTCCAGGTCACCGGCTCGTTCAAGCCGCGCGGCGCCACGAACCGCGTCCTCCAACTCACTCCCGACGAACGTGCTCGCGGCCTCATCACCATCTCGGCCGGCAACCATGCCGCCGCGCTCGCCTATGTCGGCGCGTCGGCCGGCGTGCCAGTGACGGTGTGCATGCCGACCGGCGCATCGCGCTCCAAGGCGGACGCCGCGGCCGGCTACGGCGCCGAAGTCGTGCTCCACGGTGCGCACGTGGGCGAGACGCTCATCCGGATGCAGGAACTCCAGGAGGAACGCGGCCTCGTCTACGTCCCGCCGTTCGATGACCCCGAGATCATCGCCGGGCAGGGGACCGTCGGGCTCGAGATCGTCGAGGACCTGCCCGACGTCGATGTCATCGTCGTCGGCGTCGGTGGTGGCGGCCTCATCTCGGGTGTCTCGGCCGCCGCCAAGCAGCTCCGCCCGAGCGTCCGCGTCATCGGCATCGAGCCGGAGCGCAGCAACGCCATCACGCTTGGCCTGGCGGCTGGCAAGCCGGTCCAGATCCATCCGGTTTCCATCGCCGATGGTCTCGGGGCGCCGTTCGCCGGGGCCTGGACGCTCGACCTCGTGCGTCGCTACGTGGACGACATCCTCCTGGTCGATGAGCCGACGATCGTGGGCGGCATGCGCTTCGCGATGGAGCGGATGAAGCAGGTCCTCGAACCAGCCGGCGCGACCGCGCTCGGTGCGGTCATCTCCGGCCAGGTACCCATCCACGACGGCGAGACCGTCTGCGTGATCGCTTCCGGCGGCAATGTCGACTTGGCGCGCCTCGGCGAGCTGCTTGCCGCTCCGCCTCAGTCGTAGCCGAGTTCGCGCAGGCGCTCTTCGCCGATACCGGCGTGATGGGCCAGCTCGTGGATGACGGTCCGGCGCACCTCCTCTGCCAGTTCGATCGGATCGGGGAAGTCTTCCTCGAGCGGGAAGCGGAAGAGCGTGATCTTGTTCGGGAAGGGCACCCAGTCGGCCGCATATTCCACGGCCGGCGTGCCCTCGTAGAGGCCATACAGCGTTTCGCCGTCGCCGCCCCGCAGCTGCTCGGCCGACGGCTCGTCTTCGATCACCACGGCCACATTTTCGAGCAGTGCCGCGAACGGAGCCGGCAGCGTGTCGAGCGCCTGTGCCACGAGGTCCTCGAAGTGCCCATATCCCGCACCGGCCGCGCTGCCGCCCGCGTCCACGCCGAGCGCCGAGCGGCGATGGACATGGCGGCGGGCCAGCGACCCGCGGCGACGGATGGGCATCGCTGCCTATGCTAGTCGGGTGAGCGACGCGCCCCCGCCCGAAGCCAACGCGGGCGAGCCCGAATCGTTCGTCATCCGACTCGAGACCGGCGACCGGATCCACTACCTCGATTGGGGCGTCGCCGCGGACCGGCCCGGCGCGCCGCCGCTCCCCCCGCTGGTCCTCCTCCACGGCATCACGCAGACGGCGCGCATCTGGGCCCCGGTGGCTCGCCGCCTCCAGGACGTCACCGACGTCATCGCGGTCGACTTGCGCGGCCACGGCCTCTCCGATCCGGCCCGAAGCGGCTACGACCTGTCGTCGCTGGCGATGGACGTGCTCACCGTGATGACCGGCCATGGCTGGGGGGATGCGATGGATGGCCCGCCCGCGGTCGTGGCGGGTCACGGGTTCGGGGCGATGATCGCGGCCACGATGGCGGCACTCCGACCCGCATCGGTGGCGGCGATCGCCCTCGTCGACGGCGGCTGGGAGGACATCGCCGAAGCGACCCGCGCGAGCCAATCCGAGTTCCTCGCCGGCCTCGCCGACCCGCCGGAAGTGATGAGCTCGATGGACGCCTTCCTCGCCGACCGGGAGGCGTTCGACCCAGCGACGTGGGACGCCGACCAAGAAGCGGCCGCCCGCGCCCAGGTCGACCAGAAGCACGCCGGTCACGTCGGGCTGGTCAGTCGGTCGGCGGCGGTCCGCGGGTCGGTCGAAGCGATGTACTCGTACCGTCCGCTGGAAGCGCTGACCCGCGCCGCCGTGCCGATGCTGGTGCTCGTCGCGGAAGCGGCCACGGCCGACGACGAGGACGCTCGCGAGCGTGATCTGGCGCTCGATGACGTCGTCCGGGCACGAGCCTCGGTCGGGTTGGTGGCTCCGCGCGTCGTGCGCTATCCCGGATCGGGCCACAACCTGATGCGCTACCGGCCGGCGGAGGTCGCCTCTGAGCTTCGCGCGTTGCTCGAGAGCGTCGCTACCAGCGCTCGTATGCCGGATGGCCCGGCCTGACGGCCACGAACAGGCCGCGACAGGTCGCGGTCACGACGCCGCCTGATGACATCTCGGCGTCGATGGTGGCGCGGTCGGCGGTCGACTCGACCACCCACGCCCGAACGTGCACCGGTCGATCGGACGGTGTGGGCTTCCGAAGTCGAACGTGGTAGTCCGCCGTCACCGTCGTCGGCGCCTTGGTCGCGCCCGCCTGACGCATCAGGTGACGCGCCGCCGTCCAGTTGGAGTGGCAATCCATGAGCGTGCCGATCATGCCGCCGTTGAGCGTGCCGGGGAAAGCGTCGTGATGTGGCGATGGCGTCCAGTCGCAGACGCACTCGCTCCCGTCCTTGCCGGCGTCCGGGTCGGCACCCAGGTCGGACGCGGCGAAGGATCGGATATGGAGACCCTCGGGATTGGCGGGCCCGCAGCCGAAACAGATCGAGTCCGGTGCGTACCGTTCCTGGAGGCTCTGGTCGGGCATACCGGCGAGACTACCGCGTCCGCTTCCACCGTACCGCTACGATGCGCGCATGAGCGACGTTGCCCTGCTGCTGGTGCTGATCCTGATCATCGTCCTGGCGGTGCGTGGCAAGAAGACCCTGCCCGCGTTGGGCGCGGCGCTCGGCCGGGGCGTCAAGGAAGCGCGCGACGCGGTGTCGCGTGACACGGACCACGACAAGGACGGCGACCAGCCTCCGACCGGATGAGCGACCGCCCGACCAGACCGACCAGACCCGAGCTGCCTGCGAACGTGCGCGCCCTGGTCGACGAGATCGAGCGCGAGATCGGCGAGGACGCCGTCACCGGGGACATCGAGGGTTCGGTCGTGCCGCACCTCGATAGTGTCGGCACCACGGAAGAGGCTGACCGGCCGGTCGAGGCAGCCGTTCGCCAGATCCTGGTCGAGATCGGTGAGGACCCCGACCGAGCCGGCCTTGCCGGCACGCCCGACCGCGTGCACCGCATGTACACCGAGTTGACTGCCGGCTATCACGTCGACACGGACCGCCTCATCAACGGTGCGATCTTCGAGGTCGATTACAGCGAGATGGTGGTCGTCAAGGAGATCCCGTTCTACTCGCTGTGCGAGCACCACCTGCTGCCGTTCTTCGGCACCGCCGGGGTCGCCTACATCCCGAACGGCCGGGTCATCGGGCTGTCCAAGATCCCGCGCATCGTGGAGACGTTCGCCCGACGGCTCCAGGTCCAGGAACGGTTGACGTCCCAGGTCGCGGATCTGCTGATGGAGCGGCTGGCTCCCAAGGGCGTCGGCGTGGTCATCGAGGCGACGCACCTCTGCGCGGTGATGCGCGGCGTGCGCAAGCCCGGCACGATCATGACCACGAGCGCGGTGCTCGGCATCTTCCGCTCGAACGACAAGACGCGCGCCGAATTCTTCTCCCACCTGGCACGACCGGCTCCCGGAGCGCCGTAGGGGAGTGGCCGGGCGACGCGCGGGCCTGGAGTGGGCTGGCGCTAGCGCCCGGTGACCGTCGACGCGCCTATCATCCGGGCATGCCGAATACGAAGGAACGCCCGATCAAGGTCCTCATCGCCAAACCGGGCCTGGATGGGCACGACCGAGGCGCCAAGGTGCTGGCGCGCGGCCTTCGCGACGAGGGTTTCGAGGTCATCTATACGGGCCTGCGACAGACGCCGGAGATGGTCGTGACGGCGGCACTCCAGGAAGATGTGGACGTGGTAGGCCTCTCCATCCTGTCGGGCGCGCATATGACGCTCCTGCCGCGCATCGCCGAGGGGCTTCGGGCGCAGGGGCTGGACGACGTCCTGGTCACGGCCGGCGGGATCATCCCGGACGACGACATCCCGGCCCTCGAGGCGGCGGGCATCAGCCGCATCTTCGGGCCGGGCACGACCATCCGCGAGGTGGCCGACTACCTGCGCGCCAGCGCGCGGCACCGGGACGCGTGACGTCGGCTGACTCGACCGCCAAGGCCGATATGACCGCCCAGCTCGACCCTCGGGCGCGGGGCGAGCGCCTGGCGGAGGAAGCCCGAGCCGGCAGCCGGCGCGCCCTGGCTCGACTGCTCACCGAAGTCGAAGCTCGAACGCGGGTCGCAGAGGTGGCCATGCGCATCCTCTATCCGCTGGCCGGCGGCGCGCATCTCGTGGGCGTGACGGGTGCGCCAGGGGCCGGCAAGAGCACGCTCGTCGCCGGGTTGATCGCCGAGGCACGCGCCACGGGCCGACCGGTCGCCGTCATCGCCGTCGATCCGTCCAGTCCGATCACGGGTGGTGCCATCCTCGGCGATCGGGTGCGGATGCAACAGTTCGCCGGTGACGCGGACGTCTTCATCCGCTCCATGGCTTCCCGCGGCCACGTCGGCGGGCTGGCCACGAGTTCCGTCGCGGCAGCGGCAGTCCTTGATGCGTGCGGGTTCCCGCTGATCTTCATCGAGACGGTCGGGACGGGCCAGAGCGAGGTCGAGGTGGCGGCCGTGGCCGACACGACGCTCGTCGTCCAGGCGCCCGAGATGGGCGACGAGGTGCAGGCCATCAAGGCCGGGTTGCTCGAGGTGGCCGACATCGTGGCCGTCAACAAGGCGGATCGCCCGGGCGCCGACCGGGCAGCGGCGAACCTGCGCGCGATGCTCACCGTCGGCGTGTCGCGCGACCGCGCGATGGGCGATCGCCCTCGACCGAAGCGCCCCGACGTGCTGCTCGTTTCCGGGATGACCGGCGCCGGCGTGCCCGAATTGCTGGCCGCGCTGGATCGGCGACACGCGGCGCGATCCGACGGCTCCGTGCCTGGAGCGGCGGCCGGCGATGCCGCGAGGCTCAAACGCGCCGAAGCGCAGGTCGCCGGCATCCTCGCTGAGCGGCTGTGGGATCGGTTGCGCGACGGATCCCTGGCCGCCGGAACCGCCGCGACGCTGAGCGCGGTCGCGGCCCACGATCTGGATCCGTATACGGCGGCGGAACGACTCCTCATCGCAGCGGGCGGTGGCGCCGCGGACGTCCCGGGCGGCGACTGACCGACTGGCGATCGGCAGTGACGTGCCGCGCACCTGAACCGGTGGCGCGGATGAGGCACGCGGCGATACCCTGTGCCACGTGACTGAGCGAACCGTCCTGGTGTGCGGCGTCGGGCTGATGGGGCACGGCATCGCCCAGGTCATGGCCATGGCCGGCCACGACGTCCGAGTCTTCGAGCCTGAGCGGGCGCGCGCCGAGGCCGGTATCAAGCGCATCGCCGGCAACCTCGACCGGTCGGTCGCCAAGGGTCGGATGACCGACGCCGAGCGCCTGGCCACGCTGGGCCGGATCTCGATCGCCGGATCGGTAGAGGATGGAGCGCGCGGGGTCGACTTGGCCGTCGAAGCCGTCTTCGAGGACGAAGCCGTCAAGCGCGACCTCTTCGCCCGACTGGATGCCGGTGCGCCCGAATCGGCTGTCCTCGCCTCCAACACGAGCTCCATCTCCATCGCTCGGTTGGCCGAAGCGGTCCGGGCAGCTCGCCGGCCGATGGTCGTTGGCATGCACTTCTTCAGCCCCGTGCCCGTGATGCCGCTCATCGAGCTGATCCGCAACACGGACACGAGCGACGAGACGGAGTTGACCGTGCGGGCGGTCGCGGCCGAACTCGGCAAGCAGGTCATCGTCAGCCAGGATCGGCCGGGGTTCATCGTCAACCGCATCCTGATGCCGTTCCTGGCAGAGGCGATGCGGGCATACGAGCAGGGCCTGGGAACGGCCGAGGATATCGACACGGGCGCGAAGGTCGGCCTGAATCACCCGATGGGACCGCTCGAATTGGCCGATTTCATCGGGCTGGACGTCTGCCTGAGCATCATGGAGGTGCTCTTCGAGGGGTTCGGCCAGGCGCATTTCGCGCCGCCGGCGGTGCTGCACGACCTGGTCGCGGCCGGGCATCTCGGCCAGAAGACGGGACGCGGCTTCTACACGTATCCGCGCGGATGACGGCCGTCGCGGGTGGACTGACGCCTGAGGAGCGCCTCCTCAAGGAGACGGTGCGCGAGTTCGCGGCCAAGGAGATCGCGCCGGGAGCGGCCGCGCGCGATGAGGAGGAGCGTTATGACCGCTCGCTCTTCACGCGCATGGGCGAACTCGGTCTGACCGGGCTGCCGTTTCCCGAATCGGTCGGCGGGGCCGGGTTCTCGTATCGAGCATGGACGCTGGTCATGGAGGAGATCGCGTACGCCGACATGGCGATGGCGGTCTCGCTGAGCGTCCACATCCTGTCGCAGTTCCCGGTCGTGACGTGGGGCTCGGACGAGCAGCGCGCGCGATGGCTGCCGGAGATGCTGGCGGGGCGGAAGCTCGGTGCGTTCGCCCTCACCGAGCCCGGCGCTGGATCGGACGCCGCCGCGCTGCGGCTGTCCGCCGACCGTGTCGGACCGACGGAAGCGCCCACCGCATATCGGCTGACCGGGACCAAGATCTGGATCACCAATGCAGGGGAAGCGGAGCGATACCTGGTCTTCGCGACAGTCGACCCGGCCGCCGGGGCGAAGGGCGTGACGGCGTTCCTGGTCGAGGCCGGCACGGCCGGGTTCCGGTTCGGGCGGAAAGAGCGGAAGCTCGGGATCCGCTCCGACACGGCATCCGAGCTCATCTTCGAGGGCTGCGAGGTGCTGGTCGCGAACCGGCTGGGTGAGGAAGGGCAGGGCCTGCGCATCGCGCTGTCGGCGCTGGGGGAGGGCCGGATCTCGATCGCGGCGGCGTGCTGCGGGCTGGCACAGGCGGCGTTGGACGCCGCCGCGCGCTACCTCACGGAGCGGCGGGCGTTTGGTGGAGTCCTGGCGGAGCAGCAAGGTCTGCGCTTCATGCTCGCCGAGATGGCGCAGCGGGTCGCCGCGGCGCGTGCCCTGACGAGGGCGGCGGCCGAGGCCAAGGATCGCGGCGAGCCCATCGCGGAGGCCTCGTCACTCGCCAAGTGGACCGCCTCGGACGCCGCGATGAGCGTCACCACCGACGCGGTGCAGCTCTTCGGGGGGAGCGGCTACTCGCGCGAGTTCCCCGTCGAGCGGATGATGCGCGACGCGAAAGGCGCCCAGATCTATGAGGGCACGAACCAGATCCACCGCCTGATCGTCGCCGACCACGTATTGATGCGGATCAAGGGGGAGTAGCGGCTCGACTCGGGCGTATGGGCCGGCCCGGTCGGGCGTTGGGCGGCAAGCATCGCCAATCGCCGCGGTTCGATCGCGTGTGGCGTCCTTCTGGACCGCTGCATGTTCAAGACCGACGAGTCGACGCTCCCTGATGGGGTCCCGGACTCGGATCGGGTGTCTTTCGTTGGTGGCGCCATCGGTTTCGACGCTCAGTGGACAGCTTCCGGGTGCCAGAACGGCCGATCCCCATGTGGGGACCGTCGCGACTCGGTGGGCGATCGGTCGGTCTTGAACGCTGGGCGGTCCGGGCCCGCAGCTGGCCGGCACGCACGAACGCGGCTACGCACAAGTCGCAGTAGAGCGGCGAGGCTCACCGTGGTCCTGTGCCAGCGACCGAACGCCCTGCCGACCGTGGTCTTCGCGACGGTCGGCGAACGATGCGCGACCTCGGGGAGGAACTTCGCCGTTCTCGAGTCGCAGCCGGTCTTAGCCAGAGGGATGTCGGGCGGGCCATTGGAGTGTCGCACTCGACGGTCGGGCGAATCGAGCGAGGCGAACTCGCCGATGTTGGTGTGGTCCTGGCGACCCGACTCGTCGCGGTCGTGGGACTCACCCTTCGCGCACGGCCCTACCCGGCAGGTTCGCCTCGTCGGGATCGAGCACATGCCGCGCTGTTGGACCGACTGAGGGGTCGACTCCATCCGGACGTCGCTTGGCGCACGGAGGTCCCATTCCCGAATCCTGGCGATCTGAGGGCTTGGGATGCGCTCGCCCGAGTCGCTAAGTGGAGGATCGGGATCGAGAGCGAGACGCGCCCTCGCGACGGGCAGGAACTGAAGAGGCGGCTCGGCCAGAAACGGCGCGACGGGGGAGTCGACCGGTTGATCCTGCTGCTCGCCGATACCCGAACGAATCGCCGCTTCATGCGCGACGCCGCGGCCGAGTTCCTAACGGACTTCCCCGTTCCCGGACACGTCGCTCTGAAAGCCCTTCAACAAGGGCACGATCCAGGTGGCGACGCGATCGTCTTTCTCTAGGACGACGGCAACGCCCGCCCGGCGGTTGGACCGCTGGCCGTTCAAGAGCGACAGGTCCTCGGACTACGGATCGCGTTCGCCAGAGCCAAGGGTCGAATCGACCGGGCTATCGACTCGGTTCGGCCTGCGCCACGGTTGGCTCGATGTCCCCGGAGCTCGAGACGGGCAGATCTGGGGCCCCGGCGCCGGCCTGCCTGTCGGTCTTGAACGCCGGGCGGTCCAACGCGGCACCCTGCGGCAGAGACGCCGCGGGAGGTTGCGGCCATCCAGGAAGCGGTTCGCTTGAGGGCCGTTGAGGTTGCCAGAAGTACGCGGCACACATGATCAGGGCGAATACAACGAGAGCCGCGCTTAGCACCGCGAGCGTCGGTACTTGGGCCGGGTCATAGATGTGGAACGTTTCGCCCGATTGGGTCACATGTGGGTTCGTGACGTCATCGAACAGGCTCCAGACCGGGTGGCCCGACGTCATGAACGTGCAGAGCGCGGCAAACGAAGCCAGGAGCCGGTGGCCGAAGCGGCGCAGGCCGACCGCACCAACAGCCCCCACGATCGCCAGGGCCGCCGACGAGAAGATCGGCGGTTGGCTGGTGCAGAAGAGGATCAGCGATGCCGCGGCGCCAATCACCCCGACCGGGCCGATGACCTCCCACACTCGACGGTCGACCCGCCTGATGAGTCTCATGACCGGCCTCCGCCCTCCGTCGCAGCAGCCGAGAGCAACAGATCCACGGCCTCGATGTAGCCGTGCCAGCCGTGGCCGATGACCTGGCCGGTGACGACCGGCTCGATCACCGAGACGCGCCGCCAGGCTTCGCGTGAGCGGATGTCGGATACGTGGACCTCGATGACCGGCCGTTCGCAGCCGAGCAGCGCGTCGTGCAGGGCGTAACTCGTGTGGGCCAATGCGCCCGGGTTGATGATCACGCCGTCGTAGTCGCGCTGCTCGAGGCGATCGATCAGGGCGCCCTCGTGGTTCGATTGGAACGCCTCCACGCTCGAGCCGGCCGCCTCGGCCCGCGCGCGCACCGCCGCGACAACCTCGGCCAGGGTCGTCGTGCCGTAGATCTCGGGCTGGCGCAACCCCAATCGACCGAGGTTGGGACCGTTCAGAAGGAGGATGCGCATCGACCGCCGACCTCCACGGTCCCGTCGGGGCCTGGCCGGACGTACAGCTCCGAGCCGACGCCCTGCCGGATGGTGAACGCCCGCCGGATGCGGTGACCCATCTCGACGGCCGCGAGACCGGTCGCCTCGTCCTCCTGGATGCCGACGCTGGCCGCGAAGTACCGGGAGCGCATGATGCCTTCCGCTTCATCGATCCATGCCCAGGCGTAGTAGGACGCCTGCCCGTCCGGCGCACCGGTCATGGCATCGACCTCGGCGGGGCTGTCGTATCGAACGGCCGTGATCTCGTGCCCCCACCCAGCGCGAGCGCGGATGAAGGCGAGTTCGCCCTCCTGCCAGACCTCGACCTCGCCGGCTGGAACGATCAGTCGATCGACGGCGAAGCCTCTGCTTCGGAGCAGCCCGGATGTCCCGACGGTTGGATGGCCGGCGAAGGCGAGCTCCCGAGTCGGCGTGAAGATCGCGATGCTGGCCGCGCCATCCGCGACCGAGTCGACATACACGGTCTCTGGATATCCGAGGCGGGTGGCCATCGCCTGGCGTTCGGACGACGGCACGAGCGACCCGTCGAGGAATACCCCTAATAAGTTCCCGCCGCCCCCGTCCGGGCCGAGGAAGACACGCACCACATCAAGGCCGGTCGGAAGAGGCCGGGCATGCGTCATGGGCTGCATGGCGCACATCGTATCGGCGCGCCCAAGAGTGCGGTGCAAGAATGGCCGCATGGATCACGCCATTCCCAACAGCCGCAACGGCGGCGTCTACCTCGTGTCGGCGATGCGCACGCCCATCGGCAAGTTCGGTGGCACGCTCGCGGACACACCTGCGACCACGCTCGGCGGCATCGCCATCAAAGCGGCCGTGGAGCGCGCCGGCGTCCCGACCGACCAGGTCGACGAGGTCCTGATGGGCCAGGTGCTGCAGGCTGGGGTCGGCCAGGCGCCCGCCCGACAGGCCGCGCTCAAGGCGGGCCTTGCCGCGACGACCAGCGCCACGACCATCAACCGCGTGTGCGGTTCCGGCCTCAAGGCGATCATGTTGGCCGCGGCCGAGATCCGTGGCGGCGATGCCGAGATCGTCGTCGCGGGCGGCATGGAGAGCATGAACCAGGGGCCATACCTGGTCCCGAAGGCACGATTCGGGTACCGCCTCGGCAACGCGGAACTCGTGGACGCGACCGTCCATGACGGCCTCTGGTGCGCGTTCGAGGATTGCCACATGGGCACGCACGCCGAGCGTGTCGCCAACCACGACCACGTCAGCCGCGAGGACCAGGACCGGTTCGCCCTCGACAGCCAGCAGAAGGCGATCGCGGCCATCGACGCCGGCCGGTTCGAGGCGGAGATCGTGCCCGTCCCGGTTCGCAGCGGCAAGGTCGAGACGCTCTTCACGACCGACGAAGGGCCGCGTCGCGACTCCACGATCGAGGCACTCGCCCGGCTCAAGCCCGTCTTCACGCTGCCAGAACCGGAGCCCGGCGAAGCGCCTCCGGCGATGGGGAGCGTCACCGCCGGCAACGCTCCCGGAATCACCGATGGCGCGGCCGCGACCGTCGTCGTGAGCGAGCGCACCGTGGAGCGGCTCGGCCTCAAGCCACTCGCCCGGATCATCGGCTACAGCCAGGCGGAGGTGGAGCCCAAGTGGCTCTTCCTCGCCCCGATCCAAGGCGTGCGCAAGCTGCTCGCCCGCATCGAGCTGCCCATCGAGGCGTTCGACCTGATCGAGATCAACGAGGCGTTCGCGGCCCAGGTGCTGGCGGACGGCCGCGAACTCGGCTTCGACTGGTCACGCGTCAACGTCAATGGCGGGGCCATCGCGCTCGGCCATCCGATCGGCGCGAGCGGGGCACGCATCGTGGCGACGTTGCTCCATGAATTGGAGCGGCGGCAGGGCCGCTACGGTCTCGCGACCCTCTGCCTGGGTGGCGGCGGCTCGGTGGCGATGGCTTTCGAACGGGTGCCCTGACCCGCCCGTGGCACGCACCGCGATCGTCACGGACTCCGCCGGCGACCTGCCGCCTGACGTGGCGGCGACGGCCAGCATCACGGTCGTGCCGCTCACCGTGAGCTTCGGCGCCGAGGAGTTCCGGGCCGGCGTCGACCTTTCGATGGCTGATTTCTACGCCCGATTGACGGCCCCGGGAGCCGCCTTTCCCAAGACGGCCGCCTGCAGCCCGGGCGATTTCCAGCGCGCGTTCGAGGCAGCGTTCGAGGCCGGCAACGACGCGGTGGTCTGCATCACGGTCGGGAGCCGGCTCTCGGCCACCCATCGCTCGGCCGAACTCGCCCGCGACGCGCTGCCGAGCCGAGACGTCCACGTCATCGACAGCCAGACGGCGTCGCTCGGGGAGGGGCTCCTTGCACTCCTCGGGGCAGAGATGGCGACACGCGGCGACGAACCCGCTGCCATCGCCGAGGCGATCCGCCGCCGCGTGGCCGACATCCGCGTGGTCTTCGCCCTCGACACGCTCGAATACCTGCGTCGAGGCGGCCGCATCAGCGGTGCCCAGGCCGCCATCGGCTCGGTCCTTTCGGTCAAGCCGATCATCACCATCGCGGATGGCGTGGTCGAGACGCTCGACAAGCCGCGCACACGGACGCGCGCACGGGAGCGCCTCCTCCAGATGCTTACCCACCTCCCTGCCGAGCGGGCGTGGATCCTCCACTCCGGGGTCGATGACATCGAACCCTTCGCCGAGGGAGTCGCGGTCAGTCTTGGCCTCCCGCGATCGGCGATTCCGGTTTCGCTGATGGGCCCTTCGATCGCGCCCCACGTCGGTCCCGGGGGGGTCGGAGCGGCCGTCCTGACCCGGGTCACTTGACGCCTGAGTCGTGACCTTCGGCAGGTCGTGGCGAGCTCGGGCCGGTGTACACTTCGGCCGCTTCGAACCTAAGCGAGCCAGCCCGCCCGACCGCGCTTTCCGGGCTCGGCGCTCGCGCTTGGAGGGTCCCCATTCCCATGACTACGGAGCAGGCCACCGCTGCTATCAACCCATGGCATGTGGCGCAACGCCAGTTCGACCTAGCCGCTGAGAAGCTGAACCTGGACCCAGGACTGCGTCAGGTCCTGCGGGAGCCGCGACGTGAGTTGACCGTCCATTTCCCGGTCAAATTGGACGATGGCACGGTCAAGGTCTTCACCGGCTATCGCGTCCAGCACAATCTCGGCCGCGGACCGGCCAAAGGCGGCATCCGTTACCACCAGGACGTGTCGCTTGACGAGGTCAAGGCACTGTCCATGTGGATGACCTGGAAGTGCGCCGTGGTCGGCATCCCGTACGGCGGCGGCAAGGGCGGCGTCATCGTCGACCCGAAGAAGCTGAGCCAGCGTGAGCTGGAGGGTCTGACCCGCCGTTACGCGACGGAGATCAGCGTCCTGATCGGCCCCGAGAAGGACATCCCGGCGCCGGACGTCAACACCAACTCCCAGACGATGGCCTGGATCATGGACACGTACTCGATGCATGTCGGGTACACCGTGCCGGGTGTCGTCACCGGCAAGCCCATCAGCCTGGGCGGCTCCGAAGGTCGCAATGAGGCGACCGCTCGCGGCGCCGTCTTCTGCATCGTCGAAGCCGCGCAGCACCTGGGCATGGATCTCAAGAGCGCGCGCGTGGCCGTTCAGGGCTTCGGCAACGCCGGCTCGATCGCTGCCACGCTCATCGCCGAACAGGGCGCGACGGTCGTCGCCGTCTCCGACTCGTCCGGCGGCATCCACAACGCCAAGGGCCTCGATGTCGCGCGCGTCATCGCCTGGAAGGCCGAGCACGGCACCGTGGTCGGGTTCCCCGGCGCCCAATCCATCAGCAACCCGGCCCTGCTCGAGGTGGATTGCGACATCCTCATCCCGGCCGCGCTCGAGAACCAGATCTCGGCACGCAACGCGGCCAACATCAAGGCCAAGATCGTGGCCGAGGCCGCCAACGGCCCGACGACGCCCGAGGCGGACGACATCCTCTTCGAGCGCGGCGTCTTCCTGATCCCCGACATCCTGTGCAACGCCGGCGGCGTCACGGTCAGTTACTTCGAGTGGGTCCAGGACCTCAACCGCGATCAGTGGTCCGAGGGTTACGTCAACAGCAAGCTCAAGGAGATCATGGTCCGTTCCTTCAAGGAAGTGCTGACCATGTCCCTTCGTGAATCGGTCAACATGCGTATGGCCGCCTATCTGCTGGCCGTGGATCGCGTCGCCTCGGCGACCGCGCTGCGTGGCCTCTACCCGTAGAGAGCGGTCCTTCCCCGGTCCTCCCTCCCGACGACGCGGCAGCGAACCTGCCGCGTCGTTCGGTGTCCGCCGCGACGTTCTGAGATCGACTGTCTCCTGCCGTGAGTCCGCCCGGCATGACGTCGGTCCGTACCGACAGACATTCGTCAGCAACCACCGGGTTCCCGTCAGCCAGCAGTGGGCAAAGTGCAAAGTAAGATGTCGGGGCTCGAATCGGTCGGCCTTGCCCGAATCACGATCGAGCTGAGCGTCGATGGCCGCGACTGACTCGCCGAAACCCTGGGTCCGGCGCCCCGACCTTCCTTATCACTCCGGCGAGAACTGGCTGACGGGAAGTAGCCGGCGACCCTCCCTAACGGCGAGTGCTCCATGCCATCGACCAGGATCGGCTCGGGACGACGCGACGACCACCGATCCACGGTTTCGGGCCGCCTTCGAGCGGGAACTGCTCGATGCCATCGACCAACATGGGCTCGACGGGAGCGCCAAGACGGCAAGCCAGGAACACCAACCCGTTTCGAACCAATCGTGGTCGGTGCCATCGAGCGCCGCGTCGCACCATGAGTCGGTCTGGGTCCGGCAGGAACCCGGTGCTACCATCGGCGGGCCATGCTCGACCACGAAGAACAGTTCCTGTTCAAGGAGGAGATCCTCCACCTCGCGAACTCGGTGACCGAGCCGGGCGTGCTCGACAACGTCGAGGATCTGCTTACGGACGTCATCACCAGCCCGCGCTTCGACTCGGAGGTCTTCACCCTCGAGCGGTCGCTCCAGGTCATGCTTGGCGCGCGCGCCGGGACGACGCTGGTGGGGCTGCTGACGGTCACGCCCGAGGTCTTCGACCAGGTCGCCGAGGTGCAGATCCCGGCCGAGGTCCATGAGCGCTTGGTCGCATGGCGCGCCCGCTTCGGCCTGGCCATCGACAACGCGCTCAACTTCCTCAACAACCCCGACGGCATCCAGGGCCACAACTTCTCGACCCAGATCGCCCATGTCGAGGACCGCCGCGTGCTCCAGGGCCGCCTGACCCTCGTCCGGTACAACAACGAGCCACAGTTCTTCCTGGCCGATGCGGGTGTCTTCTACGGCCTCATCGCCGACCTGCTCGATCGGCTCGGGCCGCACACGGACGCCGAAACCGTCGATGCCGAGACATTGACGCGCATCAAGGACGCCATCGCCCTCATCGAGCGCAAGCAACTGGCACGCGACCGCAGCTGATCCGCGAGCGGCGAGCGGCGCCGCTCCGCGCGCCGCGTCGAGCGCCACTTCGGCCGCTCAGCCCGCGGCGCGGCGCTACTCTCCATTGATGCGCCAGGTCTATCTCGCCGCGACCGGCATGAACCGCGGCAAGACGACCGTCTCCCTCGGGCTGTTCGCCGCGCTCATCGATCGCGGCCTCAAGACCGGCTTCATCAAGCCGGTCGGGCAGCGCTACGACGTCGTCGATGGTGTGCCCGCCGACGAGGACGCCATCCTCGTGCGCAGCGTCTTCGGCATCACCGATCCGCTCGAGGCGATGAGCCCGATCCATATCCCGCGCGGCTTCACCAAGGCCTTCATCTCGGGCGAGGTCGTCGAGGATCTCGGGGCTCGCATCAGGACCGCCCATCGGCGCGTCGCCGAAGGTCGGGAGGTCATCCTCGTGGAGGGCACGGGGCATGCGGGCGTGGGCGCGGTCATCGGGCTTTCCAACGCCGAGGTCGCCTCGATGCTCGGCGCGCCGGTCGTGATCATCAGCGAGGCGGGCGTCGGCCGGCCGATCGATGAGATCGTCCTCAACCGGGCGCTCTTCGCGCGCCACGGGGTCGATGTCGTCGGCGCGGTCGTCAACAAGGTCGATGCGGACGCCCATCCGAGCCTGCCGGACATCCTGCGCAGGGGCCTGGCCCGTCACGGCATCGACCTGCTCGGCACGATCCCGTACCGGCCGCTCCTCTCCAACCCGACGCTGACCATGCTCGTCGAGCAGATGCCCGGCGAGGTGCTCAACGAGGGCAACGATCTCGGCCGCGCCATCGAGCATGTCGCCATCGGTGCTATGCAGCCGCGTCATCTTCTTGAGCGGATCGGCCCGGGAAGTCTGCTGATCGTGCCGGGCGATCGCGAGGATGTCATCCAGGCGACCATCGCCGCCAACCGGATGCAGCGCCGCATCCACTCCCAGCCGGGCCTGCTCGATCGATTGCGCGGCCGCTCTCGATTCGGCCGCGCCGCCAGCGATCCGTCCTCGATCGAGTTGGCCGGGATGGTCTTCACGGGCGGTTACCGGCCGCGCCAGCACGACCTCGAGGCGATCCGCTCCTCGGGCCTCTTCGCCTACCTCGTCGCCGAGGACACGTACCGCGCTGCGTCGAATGTCCACGACCTGCTGGTCAAGACGCACCCATCGGATACCGCCAAGATCGCCCTCATCCGGAACCTCGTCTCCGAGAATCTCGATGTCGATGGGTTGCTGGAGCGGTTCCAGGCCGGCCGTTCATCCGGCGTCCTCCCGCGGCCGACCCTGCCGACCGTGCCGCGCAAAGCCGGCTCCCTCATCGGCCGAAGCGTCCGCCGCCTCGGCCGGGTCAGCGGGATCCTGCCCGGTCGATGACCGGGCGCGCGGTCCGGCCATGTTCCAGGGACGCGCTGCGCCCCAGGGACGCGGCCGCATCCAGCGCGCCGAGCAACGGTCCGCGATCGCCCAGGGCACTCGTCTCGATGCGCGGCGGGAGGCTCATCAGCGCGCCGACGGCGGCGCGCACCGGGTCAAGCAGGCCCGGGACGGCGCCGATGCCGCCGCTGAGGATGACCAGCTCAGGGTCGACGATGAACGCGGCGGTGGCGATGCCCCAGGCGACGAGCCGAACTTGTTCGGCGAGGATCCGGGCAGCCACGGGGTCGGCCAGCTCCGCAGCCTCGATCAGGTCCGAGAGCGAAGCCTCGGCCGATAGCCTCGTCCCGGCGGACCACGCCACGCCCTCGGCGATCCGGGCTCGGAGCGCCGGACCGGCGGCCGCCGCTTCGTAGTTCGATCCGTCCGGCATCGGCACCAAGCCGATCTCGCCGGCCATGCCGCGCCAGCCGCGGCGCAACTCCCCGTTGGCGACGATGCCCATCCCGATACCGGTCCCGATGGCGATCACCACGTAGTCGCGAACGCCGACAGCGACGCCCGAGCGACCCTCGGCGAGCGCCGCCAGATCGGCATCGTTCGCGACCACGACCGGGTGGCCGATGGCGCGCTCCAGCTCCGCGGCCAGCCTCACGCCCGCGAGGCCGGGAACGTTGGCGGTCGAATCGACCGCGCCGGTCTCCGGGTCGACGGCCACCGCCGCGCTGACGCCCACGGCCGCAACGGCGTGACCCTCGGCCAGCCGTTCGACCAGCGCGGCCACCTGGCCGATCATCACCTCGGCCGATCCCTGCGCAGTCGGCTCGCGCAGCTCGCCCAGGATCTCACCTGAATCATCGGCGAGCGCCCCGCGAAGGTTCGTGCCACCGAGGTCGATGCCGACGATGTATCGCTCGCCCGCGCCCGCCCTCTTCACGAACGCCAGAAGCGCGGGAGATGCGCCCGATCGGTCGTCAGGATGGCATCGAGCAGGCCGATCGCCGTCGGCGCGTCGGGGACCAGGGGATTGGTCATCAGCGCCTTCAGAGCGACCTGGCGGTCGCCGCTCATGGCGGCCGCGATGGTCAGTTGCTCATAGGCCTTGGCATGTTGGACCAGCCCGCGCAGCTCCGGCGCGAGCGGCGCGACCGTCACGGGCATCGCGCCATCCCGGGTGATCCGGGCGGGCACCTCGACGACGGAATCGGGTGGCAGGTCCGGGAACGCGCCTCCACCGCGCACGTCGACCACCTGCACGTCGCCCGTCCCGTTGTGGAGCGAGGTGATGAGCTGCGCGGCCGCCTCGCTGTAGAAGGCGCCGCCGCGCTTCTCCAGCAGCGCCGGCTTTCGATCGAGGGTCGGGTCGCGATAGAGGTCCAGCAACTCCGCCTCGATGCGCATCACCTCCTCGGCGCGGCTCGGTTCGTGGCGCTGTTCCTCGAGCACCGCACCCGTGAAGTAGTAGTAGCGGAGGTAGTAGGACGGGATGGCCCCGAGCGTCCGCATCAGCTCGATGGGCATCTCGTCCTCGTCCATGACCGCCTCGGCGCCGCTGACCAGCAACTCCGGCAACCGATCGACGCCGTCCACGCGCACCGCCCGTACCCATGTCAGGTGGTTCAAGCCAACGTGCTCCAGCTCGACGCGCTCCGGCGATATCCCGAAGTGTGCGGCGAGCGTCCGCTGCATGCCGATGGCCACATTGCATAGGCCGATGGCGCGATGCCCGGCATCCAGCAGCGCCTGCGTCACGATGCCCACCGGGTTGGTGAAGTCGATGAGCCAGGCATCCTTTGCCGAACGTCGACGCACCTCGTCGGCCAGCGCCATCACCACGGGGACCGTCCGGAGCGCCTTGGCGAAACCGCCCGGCCCGGTCGTCTCCTGGCCGATGCAGCCGAATCGCAGTGGCAGCGTCTCGTCCACGAGGCGTGTCGCCTGGCCGCCGACGCGCAGTTGGAGCAAGACGAAGTCGGCCCCGTCAAGGGCGCGATGCTCATCCGCCGTCTCGACCAGCGTGACCGAGCTACCCGTCCGCGCGAGGATCCGTCGCGCGAGGCCGGCGACCACCGCCTGCCGTTCCAGGTCGGGATCGAGGAGGACCAGCTCATCGACCGGCAGGACGGCCGATCGAGCGGCGATGCCCTCGATCAACTCCGGCGTGTAGGTGCTTCCGCCACCGACGATGGCCAACTTCAGGCCCATCGAGCCTCCTTGAGTGAGATCGGCGACCGACTTGACACGACCCATGGTGCGCTATCGACTCGAGATCGAGGGCATCGCCTACGACTCGTCGGGCGAGCCGACCCAATACGGCCGCTCGTGGGTCCGCGGTGACCGGACGAGGACCTACCTGGAACGGGATCTCGCGCGTTCGGCATGGCCGGATGACGGCCTCTTGGTCATGACCAGGCACACCGAAGCTCTGCGGCTGCGCCTGACGGGCTGAGCGGGCGAGGCCGAACGCCGGATAGAGTTGGCCCCCTGCGGCGCGACCGTGGTGGTCTGGGATGAGGAGGGGGAGAGGGGATGACCGAGACTCGGCCGCCGGCCGCCATCTTGGCCGTGGACGGTGGCAACTCCAAGGTCGACCTGGTCCTGGCGGCTGCCGACGGCACGGTGCTGGCATGCCTTCGCGGCCCGACCGTCTCGCACCAGCAGATCCCGCTGGAGGAGGGGCTGGAGCGCCTCGAAAGTCTCATCGATCGCGCACTGGCCGAGGCCGGCCTGGCGGTCGGTGTCCGTCCGGCTGCGGCGTACGGCGTCTTCTGCCTGGCCGGCGCCGACTCTCCGACCGACGAGCGGATGCTCGACTCGGCGCTCGCCGCGCGCCACCTGACCGCCCACGGGATGCTTCGCAACGACGCGTTCGCCGCACTGCGCGCGGGAACCGATCGGACGTGGGGCGTGGCTATCATCGGGGGCGCGGGCATCAACGCCGTCGGCGTGGCGCCCAACGGTGACGTTGCGCGGTTCGCTGCGTTGGGCCGTATCTCCGGCGACAAGGGCGGCGGCGAGGAGGTCGGTTGGCAGGGGCTCGCGGCCGCCGCCCGTGCTCGCGACGGACGTGGCGGCCCGACGACGCTCGAGCGACTGGTGCCCGAGTACTTCGGATTGGCCACGCCGGAGGACGTCACGAATGCCTTCTACGCCGACCTCCTCGCTGAGGACGCCGTGCGCGGCCTGGCGCCGATCGTGCTTGGCGCAGCGCATGCCGGCGATGCAGAGGCGCAGGCCATCGTCGCCTCGATGGCCGATGAGGTCATCGCGTTCGCCGCCGGTGCCATCCGACGCCTCGATCTCTCGAGCACCGACGTCGTGGTCACCCTCGCCGGTTCGATCATGCGCAACGCTGGGCCGGCGTTCCAGTCCCGCGTCGAGTCCGGTGTCCGATCCATCGCGCCGGCGGCCACGGTCGTCACCCTCGATGCGCTGCCGGTGACCGGCGCGGCTCTGCTGGCGCTCGACCAGCTCGAGATCGTGGACCGGCCCGCCGCTGAGACCCGTCTGCGCGGGGGAATCGCGGCATCCTCGATCGCCTCAGGGGGAGCTGCGGCGGGCGCAGTGACGGGTGCCGGACCCGCCGAGCGGATCCTGCCGCCCGGAACCTGACATGCGTCGAATCCGTCCTTCGGCCATGAAGACCCCACTCGTTGCCCTCGTCGCGTTCGTCCTCGTCTCATCGATCGGCTGCGGAAGTGCCGTCGAACCAGAAGCCGTCGCGCTCGCGAAGTCGGATGTCGCCCGGGCCTCGGCGTCGCCGGCTGACGCGAACGCTGCTGCAGCGGCCATCGACGCCTTCGGCATCGACTTCTACAAGCGCCTCGCCGCGACCGACGGCAATCTCGTCTTCTCGCCCGCCAGCATCGCTCTCGCGCTCTCGATGGCGCGTGCGGGTGCCGTCGGCCAGACCGCCACCGAGATGGACACGGTGTTGCATGGCGTTGGGTCCGATGCCATGGCCTCAGCCATCAATGCCCTCGACCAGGCATTGGCCGGACGGAGCGGCAGCTTCACCGATCCAGGCGGTCAGTCGCACGACGTCACGCTTCGCATCGCCAACGCCCCGTTCGCCCAGAAGGACGTGACGTTCCTGCCAGCCTTCCTCGACGCGCTGGCCAGCCGCTTCGGCGCCGGCGTTCGGCTCGTCGACTACAAGAACGACACCGAGGCGGCCCGCCAGGCCATCAACGGCTGGGTCAGCGACCAGACCGAGCAGCGCATCCCGCAGTTGCTCGCGCCCGGCGTGCTCGACGCGAGCACCATCCTGACGCTCGTCAACGCGATCTATCTCAAGGCCCCGTGGGGCGCCGCATTCTTCGATCCGAAGACCACAGCCCCCGGAACGTTCACGCGGGCGGACGGCTCGACCGTCCAGGTCCTGATGATGTCGGCGCACGCCGGCGGCTCCGAGGCATCGGCCACCTTCCAGTACGCCGCCGGGTCCGGCTGGCAGGCGCTCGAGATCCCCTATCTCGGCGGCTCGTTGGCGATGGATATCGTGCTGCCCGACGACCTCGCGACATTCGAAGCCGGGCTCGACGCCGATCAGTTCGGGACGATCATGGCAGCGCTCGCGGTCAGGGAAGTCATCCTGTCCATGCCCAGCTTCGACATCGAGACCAAGGCCGACCTAGCCACCATGCTGTCGGCGCTCGGCATGCCGACTGCCTTCGATCCGAACAAGGCCGACTTTTCCGGGATGACGACGGAGCAGCAGCTCTTCATCTCGCATGTCATCCACCAGGCGAACATCAGCGTCGACGAGAAGGGCACCGAGGCCGCCGCCGCGACGGCCGTGGTCATGACCGCATCTGCCGCACCGGTCCAATCGTTGCCGCCGATCGTCCTGAACCTCGACCATCCGTTCCTGTTCGCCCTTCGCGACGTGCCGACCGGCGCCATCCTGTTCCTGGGCCGCGTGACCGATCCCTCGATCAAGTCCGGCCCGAGCAGCCAGGCAGGCGCTGTGCATGGTAGGGTATGCACATGTACAGCGAACGAACGCAGGTCTTGCTCAGCCCCGAACAGGTCGACCGCCTGAAGCGAATCGCCGCTCGGGATGGTCGGTCGGTCGGAGCGATCATCCGCGACGCGGTCGACTCCTTCACAACATCGCAGCCGGACTCGCGCCAACGGGCGCTGGCTTCCATGTTCTCCATGGAAGCTCCTGTCGATGACTGGGAGGTGATGAAGGCGCAGATCCTGCGGGGTCAGCTCGGCGAGACGTGACCGTTTTCGTCGACACCGCGATCCTGATGTATGCCGTCGGAGTGGATCACCCGCTCCGCGCACCGAGTCGCCGGATCCTCGATCGTGTCGCGGACGGCGACCTGGATGCGGTCATCTCCGCCGAGGTCGTCCAGGAGATCATTCATCGGTTCATCAGCATCGGCCGCAGCGATCTCGGCAAACGCGCGGCAGTAGATGCGCTCGACCTGTTCGCACCCGTGCTGCCCATCACGCACGCCTTGATGCGTCGTTTGCCGGACCTGGTGGAACGCTACCCCGCGTTGAGCTCGAGGGATCTCGTCCACGTTGCGACATGCCAGCACGAGGGCATCTCCGAGATCATCAGCCCCGACCGCGGCTTCGACCTGGTGAGCGGAATCAGCCGAACCGACCCCGCGAGTCTCTAGCGGTCGGCGGGATCACTCGAGCAACTCGTTATCGATGAGTCGGGTGGGGCCGAAGCGGACGGCCAGGGAGAGCAGGCACGGGCCGACGATGTGGTCGAGTTCGGAGAGGGTCAGGGCGTCGGCGCAGCTGACGTAGTCGACGTTGGCGAGGCGCTCTTCAGCGAGCACGCGCCGCATCTCGGTTCGCAACGCTTCTCCGGAGCGCTCCCCCGATTCCGAACGGGAACGCGCGGCCACGAGCGCTCGATGCAGCACCGGCGCGGCCGCCCGCTCTTCTGCTGAGAGGTGCACGTTCCGCGATGAGAGCGCCAATCCGTCCGCCTCGCGCACGGTGGGGCAGGCGATCACCTCGGTCGGCAGTGCCAGGTCCAGCGCCATGCGGCGGATGACCATGACCTGCTGCGCGTCCTTCTGTCCGAAATACGCGTGCTCGGCGCCGACCAGGCCGAACAGGATCGCCACCACGGTCGCCACGCCATCGAAGTGCCCCGGCCTCGCCGCGCCTTCGAGCGGCATGGCGACCCGCCCGACCGAGACGACCGTATCGAACCCGGGAACGTAGACCTCGTCGACCGGCGGCGCCCACACGAAGTCGACACTTTCCGACTCGCAGATGGCGATGTCGCGGGCCTCGTTGCGCGGATAGCGCGTGAAGTCGGCCACCTCGCCGAACTGCCGTGGGTTGACGAAGATGGTCACGACCGTGGTCGCGTCTTCGCGCCGGGCGCGCTTCATCAGCGAGCGATGCCCTTCGTGGAGCCAACCCATCGTCGGCACCAGCCCGACCGGCCGTGGCGCGCCCGCCAGCGCTTCTCGCAATTCGGCCCGCGTCCGGACGACGCGGGTCATCGACTCACAGGTCCTCGTCGAGCGGGATGGCCATCACCGGTGCGACCGAAGCGGCCTGGTCGAGCGCGCCGAGCCCGAGGGCATCGGCCAGGATCGCTTCATCCATCGTGAAAGACTCTGCATCACCGGGGAATGTGCCCTCTTCCACGTCGTGGGCATACGCCTTGAGAGCGTCGCCGATGACGGTCGCGACCTGCGCGTACTGGCGGGCGTGCTTGGGCGTGTGGTCGGCGGTCAGGCCGAGGATGTCGGTGATGACCTGGATCTGGCCCGAGCAGCCGGCGCCGGCACCGATGCCGATGGTCGGGATGCTCAGCCGCGCCGTGATGGCAGCGGCGAGCGGCGCCGGGACGGCCTCGATGACGACGGCGAACGCGCCGGCTTCCTGGACGGCCAGCGCATCGGCGAGCAGTCGTCGTGCCGAGTCCCGATCGCGCCCCTGGACCTTGTAGCCACCGAGCGAGCTGACCGCCTGCGGCGTGAGGCCGATGTGGGCCATGACCGCGATGCCGTTGCGGACGATGGCCTCGATGGTGCGCGCGGACCTCGTCCCGCCTTCGACCTTGACCGCCTGTGCGCCGGCGTCGTGGAGGAACCGGCCCGCGTTGGCGACCGATTCCTCGGTCGAGATGCCATAGCTCAGGAACGGCATGTCGCCGACGACGATGGCCCGTTTCGTGCCGCGGACGACGGCCTTCGTGTGGTGGAGCATCTCGTCGATCGAGACGCGCACCGTCGAGTCGTAGCCGAGCATGACCATCCCCAGCGAGTCGCCCACGAGGATGAGCGGGATGCTCGCAGCATCGACGATCCGCGCGGTCGGATAGTCGTAGGCGGTGATGGCGACGATCCGCCGTCCTTCGCGATAGCTCTTGGCGATGTCGGCGATGGTCAGACGGCGTTCGGTCGGCGTGGCACTCATGGCGCGGATGATGCACCCAACCCGGCCGACAGCGCCACCGTCACGCGCTGGGTGACTCGAGCCAGTGGAGCGTCCTCGCTGCCGGGTCGGTCGCGACGTGGATCCCCAGCGGCAGCACCCACTGTGGTGTGGTGTGGCCGAAATCGAGGTTGGAGACGATCGGCAGCTCCGTCGCACCGAACTCGCCGACCACGATGTCCACCAATAGCTTGTCCAGCTCGGCCTTCTCTTCGACCGCGTAGTCGCGCGCACGGCCGAACCACAGCGCGGAGATCTCGTCGAAGACGCCCTGCGCGCCGTAGTTGCGGAGGCAGTCGCGGACGTAGATGAGCGGCGGCTTGTCCTCCGAGGTCTCGAGGAAGAGGACGCGGTTGCGCCACCACTCGGGCCCGGCGTTCGGCCACCAGCGCGTGCCCTTGAGCGCCTCGAGCGTTTCGATGCAGCCGCCGAAGAGCCGGCCCGTGGTCGACTTGGATCCGTTGAGCCAGCGCCAGCCGTCGTGGTCGAACGTCTGGCCGATCCCGTCGGCACCCTCCGGAGTCGACCAGTCGGCGTAGGCGTCGACCCAGCGCGGAAACGGGCGGTAACCGCCGGACGGGGCATCGCCGAAGAGCATCGCGCGGACGTGCGCGGCCGCCTCCGGGAAGTGGCGCATCTGCGCGAAGCCAGCCATCACCGACGGGCCGTTGAACGTCACCAGTCCGGCTATCGCATAGGCCGCGTTCTGGATGGTCGTGTCGGAGTAGCCGAGGAACACCTTCGGATGGCGCAGCGCGATGTCCGTGTCGAGCCACGGCAGGATGCGCACGGAGTCGTCGCCGCCGATGGTCGAGATGATGCCGTGGATCGAGTCGTCGACGAACAGCTCGTTGAGCGTCTCGGCCCGGACCCGTGGGTTGCGTGCCAACTCGTCGGCAGCCATCCGGGCCGTGCGAGCTTCGACGATCTCGAGCCCGAAGTCCTCTCGAAGGACCTTCAGGCCGGCCTCGTATGTGGCCGGGAAGATCGATGGACCGCCCCACGACGATGAGACCACGGCGACCCGATCACCCGACCGCAGCGCGCGCGGGCGCACGAGGTCCGCTCCCACGGTCACCTGGAAGCTGCATCGGTGCGGACGGCCAGCACGCGATCAAGGAGCCGATGCGCCACCTGGGACTTGGACATCTGCGGCCACGCTTCGGGCGGGCTGCCGGGGACGATCAACGTCACGCGGTTCGTGTCGGTGCCGAACCCGGATCCAGGCTCGCTGACGTCATTCGCGACCAACAGGTCGACACCTTTGCGTGCGGCCTTCTCGGCGACGCGATCCAACGAGCCGGTCTCGGCCGCAAAGCCGACCATCACGGGCGGGCGAGCCTGGGTCCGCGCAACGGCGACGGCTTCGGCCAGGATGTCCTCGGTCGGCTCCAGCTCGAGCGTCAGGCCGGCAGCGCGGGCGAGCTTCTTCGGGGCCGACTGCTTCGGTCGGAAGTCGGCGACCGCTGCTGCCATGATCAATGCGTCGGCGTCGGCGTCGGAGAGCGCGGCGAGGACCGCGGTGCGCATCTCGGCCGCGGTCGGGGTGCTGATGAGCTGGGCAGCGTCCGGGAGCGGCACGCTCGTCTGGCCGTGGATGAGGGTCACGCGTGCGCCGCGCGCAAGCGCCGCCTCCGCGACCGCCACGCCCATCCGTCCGCTGGAGCGATTGCCGATGTATCGCACCGGGTCGATGGGCTCCGCGGTGCCGCCGGCGGTCACGACGATGTGCCACCCGGCCAAGTCCTGTGGGACCGCACGGTCGATGGCGGGCGGGCGGGCGGCTGGGTCGGGCGCTCGAACTGGCTTGCCCGCTACGGCAGCCTCGACCGCAGCGAGGAGGCGCGCCGGGTCGGCGAGGCGCCCGACGCCGGTCTGGCCCGATGCCAGCGGACCGATCTCGGGCTCGACGATGGCGTAGCCATACCCGCGCAGCCGCTCGATGTTGTGGCGCGTGGCCGGATGCGCGTACATGTCGCCGTCCATCGCCGGCGCGACGACGACCGGGGCAGGGGACGCAAGGCACGTGGCCGTGACGATGTCATCGGCCAAGCCGTTTGCCATGGCGCCGAGCCAGCGAGCCGTGGCCGGCGCCACGAGGATGGCATCGGCCGCGTCCGCCGCGACGATGTGCCCGATGCGATGGTCCGGCAGCAGCTCCAACGGATCGAGCATCACCCGGCGCCGGCTGAGCGTCTCCATGGTCAGCGGCCCGATGAAGTGCGCCGCCGTCGGGGTCATCAGCACCTGGACATCGGCGCCGGCCGTGGTCAGCAGCCGAACCAGCTCGGCAGCTTTGTACGCGGCGATCGAACCGGTCACGCCGAGCAGCACGAACCGGCCGGCGAGCGGCGTGCGCGACTCGGTCACGAGGCGACCACCACGCCGACCTCAGCGTGCAGCAGCGAGAGGCCCTTGAGGGTCAGTTGCGGATCGATGATGTCGACGTCGTCCAGCAATTCCACCCATGGGGCGGCCGACAGCCCGCCGGTGACGACGACGGTCGGTCGCGGTGCTCCAGGCGGCACGAGCTCCCCGGCGATCCGCGTCGTCAATTCGCGCACCACGCCGACATGTCCGAAGACGGCGCCGCTGCGGATCGCCTCATCCGTGTCGCGCCCGATCGCCCGCCCCGGCGTCGCGAGCGAGACGTGAGGGAGTCGCGCCGTCCCCGACGAGAGTGCCACGAGGCCGAGGCTCAACCCGGGCGCGATGGCTCCGCCAACGAATGCGCCGTCGGCGGCCACCGCATCGACCGTGGTGGCAGTCCCAAGGTCGACCACGATGACCGGGGCGCCATGCAGCCGCAGCGCCGCGAAGGCATCGAGCAGGCGATCGGCGCCCACGGCACCGGGCTGCGGCAGTCGCACGGACATCGGGATGGTGCCCGCGTCCGCGACGAGGAGCGGCCGGCCTATGCGCGCCGCGAACTCGGTGACGGCCTCGCCCCACCGCGGCACGACGCTGACCATCGCGATAGCGTCGATGGTCGACGAGCTGGCGTTCTCGAGGGCGGCGACGAGCAGACCCTCCACGTCGTAGGACGCGGCGCGCGCGCGTGTCGGCGCGCGACGCACCGCCAGCACGCGCCCGTCCCGCACGAGGGCAAGCTTGACCTCGCTGTTCCCGACGTCGATAGCCACCAACATGCTGTCGATGATACGTGTGGGCTGTCGGCCGGCCGAATCGGCCCACCGATGGCATTGGCCTGCGTTACCATCGCCAGCGTGTCGTTCGAGCCGCCGGCCAAGTTCTTCGTCAACAGCGGACTGGTCTCGACGCCGACCGACATGCACCATCTGCTGCGGCCGCTCCTCAAGCAGACGGTCACGTACCGCTACTTCCGTGCCGGCGCGATGATCGCCCACGGCACGGGTTGGGTCGAGCGGATCGTGACGGACACGCCCGACGCCTCGACCTACTTCACACCCCTGTCCATCTCCATCAACGTCGATTCCTTCGAGCACCTCGAGTTCGACACGCGGCCCGATCAGCTCCTGACCTACACCCTGGTCCAGGGAGATGAGCGCGTGGTCATCGAGTTCGCGCCCATGACCCGGCCCGAGAATGGGCCGGTGCAGGAATCGTTCCGGTTCGAGCCCAGCCCCGAGTACGTGCAGATGGAGCTGTCCGCGCTCGACGGTGGCGGGTCGGAGCCGGCCGGGGAGGAGGGTGCCGCCGGGGGCTGAATCAGGGATCTTCGGCTTCGTCGAAGCCGGTCGAGGCGGGTGTGGCGGCTGGGCCACGGTGGAACCCGGTCGCACCGCATGGGACGCAGACAGAGGGAGGAACCCAGAGCCTTATGGAGGCCATCGCTTCCTACTTCGACTTCAGCGGTCGCAAGACCGACCTGATCACGGAAGTCCGTGCGGGCGTGACCACCTTCATGGTCATGGCCTACATCATCTTCGTGAACCCGGCCATCATCGCCAAGCCACTCGGGCTCGACCCGGTGGCCGTCTCGGCCGGTACCGCACTCATCGCCGGAATCATGACCATCGCGATGGGCGTCTTCGGCAAGTATCCCTTCGCCATCGCCGCCGGCCTGGGCCTCAATGCGGTCGTGGCCTTCCAGCTGACGGCTCAGGGCCTCGACGCCAAGGGCGCGATGGGCGTCATCGTCCTCGAGGGCATCGTCATCTTGCTGCTGGTCCTGGTCGGATTCCGGGAAGCGATCATGAACGCGGTGCCCTTGTCCCTGAAGCGCGCGATCGGGGTGGGCATCGGACTCTTCATCCTCTTCATCGGCTTCGCCAACGGCGGGTTCATCGTGTCGGGGTGCGCGCCGGACTCGACCACGCTCGGGTTCTGCGACGGCACCCTCGTGACGCTGTCGTTCCCCGTGGCGCCGGCGCAGTTCGTCTTCGTGATCGGCCTCTTCATCACCTTCGGCCTGTGGGCGCTCAAGATCAAGGGCGCTCTCATCATCAGCATCCTGGTGACCGCCGTTATCGCCCTCGTCGCTGGCGTCTCGAGCGTACCGGCCAACCTGACGCTCGCGCCGACCTTCACGACCCTCGGCAACTTCGATCTGGGCGAGGTGTTCAGCAAGCTGCCCATCATCACCGCGCTGCTGACCATCTTCGCCATCATGCTGTCCGACTTCTTCGACACGATCGGCACCGTCACCGGAATCGCCGCCGAAGCCGGCCTGGCGAATCCCGACGGCTCGGTACCGGGCATCAAGAACGTCCTCATCGTCGACAGTGTCGCTGCCATCGCCGGCGGCTTCGGTGGCGTCTCTTCGAACACGACCTACATCGAGAGCGCGGCGGGCGTGGCCGAAGGCGGCCGATCGGGCTTCACCTCGGTCGTCACCGGGATCCTTTTCCTGTTCGCGATCCTGCTCGCGCCGTTGACGCAGCTGATCCCGTCGCAGGCGACCGCGCCGGCCCTGGTCCTCGTCGGCTACCTGATGTTCACGCTCGTCAAGGACATCAACGTGGCCGACATCGAGGACGGGCTGCCTGCTCTCCTCACCATCATCCTCATGCCGCTGACGTACAGCATCACAGTCGGCATCGGCGCCGGCTTCATCACCTGGGTGTTCATCAAGGTGGTTCGCCGGAAGTGGTCCGAGATCCATCCGCTGATGTGGGTGGTCTCGATCGCCTTCGCCATCTACTTCCTCACCAACGAGATCACGACCCTGCTGCCCAAGTAGGAGCCACGCTTACAGACCGAGCTCGTCGCGCTCATCCGCTACCGTGCGGATGAGCGGACGCGCTTGGGCTCGTCCATCGCGGTGTCTGTTGCGCTCACCTGCTAGCCGCGCAGGGTGAGCGCACGCGCTTGGCTTCGCTAGCCGCGCTCAGCCAACGGCGCGTCGCGTGTAGCATTCGGGGCGATGTTCCAACGAACCGAGCTGCCCGATGGGCCGCGCGTCATCTCCGCACGCCTGCCCGGGACCCGGTCGCTGGCGGTGGCCGCGTACGTGCTGGTCGGCTCGCGCCTGGAGAGCCGCGAGCGCTCCGGGATGGCCCACTTCATGGAGCACCTGACCTTCAAGGGGACCGAGGCGTTCCCGACGACCCGTGCCCTCTCGGAGGCAATCGAGGGCGTCGGCGGGACGTCCAACGCCGCGACCGACCGCGAATCGACCGTCTACTGGACGCGCCTGCCCGTGCGTGAGGCGGAGCGTGGTTTCAGCGTCCTTGCCGATCTCGTGGCGCGCCCACTGCTGCGCCGCGAGGACATCGCCCGTGAGCGCGACATCATCGTCGAGGAGATCCGCTCCTACCGCGACGATCCCGGCCAGTACATCTACAACGTCTTCGACGAGACGTTCTTCGGCGACACGTCGCTGGGTTGGGAGATCGCGGGTGACGAGACGAGCGTGCGGGGGCTGGCCGACGACGACATCCGCGAGTTCTGGCGGGCCGGCTATCGACCGGCCAACATCGTGGTCGCCGTGGCCGGCGACCTGTCGCACGAGCAGGCGGTCGACTTCGTCAGCGCCAGCTTCGGCCGAGGGAATGGCGCGGTGCCGACGTTCGGAGCTGCTCCCCACCTGCCAGCCAAGCGCTTCACCGTCCAGCCGCGCGGGACGAGCCAGGCACATCTCTGCCTTGGCGTGACGGCCCTGCCGCGTGACCACCCTGACCAGTGGGCGCTGGAATTGCTCAACACGGTCCTCGGCGACGGTTCGAGCAGCCGGCTCTTCCTGCACCTGCGCGAGGAGGCCGGCCTGGCCTACGACGTCCACTCGTTCACGACCGACTATTCCGACTGTGGCGTCCTCCAGCTCTACGCCGGCGTGGCACCGGAGGACCTGGCGAAGACGCTCAAGGCGCTGCTGCGCGAACTTGCCGACCTGCGTGACGAGTTGGTGCCGCCCGAAGAACTCACCAAGGCGCGCAACTACGCCGTCGGCCGGCTGGAGTTGCGCCTCGAGGAGAGCCGCAACCTCTCCGCGTGGCTCGGGGCGCAGGAAGCGCTGCACGATCGTGTGATGACGCTCGACGAAGCCGTGGCCGCGCTCGATGCGGTGACCGCCGAGCAGATCCGCGAGGTCGCGGCGCGCCTCTTCCGTGATGACGCGCTGTCCCTTGCCGTCATCGCTCCAGGGCGCTACGGGCGGACCCTGGAACGACACCTGGCACTGCCGTGACACATCCCCGACCGACCGCGCCTGCGGGCCAACTCAGCCTGGATGTCGCGGATCTCGACGGCCACCCGGGCGCGGAGTCGGCGGCCGAATCGGCCGCGGCGGTGACTACCGAGCCCTCGTCCACGCCTCTGGCGCGACCGATCGTCCCTGATGCCCCACACCCGGTGCACGTCGCGGACGCCTCCGATCGATCTGCCGATGCGCGACTGGCGCGCATCCACCTGCGCGGCGGCATGATCGCGCTGGCACGGGCCGAGCTCGAGCAGATGGCCGGCGCGGGGACGCTGGACACGCCCGCCCTGGCTGATCTGGCAGAGACGCGTTGGCGGAGCGGCGACCTCGCCGGCGCGGCTGACGCCGCCCAGGCACATATCGATCAGGGCGGCATGGAGCCGATGGCCATCCTCATCTGCGCCGAGGCGCTGGACACGGCCGGCCAACTCCTCGATGCACGTGCTCTCGCCGCGCGCGTGCTGGAGCAGGTCGGCGGACACGTCGATCGATTGTTCGCAGGCGAGGCACGGAGCCAGGCATGGTCGACCGCGGGCTCGATCCCCACGCCGCTCCCGCTCGGCACGGTCGCGTGGGGCGCGCTGGCCGGCGGCCGAGAGGTCGGCGACCCGGCCGAGGTGACCTGGCCGGCCATCCCGGTCGAGCCGTTCGGCGCGTCGATCGAAGGGCTGGAGGCCGCTGGTGCGGGCTCGCCGGGGACGGTGTCGAGCACAGGATCCAACGGGGCGGCCCCCTCGCCGCGCGGCAATCTGACCGAAACGGTCGAGGCGGGGCGCGCGGCCGGACGCGAACTTGATGCGGTCGAGGCGGCCATCGCCAAGGGCCAGTTGATCGGGGTGCCAGAACGCCTGGCGTTGCTGCTCCGACTCGACCGCGCACTTGCCGCTGTCGTGCTCTCCCAGGCCGATCAGGCGCTCGGCACGACCAGCCGCGACGACCCCGCGGTCGCGGCCCTGCACCTCGTCCGAGGTGATGCGCTGCGCTCGCTCGGCCACGAATCCGATGCCCTGTCCGCCTATCAGCAATCCATGCGCGCCGTCGCGGCGCGTGCCACGGCCGAGGAGACGACGTGATCGAACGTACCCTGATCCTGATCAAGCCTGATGGCGTGCAGCGGCTGCTCGTCGGCCGGATCCTCGACCGCTACGAGCAGCGCGGCCTCAAGATCATCGGGCTCAAGCTCGTCCAGGTCGAACGCGAGCTGGCGGAGCGCCACTACGCGGTCCACCGCGACAAGCCGTTCTACAAGGGCCTGGTCGACTTCATCGTTTCGGCGCCGCTTGTCGCGGTCGCCCTCGAAGGGCTGAATGCCATCGCCGTCTGCCGCGCCATCAACGGCGCCACGCGTCCTCACGAGGCGGCACCCGGCTCGATCCGCGGCGACTATGCGCTCGAGACCGGCCAGAACCTGGTCCATTCGTCGGACTCGGCGGAGACGGCGGCATCCGAACTGGCGCTCTGGTTCGCCGCCGACGAGTTGCACGCGTACCAGCGCGACATCGACCGCTGGGTGGACGGCTCGGCGGACTGAGATCGGGTCGCCAGCCGCCGGCCGGGCAGGCTATGGCCCGGCGAACGGGCGCCAGGTCGCCGCGACCGAATCAAGACCGGTGAGCCCGGCGGCGATGGCGGCCGGGATCAGACCGATTCCGATGGCCAGCAGCGACGCCGTCCATCGTTCGAGGCGCCACGACCACGGGAAGCGGACCGCGCGCTGTCCTTCGGGCGCATGGCGCAGCCCTGTCCAGAGCACGCGGACGTATCCGAGAGCGGTGGTGATCGAGGCGGCGGTAAGGATGACGCCCATCGTGCCCGGGACGGCGCCCTCGAGGATCTGACGTCGAGCTTCGAAGAGCAGCGAGCCGGGCCAGCCGACGCCGACCACGACGGCCACCGCGAACGCCGGCAGGGACAGCGGGGCGAGATGCACCCAGCCGCGCGAGCCGCGGATGGTTCGCGAGCCGGACCGCTCGGCGACGATCATCGCCCACCCTGCCATCGCCATCCTGATCAGGGCGACACCGATGAGCCACACGGCGATCTGTGGCAGCGCCGCGCCACCGGTCCCGAGACCCACGAGGACCAACCCGAGGTCGCCGATGGTGTGCACGGCGATGAGTGCCCCGAAGTCGTTCTGGACGAACATCGCCAGCGCGGCGAGGACGATGGTCGCTCCGCCGATCGACACCAGGACCGGCTGGAGCCACGAGCCGGGGAACGCGGCCGCTACCGGACTCCCGGCCAGCCACGCCAGCGCCGGCAGCACGAAGGCGATCGGCAGGAGCGCGGCGTGGAGTGGAACGAGCGGCAGTGAGGCGCCGCGCGCCAGCCGAAGGGGCGCGGCATGCACCGGCACGCTCGCCAGTCGTGCCACGAACGCGACGCCCAGCAGCGCCCCGAGGACGATGGCCGCGTCCGACACGGCGGCTTCTCCGGCGATGACCTTCGCGCCGGCCACCAGGACGACGAGCAGTGCGACGGCGGGCACGAACGCCAACTGGCGGAAAGCACCGCTCCACGCGCCGCGCGCGCCGACGAGGCCGAGGAACCCGACCGCGCCGCCCAGCACGATCGCGGTCGAGGCGTCGGACAGGGAGAGCGCTACCGCGAGCCCGCCGACGACCACGCCCGCGGCGATGGGCAGCTCGACTTCCGGTGCCAGCACGGCCGCGATGAGGCAGAGGAGCGCCGTCGAGCCGGCCGCGGCCGCGATGACCGCACGGACGAACGGCGCATCCGTGACCACGACCTGGCCGACGACGAGCGTCTGACCCCACGGCACGATCAGGGCGACGCCCGCTGCCGCGAACAGACCAAGCGCCCCGACCGCACTGGCATAGGCTGGCGTCCGACGCGCGAAGAACGCGCCAAGGGCCGCCAACCCCGCCAGCCCGGCCGCCTCGAGCGGGATCACGCGGGCTCGACCGAGCCGACGGCGGCGGGCCCGTCGGGCACCTCGGGCACCGTTGGCTCTTCGACCGTTTCGGCGGAGCCGACCGTCCGCCATGCCGCTGCGGCCGTGGCCAGGGGCAGCACCAGTGACAGCGCCACGAGCGAGAGATCCGGCAGCGGACTGGCGATGGCGATGCCGATCAGCCACGCACCGCACGCTCCGAGCGCAGCGCCGGCCGCCAGCCGCGTGGCCTCGGGGGCCAACATCTGTCGGACGGCCGCCACCATCACCGCCATCCCGGCACCGAGCGTCCAGCGCAGCGGATCGATCAGCGCGTCCAGATCGCTCGCGTTCGGTGCCCGCGGCGGCACCACACGGCCGGGATCGAGCCAGTCGGCCACCTGCGGCCACGCCCACACGCCGATGACGGCCGCGGCGGCCACGGCCACGAGCCACAGCGTGGTGATCCACCATCGGCCGACCGCGAGACGCGCGCCGATCGGCCGGAAACCGATGAGCAGGATGAGCCCACCGAGCAGCGTCGCGACGAGGTCAGCGCCCGCCGCGAACCCCCAGCCGGCGGTGGTCGGGAGCGTCCGCCCGCAGAGCGGCACCAGCAGGCCGACGACCATGACGCCGGCCAGGAACGCGATCCGCCGCCTCGCGCCAACGACCAGGAGACTGCCGCCCACGACCGCGGCGGGAGCGGCCAGGGCGAGCGGATCCATACCTCAGGGAGTACCGGCAAACGGGGCGCTTGCCGCGTCCGGGATGCCGGCAGCCGCGACCGGGATCGGCGTATAGGTCGGGGGCTGGATGAGTGCGACGCTCGAGAGTGGCCAGTAGCGGAGCACCGCCCGCCCGATGACATGGTCGATGGGGATCAGGCCCAGCCGTGCCGTCCGCGAATCGGTCGAGTCGTCACGGTGATCACCGAGCACGAAGAGCGATCCGGCCGGGACCGTCCAGCTCGACAGCGCCGGGTCGGTCGGGTAGGTCGGCTCGCCGTCGTAGACGTAACTCGACTCGTCCAGGGCGACGCCGTTGACCCAGACCTTGCCATCGTGGATGGCGATCTGGTCACCCGGCTCGCCGATGACGCGCTTGATGAACGGCGTGTCGTCGGGTTCGTTGGCGCTGGCCGGCGGCCGGAAGACGATGATGTCGCCGCGCGAATACCCGTCGAACAGCGGCGTCACCTTGTCGATGAGGATGTACTGGCCCTCGTGCAGCGTGGTCTCCATGGAGCCCTGCTCGACGCGGAACGGCTGGGCGATGAATGTCTGGATGACGAAGAAGACCACGATGGTAAGCAGCAGCGCCTCGAGGACTTCCACCAGGAAGCCGAAATGCCGCCTCGTCACGGTTGGCAATGATAGGGGCGGGCGGATGGCGCGCGACGGTGAGCCCCAGACTGCGTTGACGTCGAGCAAACCGCACCGCAGCACACCGCGCCGGTACGCCGCGTTTGACCCATCGAACCGGCGCTTGCTACACTCGTCGTCGCCTGCAACCGATGCAGCCCCGGACCCTCCCGGGGCTCTTTCCTTGTCTGGACGCCCAAATCCCCAGCACCAGGCATGTACCTCAGGAGGCTGACCGACGACCGTGGGAGACACGATCAACCTCATCATCCCCGTGGCCGGCATCGCCGCCGTCCTGTTCGCCCTGTATCTCGCCCGCGATGTCATCTCGCGCGACAAGGGCACCCAGGCGATGCAGGACGTCGCGGCGACCATCTACGAGGGCGCCGTGGCCTTCATCCGTCGCCAGTACACCACCATCGGCATCCTTGCCATCTTCGGCGCGGTCATCATCGCGGCGGTCATCACGCTCGTCGAAGGCAAAGCCGTCGCCGATACCAACGTCTTCGGCCTCGATCTCGGGATCCGGACGGGCATCGCCTTCCTGGTCGGTGCGGCGTGCTCGATGGCGTCGGGCATCATCGGCATGTTCATCAGCGTCAAGGCCAACCTGCGCACCGCGGCCGCGGCTCGCCACAGCCTCGTCGGCGCGGTCCAGGTCGCGATGCGCGGCGGCGCGGTCTCGGGCTTCCTCGTCGTCGCCCTGTCGCTGCTCGGCGTCTGGTCGATCTTCGCGGCGTACGGCGGTCTGGCCGGCGGCCAGGCGACCCATGACGCGCCGTTCCTGATCGTCGGCTTCGGCTTCGGCGCCTCGTTCGTGGCCCTCTTCGCCCAACTCGGCGGCGGCATCTATACCAAGGCCGCGGACGTCGGATCGGACCTCGTCGGCAAGGTCGAGGCGGGCATCCCGGAGGATGACCCACGCAACGCCGGGGTCATCGCTGACCTCGTCGGTGACAACGTCGGCGACTGCGCGGGCCGCGGCGCTGACCTCTTCGAGTCGACCGCTGCCGAGAACATCGGCGCGATGATCCTGGGCGTCGCCGTCTACGGCATCGCGGTCGCCTCCGGCTGGCCGAATCCGACCGCCTGGATCTTCTTCCCGCTCGTCGTCCGCGCCTTCGGCCTGCTCGGCACCATCCTCTCCGTCGCGTTCTTCATCCGCGGCAGGGAAGACGAGAACCCGATGAACATCCTCAACCGCGGCTACTGGGCGACGACCTTCTTCGCCGTCATCGGTCTCGGCATCAGCACCTACGTGATGATGAACACGGGCGGGCAGCTCGGCGCCAACGGCCTGCCGGCGTGGGTCTGGTTCTTCTTTGCCGGCGTCGTCGGCCTCGCGACCAGCGTAGCTTTCGTCTACATCACGCAGTACTACACGGCGGGAACATTCCGGCCGGTCCGGGAGATCGCCGAAGCGTCGAAGACCGGCCCAGCGACAAATATCATCGCCGGCACCGCGGTCGGCTTCGAAACGACCTTCGTGACCGCCATCACCATCGGCATCGCGCTCCTCGCCAGCCACTGGCTCGGCGACCAGGCCGGTATCGTCAACTCGAACGGCGACAACGTCGGTGGCATCTTCGGCACCGCGGTCGCGACGATGGGCATGCTCATGACCACGGCCTACATCCTGGCAATGGATACCTTCGGGCCGATCACCGACAACGCCGGCGGCATCGCCGAGTTCTCCAAGGCGGAGGCCGGCGCTCGCGAGATCACCGACCGCTTGGATGCTGTTGGCAACACGACCAAGGCGCTCACCAAGGGCTACGCCATCGCGTCCGCGAGCCTCGCCGCGTTCCTCCTCTTCAACGCCTACATCGACAAGGTCAACCTGATCCTCGGCAACCAGATCGCGGCCGGAACGCGCCCGGCGGTCGATGCCAACGGCGTCTCGACGCTGCTGACCTCCGTCAACCTCGCCAGCGTCAGCGTCTTCGTGGCCGCGCTCATCGGCGCGATGCTCGCCTACTTCTTCAGCTCGCTGGCCATCCGCGCGGTCGGCAAGACGGCCCAGGCGATCATCGTCGAGGTGCGCCGCCAGTTCCGCGAGATGCCCGGCATCATGGATTACACGCAGCGCCCGGATTACGCCCGCGTCGTCGACATCACCACGCGAGCGGCCCTGCGCGAGATGATCCTGCCCGGCGTGGTCGCCGTGGCGACGCCGATCATCGTCGGAGTGCTGCTCGGCTACCAGGCGATCGCCGGCTTCCTGATGGTCGGCACCATCGCCGGGGTCCTGCTCGCCACCTTCCTCAACAACTCGGGCGGGGCATGGGACAACGCCAAGAAGTACATCGAGTCGGGCCATTTGCTTGATGCTGCGGGCAACGTGCTCGGCAAGCGCACCGATGCCCACGCCGCCGGCGTCGTCGGCGACACTGTCGGTGACCCATTCAAGGACACCGCCGGGCCGTCGTTGCATGTGCTCGTGAAGTTGCTGGCGACCATCACGCTGGTACTCGCGCCGCTGTTCATCCGCTAGGTCCGGGAGGGCACCGACGATATGGACCTGCTCTTCAAGGCGATCGTGCTGGGCGTGGTCCAGGGTCTGACCGAGTTCCTGCCCATCTCATCCTCGGCGCACCTCATCATCGTCCCGCGCGTTCTCGGCTGGAATGACCCGTTCCTGAACACGACGGCGTTCGACGTGATGCTCCATATGGGCACGCTCGTGGCGCTGATCATCTACTTCTGGCGCGACCTGGTCGGCCTGCTGCGCGCCTGGATCGATTCGATCCGAGAGCGCCGCGTGAGCGGCTATCAGGAGCGGCGGCTCGCCTGGCTGATCTTCATCTCGATGCTGCCGGGCGCCATCCTCGGCGCCGCGCTCGAGAACTTCTTCGACACGTTCTTCCACGATCCCAAGAACCTCATCTTCGTGGCCATCCTGCTTGCCGCCGGCGCGACGCTGCTGTGGGCGGCGGATCGGTGGAGTACCCATCGTCGGACGCTGGACGACCTGCGAGTGCGCGACGCGGTCATCATCGGTGTTGCCCAGGCGGGCGCGCTCTTCGCCGGCATCAGCCGCTCGGGCATCACCATCGCCGCCGGCCTGTTCATCGGGCTGGAGCGCGCGGCCGCAGCTCGCTTCGCGTTCCTGATGGCTGTGCCCATCATCGCGGGCGCCGGGCTGTGGGAGAGCCGCGTCGTCTTCTCCGGAGGGTTCGCCGGCGTCGACCTCGTGCCGCTCCTCGCCGGCATGGTGGCTGCCCTGCTGGCCGGGCTCGCCGCCATCAGCGTCCTGCTCTCCTACCTGCGGCGCTCCAACACCGACGTGTTCGTCATCTACCGCCTCGGCCTCGCTGCACTGGTGGTCGTCTTCGTCATCACGCATTAGCGCGGCCGTCGATGGAGCTGATGAAGCAGCTGCGGCAGCAGGCGGTCCGCGACCTGCTCGAGCAGCGCCCGATCCGGACCCAGCAGGAACTCGTCGCCGCGCTCCGAGAACGCGGCTTCCGCGCCACCCAGGCGACCGTCAGCCGCGACGTCGCCGAGCTCGGCCTGGTCAAGGTCGGACGCGCCGGCGTCCAGTCATACGCGTTGCCGCTGCGCCTCGACGACCGCGAAGTGTCCGGCGAGGACCGTCTCGGCCAGGTCCTGCACGACCTGCCCATCGAGATCCGTCAGGCTGGGCTGCTCCTCGTCATCCGGACCATCCCGGGCAGCGCCCATGCCATCGCCGCGGCGCTCGACCGTGCTCGCTGGTCGGAGGTCATCGGCTCGATCGCCGGCGACGACACGCTCTTCGTGGCGTTCGCCGACCGGGTCTCGCTGGTCCGCGTCCGCAAGCGCCTCGACCGGCTCGCCGGGTAGGCGGTGCTACAATCCGCGCCTCCGGTTGGTCCCCCGTCCGCCACGGCGCGCGCGGGGGTCCTTGCCGTCTCGCTGGGACCAGACGACCGGATCTCTGCCCAACGAAGCGTTCAGTCCAAGCCTACGAGAGCACCCGATGAACAACAAACCCGCCTATCTTTCTGCCGACGGCCTCCAGAAGCTGCGCGATGAGCTCGACGAACTGGTCAACATCCGCCGCGCCGAGGTCGCCGGCCGCATCCACGAAGCCAAGGAACACGGCGACGTGACGGAGAACGCCGAGTACGAGGACGCCAAGAACGAGCAGGCGTTCGTGGAGGGCCGTATCCAGACCCTGTCGGCGCTCATCAAGAACGCGGTCATCATCGACGAGCACCACTCGACGACCCATGTCCAGATCGGCTCGACCGTCGACATCGAGGGCGCGTCCGGGTCAGAGCGCTACACCATCGTCGGCTCGGCCGAGGCGGCGCCGCTCGAGGGACGCATCTCCAACGAGTCGCCCGTCGGCCGCGCGCTCCTTGGCCGCAAGAAGGGCGACAAGATCACCGTTTCGGTCCCCGCCGGCGACTCGGTCTACAAGATCGTCAGCATCAGCTGACGCCGCTTCCGATGTACTGGGCCGACGAGATCGCGGCCGCCGCGGAGGGGCCGCAGGTCGTCAACGATTCCAAGACGCCGTCGGGCACGGTCCACGTGGGCAGCCTGCGCGGCGTCGTGCTGCACGACGCGATCGTGCGCGCGCTGCGTGAACGCGGCGTCGAGACGCGCTTCCTGTACGGCGTCGACGATCTCGACCCGATGGACGCCGCGGCCCATCTGACCGGTGATTCGGTCGAGCGGTACATGGGGATGCCGCTGGCGATGGTGCCGGCACCGGAGGGCAGCGGCGCGGCCAGCTACGCGCGCCACTTCGTAGGTGAGCTGTTCATGGCCACCTTCGCGCCACTCGGCGTCGCGCCGGAGATCTACTGGATGAGCGAACGCTACGCGGACGGGAGCGTCGATCCGTACATCCGCGTCGCTCTCGACCGCGCCGACCTCGTGCGTGACATCTACCGACGCGTCAGCCATGTCGAGAAGCGCGAAGACTGGCTGCCCATCTCCATCATCTGCGAGGTCTGCGGGCGATCGGGCACGACCCTCGCGACCGACTGGAACGGCCACACCGTCGCCTACAGCTGCCGGCCGGACCTGGTCGACTGGGCGAAGGGCTGCGGGCACAGCGGCCGCGTCATCCCTTTCAAGGGACGCGCCAAACTCAAGTGGAACGTCGACTGGGCTGCCAAGTGGAGCCTGTTCGGGGTGACCATCGAGGGCTGCGGCAAGGACCTTGCCACGGCCGGTGGCTCGCGCGAACGGAGCGATGCCATCGCGCGCGATGTCTTCGACCGCGAGCCGCCGCTCAACGTGAGCTACGAGTTCCTCAACATCGGTGGCAAGAAGATGAGCACCAGCAAAGGCCTGGGCGTCTCGGCCCACGACATGGCCGCCCTGCTGCCGCCCGAGCTGATCCGCTTCCTGTTCCTGCGCAGCAAGCCCCGGCGGGCGCTCGACTTCGATCCAGAGGGCGACACCATCCCGGGGTTGTTCGACGAGTTCGACCGCATCGCAGCCGCCACTGCCGGGTTGCCGGTGCGCGGTGAGCTGCCGCCTGACCCGGACCGCATCTTCCGGGCGAGCCTCGTCGATGCGGCCGCCGATGCGGCCGTGGAAGGCGCTCGATTCCGACCGCCGTTCCGCCACCTGGCGCTGCTCATCCAGGTGCCCGGCGTGGACGTCGAGGCGCGCTTGGCGGCCGAGAAGGGTTCGCCGCTCGATGAGCGCGAGACCGAGATCCTGCGGGAGCGGGTGGAGATCTGCCGCCGCTGGCTGGCGGCCTTCGCTCCGGATCGCTACCGCGTCGAGGTCCAGTCGGAGGTGCCCTCGTCGGTCGCCGAGTTGGATCCGCCGCAACGCGCCTACATGGCGACGCTCGCCGATGCCGCCGACGGGGAGCGTCCGGCTTCGGGCGACGCGTGGCAAGACCTCATCTTTCGCACCGCCAAAGCTGCTGATATGGCGTCGGGCTATGCGTTCGCCGCGATCTACGCTGCCTTCCTCGGCCGTGCCAACGGGCCCCGCGCAGGCTGGCTGTTGGCCAGTCTCGAGCATGCCTTCGTGGTCGAACGTCTGAGGAGCGCGGCAGGAGGGCAGAGGACGTGAGCGTCGGACTTCAGCGGCTGCGGGAGGACGCCGATCGCGTCCGCCAGGGCGCCATCGACAAGGGCGAGGACCCGAAACTTGTCGACGAGGCCCTGCGCCTGGACGCCGACCGCCGCAAGCTGACCGGAACGGCTGACGGTCTGCGCGCCGATCTCAAGGCGCGCAGCGCGGATGTGGCCGCCGCCATGAAGGCCGGCGACCGCGGCAAGGGCGACGCCCTCAAGGCCGAGGCACGCACGCTCGGCGAGAAGATCGCCACGGCCGACACCAACGCGGCCCGGATCCAGGCGCAGCTCGACGACTTGATGCTGCGCATCCCCAATCCGGCCGACCCCGACGTGCCCGTCGGCGACGAGACGGCCAGTGTCATCGTTCGAACCTGGGGCGAGCCGGCGCCGCACGAAGGCCGCAAGCCCCACTGGGAGGTCGGTGAGGCGCTCGGTCTGTTCGACCTGGCCGCTGGTGCCAAGGTCGCCGGCTCCGGCTTCCCGATCTATCGCGGCGCTGGTGCCGCCCTCCAACGCGCGCTCATCGACTTCTTCATCGGCATCCATACGAGCGAACACGGCATGACCGAGATCTGGCCGCCGGTCGTCGTCAACACCGATTCGGTCCGCGGCACAGGGCAGATCCCGGACAAGGAAGACCAGATGTACGTCGT